>CAJXNS010000050.1 GCA_913057165.1 uncultured Trueperaceae bacterium
AGCCTGGTAAGAACTTATACGTAATCACCGGCTCGATAGATTACATGAATGGCGGCGGGGACGGCAAAGGGGGGTCTGGATGTAGCCGCGGCGGTGCGGGTGGTTACGCCTCGGGTCTGTTTGACGGCACTAATGCAAGAAGCAGTGAGGCGTTGCTGGTTGCCGGAGGAGGCGGTGGTTCCACAGGTTCCGTGTGCCGCCATCAGTTTGGGCCAAAACATGGTGGCCGTAGCTTCAACAACAGAACCAATATCAGTTGGCAATACCGGGGAAAACGCGGTGGGGATGGACAAAATTTTGGGGATATAAACGATGCAACGAACGGCGGTGGAAGCGCTGGGGGTGGCTCTCCCGCCGGAAATCCCGGTCGAGGCGGGACACGTAGCGCTCACGCCACGAACGGTACCGGCGGTGGCTCCGCGTACCGGGAGGGGCGTGTAACCAACTACAACTTCACGACGGCAAGAAAAAACGGGTTTGCGTCAATCCTTTACAACGCCGGCGTCAGCGCCGTTCACGTAAAGCGCAACTCGGCCGCAAGCTCTCCGCACTCCAACGCGGCGTCGTTCACCTTTGATGTCGCGTTCAGCGACGACGTGGTGGGTGTCAGCACCGAAACGTTTGAAATCACCGGTGACGTGACCGCGACCATCGAAAGCGTCACCGGCACCGGCAGTGCGTACACCGTCACGGTGGCCCGCTCCGCCGGCGAAGGAGCCCTCGGCCTGCGTGTCAAACAAGACGCCGCGGTGAAGTCGGAATCGACCAACCTTGGCCTTATTTCCTCATTTGACGCCGGTGAGACCTACGTTGTGGACGTCAGCCAACCAACCGTTTTGGCGGACGACGTCACCCTGACCCCAAACCAAGGCGCGCTCGCGGTCGGCGACACCGTCACGATCGCCTGGGACCCCCAAAACGCCGGTGAGGCGGAGCCGCTAAAAGACGTCGCATTCGACCTCAGCGCCTTTGGTGGACCAAGCCAGTACGCGGCAGGCTTTCAAAGCGGCGAGTGGGTTGCTGAGTTCACCATTCAAGCCCAAACCGGTATCAAGACCAACAGCCTTCCGTTCGGTCTTGTGGCCACCGATCAGGCGGGCAACCAAACACAACACGCGGACGAAGCCACGCAGCTTTCCATCGATGCCGAACCACCCAAGGTCGACGGTGCCTACTTCACCAACGCAACGCCGGGTCGCGGCACCCAAGGCGCCTTGCTGGCAGGCGACACGCTTACGCTCGAGTGGCGTGCTGGCCCCAATGGGAACGGCAACGACGACCTGGACAGTGTGACCGCCGACCTGAGCGAGTTCGGGGGTCCCAGTAACGCGACCCTGACACAGAACGGTCAGGTTTGGACCGTCAACCTTGACGTACAGGCGGGTACGGTTGACCTGGACGATGCCCGCTACACGCTGACGGCCACCGATACGGCCGGCAATGCAACGACGTACACCAGTGAACCCACGGTTTTAGACACCAAACCGCCTACCGTGACCGCGGCAAACGTTGATGTATCCGGTGCCAGCGGTTCGGGCGGATCTGTGTTCAAGGTTGACGACGCCCTCACCGTTGTCTGGGATGACGCAAGCGACGGCAACACCGACATTGTCGATGTCACCTTTGACGTCTCCGATTTTGGCGGCCCTAGCGACGTCAGCGCCAGCCGAACGGCCGGTGGCAAATGGAAGGCCACGTACGTCCTGCCGCCCGGCACGCTTGATGCCGCCGACCTGACTGTGACCGTGTACGCCCAAGACGATGGCGGCAATGCCACCCAATTGGAGACGGCAACCTTCAGTGCGTACACCATCGCCCCACCCCAGCCCGCGTCGCCCGTCATGGACGCGGACAGCCAAACGGGGCCAACCGATTTTGCGACAAACAAAAACAACCCCACCGTGGCAGGCACGGCCGAACCAGGAACCACCGTTCAACTGTTCATCAAAGGGGAGCCAACCCCCGTTGAAATTGCGTTGCCTGCCGACGGAGACGGCACCTGGAGCCATACTTTCAGCGGTCTCGCCGAAGGCAACTACGAACTGACCACCCGTACCGTGTCGGCCGGCGTCGGGAACGCGTCGCTACCCTCCGAACCGTTCGTCCTAACCGTCGATAGGCAAGCCCCCAGTGCCGACGCCATTCCGGCTGCGGAACCAGCGTCCGGCCGTCACGACCCCGAAGATGCCGGGCACCACCTCACCAACGAGCCCGCCCAAACGCTCGTAGGAACCGCCGAACCGGGCGGAATCATCACCATTTACGCGAACGGCACGGCCGTCGCCAGCGCCCCGGTGAACGCGGACGGCCGCTGGGCAGCGACGCTGCCGGAAGGTGCCCTGCAGGAGGGGTCGAACCAAATCGAACTGGAGCTTGAGGACGCCGCGGGCAACACTTCGGCGCGGGCGTCGTCGACCCCAATCGAGCTCGATACGGTTGCCCCAAGGGTGCAAATCCAGCCCGAGGTGGGCGGCCAAGGCATTATCGCCGCCCTGGCCAACGCCTCCTCGGTACGTGTGGGCGGTCCGATTCAAGGCGTCAAGCCTGGAGCGGTGGTGACGATTAAGGTCGAACCGCCGGCGGACGCTGCGCCCGCCACGCTGCGCACCACGCAAACATCCACCGTTGACACCCAGACCGTTGAGGCCGACACCACCGTCCAACCGGACATGACATGGTCGGCGGTGCTTGACGTCAGCGGCCTTCCGGACGGCTCGCTGCGCGTCACGGCAAGCGTGACCGACCTGGCTGGAAACGAAGCCGCCTCAAGCGTTGAAACGCTATTAAAGGACACCGAACAACCCACCGTCACCGTGCAAGACCCAGGCGGCGTGGACGGACCGTTTGAAACCACCATCGAATTCAGTGAGGCGGTCACGGGCTTTACTGCACGAGATATCGCCGTGACGCGCGCCAGCGTGGCAAGGATCGAAGGATCCGGGCGCACCTACACGGCGTTCTTTACCGATGTTCAGCTCGGTGGCTTCATCACCGTGAAGGTCAACGAAGCCGCAGCGGTGGACGCGGCCGGCAACCCGAGCGCCGAGTCTCCAACCTTGGAAATTCAGTCCGGAACCGTGAAAGGTGCGCTCGACCTACACCGCGAGACGATCGAAGGGCTGTTTGCGGAAGGCATGCAAGGTGAACTGACGCGCAGCGTTGACAGGCTCAAGCGCGCCGTCGAACGCAGCCAGGAACCCGTCCCAGCGGGGTTTGTCACCACCTATGCGTGCCTCAACCGCGAGGTTGACAGCGAGGGTTGCCAACCGACGCCGTGGTGGGCCACCGCCGATATTGAAAGTCAGGGGCGTCTCGCAACCGACGCGACGCGCCTGGAGGGACGGGCAAGCACCCACCTCCCAACCCGCCACCGCCCGGAACCGATTCGGCTCGACCTTGCTTACGCGCTGACGCAAACGCCCGAACGCGAGGACGAAGCAAGCGTTGAAGCGAACCTAGCCATGCGCACCACCCCAAACGATGCGTTCACCGTCGCCTACCAACTGGGCGTGGACGCCCGCACCGGTCCGGTTGCACGCGACGATTTCACGGGCACCGACGGGTCGCTTGGGCTGACCGCGACCGCCATTGCGCACGGCCGAATGGGCGACAGGACGGACGTCCAGGCGTTCGCGATGCTCAGAAGGCAACGCTACGCCATCCAGGTCAGTAACCCACTCCTTACGCTTCACGGCCCCACCGTCGGCTTCACCGGCGCCCTGGGTGGGCGCCTGACGCTCAACAGTGCCTACCGCCAGGCCGACATTGGGCTTCAAATGGAACTGCTTGCGGCACGCACGTGGTCCGCAGACGCCCAACTCGTCGGTGAGGCGTACGGACGCAAGGAGACAGGCCTCGCCGTGTCCGTCACAAACCCGTGGCAGGTCGAACTGAACGTCAGGCCCACCCTAGCCGCGCCGGCGGTGCCGTCGACCACCCGCGACGTGCAATGGAACCGCTCCCTGCAACCCACGCTGGCTTGCCGCTTGGGCGACCAACCGCTCAGGCCCGCGGAGCGCTGCACCGTGGACGTCCAAGTCGAAGTCGCGCGAACGGAAACGTTTGAGGCGGGCCGTACCACCACCACGCTCGCTTTCGGCGCCGGACCTGCCGGCGGCAACGTCACGCTCACCACCCGTGCCGTGGTGAAAACCCTGCAACCCAACTTCAACTGGAGCGCGCCATGAACCAACCGGCAGGCAGACGCAAACCCAGCGCCCGGCAAGAACGCAACGTACCTCCCTTAAGTTCAGCCCTCCCGTTAGCACGGCTTATGCTCGGCGCGCTGCTGTTCGGATGGGCCACCTTCAGCACGACGCACGCACAAACCACCGAACTGGCGTTTGACGACATCCAGATGGACGGTAATGCCATGGTGCTCACCGCCAACAACGGCTACCAAATCGTCGTGACCGGTGGCAGCAGCAAGAACGCATCCAACGGGAAAGTCACACTATCAGCCCCCGCGAACTTCACGCTTGAGGCGCAAGGGTTCAAAATCAAGCGAATCGGCTTTAACAACATCGACGACATGGACGACGCAGGCCCACGCGATTCGTTCATTGCGACCGTCCCAGGCAAATGGGCCGACGAAACCAACCTGCAGGTGGCAAGCAACTCGGATGGCCTCGAAATTTTCACGCTCGATCCAGGCGTGCCGGTCTCATGGTCCGCCGACCGAAGGGACCGCTTACGGGATGGGGTGCCAGGCGTGGGCGACATCCTCATTAACACCAGCGGCGGCGAAAACCCCAAAAAAGAGGCCGCCAGCTTTCGGCCGTTTCCCGCCGTCGAGCGGTTCAGCATCTACATGGACGACATTGATGGTACGCGAGGTGCGACGATGTCGTTCTTTCTGGCGCCCATCCCTGATAAAGACGTCAAACCGCTGCTGGTCACCGTGCAAGACGACGTCCCGCCAAGCCTCAGCGGACCCAACGGCCTGGGCGGTACCGTCACCAACACGGCGCTGTTCGGCTCGGTGCAAGACGGCCACGATGCAAGCGTGGCCGCAATGACGATCGAACCCAACGAGCCGCTCCAAACGTTCACGCTGAGCGGACCGGATGCCGAACGGTTCACGCTTGACGCGGACGGCAACCTGCACTTGAAAGCCTCACCGAGTCACGCAAACCCCAGCGACGCCGACGGCGACAACCGTTACCAGGTGCAGATCGAAGCCGTCGATCAGGCGGGCAACACCACCCAAGTCGACGCCACGGTCGTGGTGGAACCGGCGGGTGGAGCCACCGAAACGGACACCGTGGCCCCCAACATCACCGCCCGAAGCGGCAACGGCAGCGCGTACACCCACGCCGAGTACAGCACGGAACCCATCGACCGGTTTCAAGCCGACGAGCCCTCCACGTGGAGCTTGTCTGGCGACGATGCGGACCTGTTTGAGATCGACGCGTCAGGCGAACTGCGCTTTAAAACCCAAAAGGGTCACGCCAACCCAGAAGACCAAGGCGGCGACAACACGTACGACGTGACCGTCACCGCGACCGACGCCGCGGGCAACGCCACCTCGGAGACGGTTCAGGTGGCCGTGCAGCCGACGGCCCCGACCCTGACGGGACCCGACGGCCCGAGCCAACTCAAGGTCGGAACCGAGTTCAGGCAAACCCTGCTGGAAGAAAACTACGTGATCGTCAACGGTACGCGTGAAAACGGAGACCCGTCGACCTTCAGTCCGGACAACCAGTTTGACCCCACGGAGGGACGCAACTACGCGGGCCAAATCACCTCGGATCAACCCATTG
This sequence comes from uncultured Trueperaceae bacterium, assembly GCA_913057165.1. Lineage (GTDB taxonomy): Bacteria > Deinococcota > Deinococci > Deinococcales > Trueperaceae > SLSQ01. Next base: position 5,763 of record CAJXNS010000050.1, read on the forward strand.
CCGGGTGGGTCAGCGTTCAAGACCCGACCACCTCCCCCGACGGGCACCGGTTTGAGGTCACCTCCTCAGGGCTTGTGTTCTTCGATCACGATGGTGACGACTCGAACGAACCGCCCGACTACGAAACGCCAAAGGACGCCAACGACGACAACGTCTACGAAGCGTTGTTCCAAGCGACCGACGCGAACGGCGATCCGTTGCTCGACCCGGACGATCAACCCGTCACGGCGCGGTTCACGCTTACGGTTCAAGACCTTGTCGAGGACGTCCTACCGGGTAGTGAAGCGACGCAAGTGGGTTACAGCGATCGCGACGGAGACGGCGTCCCAGACGCCTTCGACCCGTCGCCAGAAGAGTACGACCCCCAGGGCTTCTTCTACTGCGAGGACGACGGCCGGATCGTTCCCGGCGGTTCGATTGTCGTCACGAACAGCTCCGGTGGCAGCAACAGCGAGGTCGGCACCGCGAACGCGATCCGTATCGTCAAAGACGGCAGCGACGGCGAATTCCAATGGTTTGCCCAGCAGGAGGACACCTTCACGGTGCAGTACAACCCCCCGCCGGGAACCACCATCAACACGGCCGAAAACGAAGGCAAGCTTGACGTCACGCTCCTGCTTCCCGACAACCCCGCCTTCATCGGTTCCGAGGAGGACGGCACCAGTGGCACGCTGGTCGACTTCACCCCGGCAGCGAACGCATACTACGACGAGTTCGTCATCGAAGCCGGCGACCCTCACGTGTTCGGCAACAACGTGGCCCTCACCGATTGCGAAATCACGCACACCGTCAGCGTCGTGCAGCACGGCCACGAAAAACCCGACGGCGACGACGGACACGTGGTGTTCGAGATCGCCGTGAAGGACCCAGCAGCAGCCGATCAGCTTATCGCGTACACGCTCGGAGGTACCGCCGATTTGGGTGCAGACATCGCCGGCGCAGCGGCAGGAACGGCCACGTTGAAGGCAGGCGAAACCAGCGTACGGATCTCCATCCCTGTGGTCGATGACGGACTGATCGAAGGCGACGAAAACTTGGTGTTAAGCCTTCTTGAGTACAGCGAAGGTGGTACGACCACGCCCTTCACGCCGGCCCTCACAGCCACGGCCACCATCGAGGACAACAACACAAACCGTGTCATCGCCACCCCCCACGACCTGCAAGCGATGGAGGGTCAAGACGACCACGGCCTCATGGGCCTCCATCTTGACGGCGTCCCCACGCACAACGTTGTCGTCACCCTCGCGGGCGACGGGCAGTGCGACGTCCAACCGAGCACGCTGGTATTCACGCCCGAATCGTTTGCCAGCGAGCAGCCCGCGACCGTCACGGCGATCAACGACGGCATCGCGGAGGGGCCGCACCCCTGCCAACCCACCGCAACCGTGACCTCCGAAGACCCACGCTTTGACGGCGTCAGCGTCGTTCTTCCCACGGTTGAGGTGAACGACGGCCTGGTCGACCGGATTCGAGAGCCCCTTGGGGATCTATTGCACGCACGCCTGCGCGCGGCCACCGACCAACAAAACACCCGATTCTCAGGCCTGGCACGCGACACGCGTGGGACCCTGACGCAAGCCGACACCGACCCCGTGCGCGTCTGCCAGTCGGCTCTGGCCTGGCAGGCGACCGCGCAACCGGTCGTGTTTGAGCCCGATTCGGACGCGGTTGACGCAGCATCGGAAACCACAATCGACCGCTGGGCAGAAACGCTGCTCCGCTGCCCATCCGTCCAAGCGGAGGTCGCGGGAGTCGTAAGCAAGGACGACGCAATTCAGGCCGACAACGACTTGGCGGGGCTGCGAGCCGACGCAGTGCGCCGCATGCTCGTTGCGCGTGGCGTTGACCCAGAGCGCCTTCGCACCGGCGTGCACCCAGGCGCCGAACACGGTACGCAGGACAAAAAGCCCCACGTGACGCTCCTGGCCGTGGAGGTGCAGGACGCCGAAACACCGGGTGCAGCCGACCCGTGCCTTCGCGCCAGCGAATTTGAGTGGAACGGGTACGCCGAAGGCGGCACGAAACCGTTGACGGCCGACGCGGACGCCCGCGACGTGCGCTACGACTGCCAAACCGGCGTGCAACGCCGTACCACGGGTCGTTTTTCGGTGACCCAAGCGTTTGGGCTTGGTCTGCAAAGCACCCTTAACGCAACGGCACGGTGGGAGGCGTGGCGAAGCCTGGACGAGATTCAAGGATTCGCAGCTGACGTACAAACCTCAAACGCGCATGTCGACACGGAGGCCGATGGAGGAATCGACAGTGCGGCATTCCACGCCGGTGTGTACGGAGCCCGAAGGTACGAAAACGGGTTGTATGTTGACTACTTCGCGTTTGCTGGGTTGGGCCGAACCACGTTCAATCTCCGGTTCTTTCCGTCGAGCGATCCGGTTGCCGCCGATGGTGGGCACGGCCTTGCCAGCCTGCATGGGGGTTTGGCAGTCTCGGGCGTCAGCCGGTCGGGGGCGTGGTCGGTCACCCCGCGTGCAGGCTTGAGTCTGTCGCGCGCCGTTGCGACCGACGCTCAGGTGCGGGTCACCCAAGGCGAATTGAGCGAGGCCGGTAGCGTCAAGGTGGCGAACGTCAACCTCGTTCGCGGGTTTGTCGAACCCATCCTTGTCTACGAACCTTCCCAAGGCGACCGTGCGTTCGTGGACGGGCGCTTCAAATCCAGGTTTGAAATGGCGCCGCATATGCGGTGCGACGGCGACGGGCAGGGCGACGGAATCGAATGCGGTTACGGCGCGGACGTCACGTACGAACGCCAAAGCCGCGAAAACGACGACAGGATGGGTTTGACCGTGAGCCATGCGCGGCACGACGCGTACGTGCGCACCAGCCTCGAGCTTCGCCACCGCCTGGGCGTCCACGGGGAACGCGGCACGCTCGAAACGCGCCTAGGCGCGTCGGCAGTCGGGACAGCACGGCTGCTGACAACCTTCGGTTGGACGTACTGAACTGGCGAAGGTTGCGAACGCCCCTTCAGCAAGACGCCGCATCGTGCGGCTACGGATCACTGCATACTGAACGCCCGCGCCACCGGCCCAACCAGTGGCTGCTTAAGCAGCACCTGAACCGCAGCGCCTTTTAGGTGTCCCATGGCGTGCGCACGCCCCATGCGCAGGTTCCATGCCGAACGCGCGACCGCCGCCCGGTAGGCGC
>CAJXNS010000051.1 GCA_913057165.1 uncultured Trueperaceae bacterium
GCGCTTGGGGATTTGGTGCAGGTTGCGAGTGATCTTGGGGTGGTGGAGAAGTCCGGTTCGTGGTTTGCGTATGGGGAAACCCGTTTGGGTCAGGGTAAGGAACGCGCGGCTGAGTTCATTGGCGCGGACGACAGCCTGAAAGCGGAGATTAAACAGCGGGTGCTTGATGCCCTGAAGCCTGACACCGAACCGCAAAACGAATCTGCAGCTGACAGCGATGAAGCCGCAGACGGTGCGGAGGCCAGCGAATGATCGGGCCACTCCTGTTTGCCGTCGTCGGCCTAGTCGTCGGTCTCGCGGCCGGACTGCTCATCCGTAACAACCGCGACCAAAAGGTCTTAAACGAAGCCCGCGCCGAAGCCGAACGGATGCGCCAAGAGGCCCGCCAAGAGGTCGAAACCCTCAAGCGCGACACCATCCAAGAGGCCCGCAAGGACGCCGAACGCGAAGCGGAACGCATCACGCAAACCGCGCGCGAGACAGCAGAACGCGACCGAGACGAAACCCTGCGCGAAGCGGAGCGCATGCGCGAAGAGACCGCCCGCGGGCATGAAGAACTCGCCCGCGCCCGCGAGGACGTCAAACGCGAACGCGAAAAGCTCGACGGGTTTGAAGAACGCCTCACCCGCCGCGGCGAGCAACAAGACGCCCGCGCCCTGAGGCTCGACGAGCAAGAAGAAGCCCTCGACGCCCACGAGGCGGACCTGCGCACCCGCCAAGATGCCTTGGCCGACAAGGAAGCCAGCATCGAACGTGAACTGCAGACGGTCGCAAGCCTGAGCCGTGAGCAGGCCGAAGCGCGGCTGCTGGAACGCGTCGACCGTGAGCTCGACCGTGAGAAAGCCATCCGCGTTCGCGCCAGCGTTGAGCAAGCCGACGCAGAAAGCAAACGGACCGTACAAAACATCCTTGCGCAAGCGATCCAACGCAGCGCCAGCGAGGTCTCTGCCGCGGTGGCCACCACCGTCGTCCCGATCCCGAGCGACGGCATGAAAGGCCGCATCATCGGCCGTGAGGGTCGCAATATTCGCGCGTTCGAGTCGCTCACCGGTGTGGATCTCATCATCGATGACACGCCAGAAGCGGTGCTGCTCTCAAGCTTCAACCCGATGCGCCGCGAGGTCGCCAAGCTTGCCTTAGGTGAACTGATCGACGACGGTCGCATCCACCCAGCACGCATCGAAGAGGTCGTCCAAAAAGCCCAGCAAGACATGCAGTCGTACATCCGTGAGCGTGGCGACGAAGCGATCCTCGAAGCGAACGTCACCGGCATCAAGCCCGGCATGCTGCAACTGCTCGGCCGGATGCACTTCCGCACCAGTTACGGGCAGAACATCCTGCAGCACTCCGTCCAAGTGGCGCACATTTGCGGCATTCTGGCAGCCGAACTCGGCATCGACGAAGGCATGGCCCGCCGGGCCGGCTTGCTGCACGACATCGGAAAGTCGATCGACCGCGAGCTTGAAGGCACCCACACAGAAATCGGGGCGAACCTCGGCCGCCGGTTTGGTGAGCCTGACGAGGTCATCGATGCGATCGCCAACCACCACGACCTCGATCGTGCCGAAACCCTCTTCCCCATTCTTGTCAGTGCCGCCGACGCCGTCAGTGCCGCCAGGCCAGGCGCGCGACGCGAATCGCTTGAGGTGTACCTCAAACGCCTCGAGGGCTTGGAGGCCATCGCGTCGAGCTTCCCTGGGGTCGAGAAAAGCTTCGCGATTCAGGCGGGCCGTGAGGTTCGCGTCATTGTCGAACCCACCGAAATTGACGATGACAAGGCTGCGCTACTGGCCCGCGATGTGGCCAACCGGATTGAGCAGGACATGGAGTACCCCGGTCAGGTGCAGGTGACCGTGGTCCGCGAAACGCGTTCTGTGCAGTACGCCCGGTAACCCAGCATTGCATCCGAGCGGGCTGCGGTAGCATGGCGCGACCGCAGCCCGTTTCGTTTGCTTCACGGCCGTCAAGCCAACCGAGGTGCCCCGTGCTCAACTTCGCCGCGACCCCCAAAGCCACCCTCCGCGTCCGCCTGAGAGGCACATCATGAGGGTCGGCGACGACGTCAAACTGTTCAGCGGCACCGCCACGCCCGACCTGGCCCGCGCCGTAGCAAAACACCTCGGCATGGACCTCTCGCACGGCTCGGTGACGACCTTCCCTGACGGCGAAACCCAAATCAAGATCGACGAAAGCGTCCGCGGGTACGACTGCTACATCATCCAGTCCACCAGCCAACCGGTGAACCACAACCTGATGGAAGTTTTGGTGCTTGCCGACGCCCTGAAGCGCGCGTCGGCTTGGCGCATCAACGCCGTCATCCCGTACTTCGGGTACGCCCGGCAGGACAAGAAGGTGTCCGCCCGCGAACCGATCACCTCGAAACTGGTCGCCAACCTGCTGACCACTGCGGGTGTGGACCGCGTGATCACCGTCGACCTGCACGCCGGGCAGATCCAAGGGTTTTTTGATGTTCCTGTCGACCACCTCACCGCGCTCGACATTCTTGGTGAGAACCTGAAGAGCACCTGCGGCAACCTTGACGACCACGTGGTCGTCTCCCCTGACGTTGGGCGTGCGACGGAAGCACGCCGCCTGGCCAACCATCTGGACCTGCCGCTCGCCATGCTGTACAAGCGACGGAACAGCCCCACCGAGATTGAAGTCACGCACGTGATCGGGGATGTGGAAGGCAAACGGCCGATCATGATCGACGACATGATCTCCACAGCAGGCACGATGCGCCGCGGCATTGACGCCCTCTTGCGCCTCGGGGCGCAGCCGCACGTGATCGTGGCCGCCACGCATGCCGTCTTCACGCCGCCCGCCCTGGAGCGTCTGACACACGACTCGATCGAACGCATCGTGGTGACCGACACCATCCCCTTCAAGGAATCCCACCCACGTGTGGAGGTCTTGTCGGTCGCACCGCTGCTGGCCAAAGCGATCCGCAACGTGCACGACAACGCCTCGGTCAGCTCACTGTTTAACGGTTGAACCAGGCGTAGCGGTTGCGCTCACAGGCGCAAACGAAGTAAGATTTCTACTTGCGTCTCGCTGCGCGCGCCTCCAAGGTGGGCGGCAGCGAATCCTCAGGAGGAAGCATGAAACTTGAAGCCGAAAAGCGCCAAGCTGGGCATAACAACCCGGTCCGTCGCGCGGGCCGCCTACCGGCCGTCGTGTACAACAAAGAACTGAACCAGCCCGTAAGTGTCGACTTCCGGACGTTCGACAAGGTGTTCCGCAGCCAAGGCACCGCGAACCTGATCGACTTGGATGTCGAAGGGGATACGCATCAGGTGCTCGTGCGTGAGGTGCAGATGGATAAGCGCCGCCGCGTGCCGATGCATGTTGACTTTTACGCCATCACCAAAGGCCAGAAGGTCAACGTGGGCATCCCGATCGAAATCGTGGGCACGTCCGCGGGTCAGCGTGACGGCGGCATGCTGGACGTCAAACGCCGTGAAGTCACGATCGACGTGTTGCCGAACGAAATTCCGGACACCATCGAGCTGGACATTACCGAAATGAACATCGGTGACTCCATCCATATTTCCGACCTGCGGAGCATGCTCCCCGAAACCGCTGAAATCGTTGATGATGAGTCCCTGACGGTGCTGACGGTTGTCGCGTCGCGCACCTCGGTGGAAGCGGAAGCCGAAGCGGAAGCCGGCGAGGTCACCGAACCCGAAGTGATCGGCGAGAAGTCCGACGAGGACGAAGCCGAAGAATCCGACGAAAGCTAACGACCGCCCATGAACTGGGTGGTTGGGCTTGGCAACCCAGGCCCAAAGTACGAAGAAACCCGGCATAACGCCGGGTTTCTTGTCTTAGACCGGTACGTTGAGCGTCACGGCGGGCGTTGGCGCCGCGGGCGAGGTGGCGTGTACGCCAACATCGGTGCACTCAAGCTGTTCAAGCCGCACAGCTTCATGAACCGCTCCGGTGTGGCGACCCAGGCGTTCATGAACCGCAACCGCCTCAAAATCGAGGGGTTGCTCATCGTCCACGATGATATGGACTTGCCCCTGGGTCGCTTGCGCCTCAAGCAAGGCGGCGGCGCGGGTGGCCAAAAAGGCGTGGCCGACATCACGCGCGCCATCGGTCCTGACACCCTCAGGCTGAAGGTCGGCGTGGGCCGCCCACCTGAAGGCTGGCCGGTCGAACGCTGGGTGCTTTCAAAATTCCGCAGTGATGAGCAGGACACACTCCGCGAGGTTCTCGACCGTGCGGCTGAAGGTATCGACCTGATCCAGCAAGACGGCGCCGAGTTGGCGGCCAACCGCCTCAACCAAGCGCCGTCATGAGTGGGTGGCGTGCGGCTTAACCGAACCGGCCGCTAATGTAGTTCTCCGTCATTTCATGCTGCGGGTTGGTGAAGATCTGGTCCGTGGGGCCTTCTTCGATTAAGACGCCTAGGTGCATGAACGCCGTGCGGTCCGACACGCGGCCGGCCTGCTGCATGTTGTGCGTGACGATGATGACCGTGAAGTCTTTCTTGATTTCGTGAATCAGCTGTTCGATCCGGTCGGTGGCGATTGGGTCAAGCGCGCTGGTGGGCTCGTCCATGAGAATGACGTCCGGTTCGGTCGCCATCGCCCGTGCAATGCACAGGCGCTGCTGTTGACCGCCCGACAGGCCAAGGCCGGACTGGTTGAGCTTGTCTTGCACCTCGTCCCATAGCGCGGCGCCTTTGAGGCTCTTCTCAACCAGTTCGTCCATGTTGCCTTTGTAGCCGTGCAGGCGCGGACCGAAGGCCACATTCTCGTAGACGGTCTTGGGGAACGGGTTGGGTTTCTGGAACACCATCCCGATGCGGCGGCGGACTTCGACGGCGTCCACGCTGGCGTCGTACAACTCAGCGCCTTCGTAATGGATTTTGCCTTCGACCCTCACGCTTGGCACCAGGTCGTTCATGCGGTTGATGCTGCGCAGCAGGGTTGACTTACCGCACCCTGACGCACCGATGAGGGCCGTGACTTGGTTCTTTGGCACGGTGAGGGACACGTCACGCAGCGCCTGGAACTGGTCGTACCAGAGTGACAGGTGGTCGATGGCGACCAGGGCGTCTTCTTGGGCGACTGGATCGGTACGTACCGTGACGTGATTTTCAGGAACCGTTTGACTCATCACCAACTCCGTTCGAAGCGACGGCGGAGGTAGAACGCCGCGCCAAAGAGGACCAGCAGGACCGTCAGCAGGACCACGATGCCTGCTGAGGCGACATTGGCAAACTCGGGGTCGTTCTCGCCAACCCACGCGTAAATTTGGATGGGCATGACGGTGTACTCAGACAGCGGACCGCTGGGTGCGCGCGGGATGAAACCGGCGGCACCGACCACGAGAAGTGGTGCGGTCTCACCGATCGCGCGTGCCACGGCGAGGATCATGCCGGTCGTGATGCCCGCCACAGCGTTGGGTAGCACCACCCGGCTGACCGTCTGCCATTTCGATGCCCCCAAGCCGTAGGACGCCTCACGGAGCGACGGCGGGACCGCCTTGATCGCTTCGCGCGACGCGATGATGACGACCGGCAGAATCAGCAGCGACAGCGTCAGCGCCGCGGATATGACGGTGACCTCAAAGTTGAACAAGCGCACGAACGCGTACAACCCTAGAATCCCGTAGACAATCGACGGCACGCCCGCCAGGTTGCGAATGTTGAGCTCAATGAACCGCGTAAAGCGGTTGTCTGGCGCGTACTCTTCAAGGTAGATCGCTGCGCCCACACCGATTGGGAGGGAGAAGAGGATGACCAGCCCGATCACCCAGAGGCTGCCGATGAAGGCGAAGCCGATGCCGGCCATGAGGGGCGAGCGACTGGCGTTCTTGCTTAAGAACGCAAAGTCCAACCACGGGTTGAGGCGGAGTTCTTGACCGTCACGTAAGTTTGCGAGCAACGCCTCTTGGTTGTTGAAGCCTTCGAACACCCCAATGTTGTCGACCGTGTCGTCGCGGCTGTTCGACACCACGTAACGCAGTGGCTGCCCGTTGAGGCTCCACAAGAGCTCCACACGGTTACGAAGCTTGAACCTGCGGCGTTCTTCTGGGTTGTTGAGCACCGCTGCAGGGTCTTCCCCGCGGGCTTCAAGTTCTTTGGTGACGACGTTCTCCCACGTGTTGCCCCAAGCGAAGCCTTCTGAGAACGACCAGCTCGCCGTGGTTTGTGACGGCTCGACGATCTGCCATGACACCGTGTCGGTGATGACATCGAAGAAGAGGGTGGCAACGAGAAGCAAGGCCAACACGACCGGCACGGCAGTTACGGCCACAAAAGCTTTCCCGCGACGGCGTTTGCCTTCGATACGTTTGCGCTCAGCGTCACTAAGGATGGAAACGCTCATTCGTACCGCTCCGCGTAACGGCGCACGATTTGGTTGGACGCAATGTTAAGCATGAGGGTTAGCAGGAAGAGGGTCGATCCGACGGCGTACAGGGCGCGTGAACCGATGCTGCCGGCCGGCTGGTCACCTTTGGCGGCCTGCACAATGAAGCTGGTCATGGTGGCAATGGTTTCGCGCAAGTCAAACGTGAAGGTGGGCTTCGCGCCTGCCGCGAGCGCCACGATCATCGTCTCCCCAATCGCGCGGGACATGGCCAGAATGAACGACGCAACAATGCCGGACAGGGCAGCAGGTACGACCACCTTGAGGACGACCTCCACGCGGCTGGCGCCTAGGCCGTACGCGGCTTCACGAATCGCTCGCGGCACAGCCTGCATGGAGTCCACTGAAATACTGGAGATGGTCGGGAGAATCATAAAACCCATGACCAGGCCTGCCGAGATGGGATTGAAAAGATTGAGGCCCGGGATGATGTCTCGCAAGATGGGCGTGACGAAGAATAGCGCGAAGTAACCAAGAACAACGGTCGGGATGCCAGCCAAAATTTCGAGCAACGGCATGATGGTGCGCCGTGTGCGGGCCGTTGCGAATTCACTTAAATAGATGGCCGAACCGAGACCAAGCGGAATACCCACGACAAGCGCCACGAAGGTGACATTGAGGGTGCCGATGATGAGCGGGCTGATCCCGAAGTAACGCTGGGATTCCCCAAAGAGCGGCGTCCAGCGGCGGTCGGTGAGGAACTCCCACAAGCTGACGGCTGGGTCAAGGAAAAACGAGATGGTCTCAGCGGAAAGCGAGTACACCACGGCGATGGTGGTGACGACGGAGACACTTGCCGCGAGGAATAAGACGAGACGAATGAGCTGATCGCCGACGTTGCGGCTGATGCTCTTGTTGATGCCGATCGCTTCGGCAGCCTGTTTGGGGGTTGGTTGCATGCCGTCTCCTGCCGTGGAGGCTACCGCACCCAAAAGGTGTGGCCCTCAGCATGGTGCTGAGGGCCACAGTACCGAAGCCGCATCAGGGCTTCGTCAGGTCAAGGCGTGCCGCTTAGCGGGTGCCTTCTTGTTCGAAGATTTCGAGCACGGTACCGCTGTACTGGTTGAACGGCGAGCCGGTCACGCGGTTGTTGAAGCGCTCGAGGGCGATGTCGTACGCTTCGTCGCTGAGCGTGGCGTAGCCGGTGGCGGCGATCAGGTCGCGGTTATCGGCGTCGAGCCAGTACTCGATGAACTGCTGCACGGTGGGGTTGCTGTCGGCGGCGTCCACGGCGACGTAGGTGAAGAGCGGGCGGGCGAGCGGGGTGTAGCTGCCGTCTTCGATGGTGGCGGTGCTGGGGCTCACGCAGCCGTTGCCGTCGTCGATCTGCACGGCGTTCAGGTACTCTTCTTCTTCTGCGTAGTAGGCGTAACCGAAGAAGCTGATGGCGTACGGGTTGCCTTCCACACCGGTCACGAGGACGTTGTCGTCTTCGCTGGGGAAGAAGTCGGTGCGGATGTCGTCTTCGCCGTCGTTGAGGATGGCTTCGTTGAAGTAGTCGAACGTGCCGCTGTCGACGCCGGGGGCGTAGAACTCGATGGGCTGGTCAGGCCAGCCGTCGCGGACGTCGGCCCAGGTGGTGACGCCACCGTCGGCGCGCCACATTTTGTTCATTTCTTCAACGGTCATGCAGGTGGCCCAGTCGTTGCTGAGGTTGGTCACGACGGTAAGCGCGTCGAACGCCACAGGAATTTCGACGAACTCGCGGCCGGCGGCGTTGATTTCTTCGATTTCGCTGGGCTTGACGAGGCGGCTGGCGTTGCTGATTTCCGTTTCGAGGGCGGCGAACTTCTCAAAACCACCACCGCTACCGGAGAAGGCCACGCTGACGTTGGCGTCAGGGAAGTCGATGGCGAACTCTTCGGCGACCGAAAGGGCGATCGGGTAGACGGTTGAGGAACCGTCGACGCGGACCGCTTGCGCCAGGGCGGCGCCGGCGAGGGCGAGGATCGAAAGGCTGAGGGCGAATTTCTTCATAGGTTTACCTCCGAGCGTGAGCGTAATCGTGCTTTGTCAAGCGTGTGTCAGTTGACGTGAACGCGGTAGACGACGGTGGTTCCGCTGATTTCGTGGGCGACCACCAGGAGCGGTTCGCCGGTGGGTGACACGTCGGCGTGGATGAACGCGAGGCCTTCAGGACCGAGGTCGCCACCGGCGTCGCTATCGGCGGGCGTGTCGATGGGACGGTCGTTGTGGTAGCCAGCGAGGCTCGGGCTTTCTGGGTTGCTGACT
>CAJXNS010000052.1 GCA_913057165.1 uncultured Trueperaceae bacterium
GATGCTGAAGCGTTTTGCGTGGTTGATGGCGGGGGCCGTATCGGCGGTGGCATTAACGGTCGCCGCAACCCCGCTTTCGACCTGGTGGTTTGAGACCGTGTCGGGCTTGCGTCCTGAGCTTGCCGATCTTGCCCGCCGGGCGTTTTGGGTGGGGATGCTTTGGGGGCCGATCGATGTGTTCCGTAATTACGTGCAGGGGCAATTGGTCTTTGAGCGTGAGACGCGTGCGATCAGCGAGTCGGTGGGGCTGTTTCTGGTCGTGAGTGCGGCGTTGATGGGGCTTGGGGTGTGGTTGGAGCCCACCGATGGGTTGGTGGTGGCGATGGTGGCGTTCTTGGCGGGTTCGCTCGTGCAGCTGGCATGGTTGCAGCTGCGGCTGCGCGGCGTACGTGCGAAACGGGCGGTGACGGCGTACACTGGCGGTAACGCCTGAGGGAGATCCTGGCGTGATTCGGGCTTCGTTGTTGTGGAGGTTGATCAGGCAATGAGACCGTTGCGTCCATCGGACGAACGCTATGAGCTGGTGCGCTTTTTTAAGGCTCTCGCGGATGAGAACCGGTTAAAGATTGTGGGTTTGCTCGCGGAGGAGTCACGCTCCGTGGAGGATTTGGCGGCGCACTTGGGGCTTGAAGGTCCGACGGTGTCGCATCATTTGCGTGCCCTGACGGGGGTGGGTGTGGTGCGGCCTGCGCGGAGGGCCCACCAGCGCATTTACGAGCTTGATGTGGCCCGTCTGGAGGATTACGCGGGGGCGCTTTTAGATGCGTCGACGTTTGAGAAGTTGCGCGATGGGACGGGAGCGAATACGTACGAGCAGAAGGTTGTCGCCACGTACGTGCATAACGGCTGGTTGGGGTTCATGCCGTCGCAGCCGCGTAAGCGGCGTGTGCTGCTGCGTTGGGCAGCCCAGCATTTTGAGGCAGGTCGGTCGTACGATGCCAGCGAGGTGGATTCCGTTTTAGCGGAGCTATACGACGATCCTGAGGGTTTGCGGCGTGAGTTGGTATCGGCGCGTTTTCTGCTGGAGGATGAGGCGGCTGCCCGTTACGTTCTGGGTAACTTGGATGTACCGATGGAGCGGCCCGCCGTCAAACGTTGAGGCGGGCCGCTCGCGTTGGGGTGCGCTAGGCGCGTTACACCCAGCGTTCAGACCATTCCATGAAGCTTTCGAGAACCGGTTCAACCTCACGGCCTTTGGCTGTGAGGTGGTAACGCACGCGAACCGGTTTTGAGCTTTCAACGCGTCGCTCGACGATGCCTTCGCGTTCGAGCTCTTTGAGGCGCTCGGCAAGCATGCGATCGCTGAGGTTGGGAACGGCCGCTGCGATGGCGCCGAACCGTGTTTCGCCGGCGAACATGGTCCTGAGAATGGCGCCCGTCCAGCGACGCCCAATGAGTTCGACGGCGTAATGGAATTTGGGGCAGACGATGTTGGGGTGGCTGTAGCTTTGGGTGCTTGGCATGCGGGGCCTCCTTTGGGGCTTTGTTTCGCGCGTGGGTTTTCATTGTGCGCGTGTCTAATGTTTTCATACGTACGGGTCATAATGCAAACCGCGTAAGTAAGTTGCTTACTTTTATTCGGTTTTTGGGGGTGGTGCTGGCAGCGCCACACCATCAAAACGCACACCATCCATGGCACCTTCAGGCCACCGCACCTGCTTCGGATCCAGCGTTTGCACGTCCGGCTGAAACCCCAAGTCCTCAAGCGCATCAATGAACATCTTCATGTCCCCGTTCGCTTTCGGCCCGTAGGAAAACACTGCCTCGTGCGCAGCCCGGGTGACGGCGACGTACCAAAGCCGCTGCAACTCGGCGGCATCGGCGCGAGCCTCACGGTGTTTAAGCACCTTCAGCAACACCGGCTCAGCCCGATGCTCTGCAGCGGTGCCGACTGCAAACGCCACACCGCGCTTGCGGTCCACAAGAACCTCTGCACCTGGACCGCCCGACCGGCGGCTCATGCCCACCAGCACGACCACAGGCCATTCCAAACCCTTGCTGCCGTGAACCGACATGAGGGTGACCGCGTCACCGGCTTGCAGTTTGGGTCTCGCGACTGTGACGTCTAATTCGACGAGCCGCCGCAACCGCCGCGCCGCTGCAAACACATCCAAACCCGACCGCTCAAGCGACCGCACCAACGCCACAAAGCCGTCACGGTCGGCAAGACGCCGGCGACCTCCGGGCAGGTTGGCGGTGATCCCCGTCCAACCGGTCCGCGCATCCAAGTCGGCCAGAAGTTCGCTGGGGGTCAGCGTGGCCGCCTGCTGCAACCAACCCTCCAGACATTGTGCGGCTTCCCGCAGCGACCCTGCGGGCGCGGTCTTCACGCCATCCCAAAAACTGGAGGGGCGCGGATCGCGTGCAGCAGCCGCATCGGCATGACGCAACAGTTCGGGATCTGGCACGGCGAACATCGGCCCGCGGAGGAGGGCCAAGAGCGCCACGTCATCGCTCGGGTCGGCCGCAAACCGAAGTGCCGCAATGCCGTCCCGCGCTTCGGCCGTTTCAAGCAGGTTGCCGCCACCGCCGTGTAACGCCGGTACGCCGTACGCGGGAAGCACCTCAGCGAGCGTGTCGAGCGTCGCCCAATTACGAGCCAGCACCGCAATATCGGACGGACGCAACGCGCGAAGTTTCCCGTCCTTGCCGCGAACCTTCTCGCCCGAGCTCAGGCGCTCCTTTAGCTCTTGGGCGACACGGTGGGCTTCGGCTAATTCAAGGCGCTGTGACGACGGGCTGTCCTCATCGAGCATGGTTGACCAGACCGACACAGCCGGACCTTCAGGCGCGTCGGCCGCAGTGGGCGTGTCGGCTGGGCTTAACGGCTCATGGGCGTGACCGAGTACTTGCTCGAACAGCGCGTTGGCTGACGCCACGAGCGGCGCCCGCGAGCGAAAACTGACTTTCAGCTGCACGGCCTCGCCGCTCGCGTCAAGCACGCGTTGTTGCATGCGGGCGAAGACGGCTGGGTCGGCGCCACGAAACCGGTAGATGCTCTGTTTGGCGTCCCCAACGACCGTCACGGTCGTGAATGCAGCCAGGTGGGCCACCAAGGCATCTTGAATCGGGCTCGTGTCTTGCGCCTCATCGAGCAGCAGCACCGACCAGCGATCCGCGTAATGCTCACGGACGTGCGGCTGTTCAAGCGCAGCCAGGGCGGCCCGCTCGATGTCATTAAAGTCCAACACGCCACCGCGGTTTTTCTCCTCCTGAATGCGCGCCAGTGCGGCATCGAAGGCCTCCCGGACATGCGGGTAGGCCGCCTCAAACGCCTCATCGGCAGCCCCAGGGGTGGCGTCCATCAGGGGGTCCTTCGCCAGCGACCGCAGGTTTTGCAGGATCACGTCACACGCCGCCTGCATCGGAAAAAGGTCGTCGCCCCACACCGCCTTCTGGCCAACCTTCGAGCGTCGCTTGTAAAGCAACGAAAGCGCCTCCTCCATCAGGCCGTCTTGCACCAGACCGACAGCCTTGAGCAGGTCTTGCCTCAACGTCTCCAGTTTGTCTTCACGCCCTGGCGCTGGGCGGTGTTGAAGCTCCGCGAGCGCCTCACGGAAGGCAGCCGATTCGAGGTGGTCGCGCTTAAGGGACATGACCTCCTCGGCCAGCAACTGCATCGCGCGCTGTGGATCGCGTCCAAGCGCCTGCTGCGCCTCGTACGGATTGTCGAGCAAGGCCTTTAGGATGCTTTCGAGTTGGTCGTACGGCAGATGCCCAAACGCCTCAGGGGGAATTTCGCGCATGACCTCACCAAGCGCGTTCACCCGCCAGATATCGCCTTCCAGCGGATCGAGCAGTCGGACGTTGGGTGGTACGCCCGCCTCATCCGGAAAATCCTGGACGATCCTCAAGCACAGCGCGTGGACCGTCCCGATGGTGGCCGCCTCGAGCTCGCTTAGGGCTGGGTGATCACGGCCCAGGCGTTCTTGGGCGTACCGCCTGACGCGCGCGCGAAGTTCGTTCGCGGCCAGCTTGGTGAAGGTGATCGCCACAATCCCAAGCGGGCTGACGCCGCGGACCAGGTGTTCGACGTAGCGGTGCCCAAGGGTGTGGGTCTTCCCCGTCCCAGCACCGGCGGTGATCGCAACCGAGCCCACCGCGTCCACCGCCGCGCGTTGCTCGGGGGTGAGGTTGACGCTCACGGTTGCACCTCAAAACCCAAGGCGTCGGGTTTGCGGTCCAGCCTTGGGCCGACGCGGCAGACGGCGTGCAGGTCGCAGCGCTCGCAGGCGTGCCGTTTCTCGTCCGGCTGAACAGGGAACCGTCCGTTCGCGAACTGCTCCTTAATGCGGTCGATCAAATCGAGCAGATCCACATCAACTTGGGGCGGCTCACCTTCGCGCTGCTCGTCGCTATCGAGGTTCTCCCCTGTCCGCATCGAAAGGTAGCGAACCTTGCGGACCTGGACACCTTCCGACTCTTGAAGCAACGCCCGGTACAGCGGAAGTTGGACATCGAACGTTGCCCGGCGGGTGGCATCGGGCACGCCGGGAGGTTTGCTGGCGCCCAGTTTGTAGTCAATGAGATCCAGGCCGTCACCCTTGCGGTCGATACGGTCGACGTAACCCACGAACGGTAGGCCTTCCAACACCACATTCAGCTTCGCCTCGTACCGGTACGGAATGGCGGTGGGTTCTAAGAACGCGTCGCTCACCACCAGGCGCCGCAGGGAGGTGAGCTCAACCTCCCGCATGCGCGACCACAGTTCGGACTCAGGCAGGTACTCGTCACGTTCCGCTTCCGTGAATGCCTCATCAAGATGATCTAGGACGGCTTGACGGTAAGCATGAGCTCGGTCGCCTGGAGTCACCTCATCGGCTAAAACAGTGCCGTCTTCGTCGGTCCAGCCTTCAGCGATCAGGTGCTTCGTGGCGGCGCGGCCGGCCAGCTCCAGGGTGTGGTGCCACAGGCGGCCGCGCACACGCGGTGGCAGTAAGCCGGTCTCTTCTTCGTAATCGCGGACTTTCAGCAGGTAGCGCGCGAAAAATTTGAACGGGCAGCCCCCAAAGTCGCTGAGGCTGGTGGCACTGAACTTGGCTTGGGCGGGATCGCGCGGATCGAGACCGACGCCGTCGTGATGGTCGTGAGGTTGTTCCGATTCCCGGCGGCGTTCGGTGGCCAACCGTGCCGTGAGCGCCTGCGCGAGCGGGTCGGTGCCCTGGAGCTTGCCTGGTTGATCTAAGAAACCCTGGCGGACCTCCTGCAGGCTGCGCGCAGCCCGTGCTGGTGCGGGCTGCAACGTCAACCCAAGCGTGTCAAGGATGGGGCTTGGCAACAACGCCTCGCGGTCGTCCTGGGCGGGCACGCCCAAGATAAGGGTGTGTTGCGTGGTACTGAGCACCTCTTGCAGGTGCACCTGTTGGCGTTCGGCGCGCTGCTGGGCGGTTTCCATCGGCAGTCCCGCCGCCTGCAGGAGGGCACGGTCATGAAAGTCGAGGGTGGCGTCGTCTTTCAGTCGTGGCGGCAGGCGTCCTTCGTTGGCGCCGAGGACGTACGTCACGGCGGCGCCGTGCCGGTGGGCGGTGTCGTCCCAGGTGGCGACCACCGCGTGGCTGGCGGCGTCCGGCCCGAAGGTCTGCTGGGTTTCGGTGCGTTGCAACTGCAACGCGATGCGTGCGGTTTGCACGTAACTGCGGCGTGTTTGCGGTTCGGTGCCTGCCCCAGCTGCCGCGAGCACCTCCTGCAGGACAGTGGGCTGGCCGTCGCCTGCCTCGATGCTGGCAGCGCCTAAAGCGTCAGTGGCGCCTGCCAAACCGAGGTGTTCGAGGGTGATTGCAAGCCGTTCGGTGAAACCGTTTGGGGTGTCACGCTCTGGCCAGTGAAGCGCCTCCGCGCGGGCGTCAAAACGCTTCCAAGCGGCCAGGGTTTGTGGCCGGTTGAGGCGGGCTTGGTCGTACGCTTCTGCGTCCATCTTGGGAAGGTGTTGATGCTGAAGGATCCTCAGAATCGGTTCGTAACCGAACGGCCGGTCGACCACCTCGAGCAGGCGCAACACGAGCTGACCTTCGGGGGTGTCACCGAGGGCGGGGGCCGCAGCCAGGCGGACGGGAACAGCGAACTCGCTGGCGATTTGGCGGTACACGCCGCGCCGTGCGGCGGCTTGCGCATCCACCATCAGCAGGGATGAGGGGTCGGTGCCAGCGTCGATGCGTCGGGCGATATCGGCCAGCACCCAGCGCACCTCCTCGTCTTGGCTCCCGAAACTGTAGGCGTGTGCGGTGGCGGCCGCATGGGGCGCCGGTGGCGCGGAAGGTTCGCGGCGTTCGTCGTGAACCGTCCAGCCTTCGGCCGTAAAGGCGCTCAGGCACGCGTCGCTAGGCCGCTGAAGGTGGACGCTGCTTCCGGGTAGGGCGTGCCGGGCGACAAAACGGGCGGTTTCAGGGGTGAGATCGACGTACCCGCGCAGGTGCCAGGTGTCACCGGGTGGGCCCCCGAGTGTGGTGGCGGTGTGCATCACCGCCGCGCGCGGAAGAAGGTTGCTACCGGCAAGTTCGGCGGTGGTTTGCTCGGCTAAGGCGGCGGCCGTCATCACGCGCCGGCTCACCCCGGTGGGCAGGTCGGCGGTGGTCACCCCGCCACGCAATAGGGCGTCGACGGCTTCGGCGCTGGCTTGTGCCCAGGCGGACGGGTTGTGGCGGGTGGCGTCGACGCGTTCGGCCGCCTTCACGCGGGCTTGCCACATGGCGACGCTTCCGGCAACGTGCTTACCGGCATCCTTCACCCGTTCGGCGGCCAAGGCGAAGAGCGGGTCGCTCGACCGTCCGCCAGGCACGATCAAACGCCCGTCTGCGGGGACGTCGTCGCGGTTGCCTGGGTCTTCGGTGATGCGCACGGTGCGGTCCACAGGTTCTCCTCACAAGCCGTCTGGTCTGGCGTTAGCGTACCGGGCTGGCTGGACGCCCTTAAAGCCTAAGCCTCCCCATCATGTGCGTCACCTAGTGACGCGTGCGCGGGTGGGGTGTCACGGCGTACGATGCACCCTAAACAGAAGGACGGTGATGGCTACGGAACACCTGGGGCGTGACCTTGAAAATAAGCTCGATTGGCTGGAACTCTGCGACGCTCTAGAGGCCGGCCACCGGCAACCGCGCGCCAGCCTTGGCGACACCGTGCTACACCGCGGGGGCGACACCCTTCTCTCCCGCTCTGCGTGGGTGGACGGTCTTGGTGCGCTGGTCAAGACCGCCACGGTTGTGCCCAGCAACACCGGCCGCCAGCAACCAACCGTCCACGGCCACGCCGTCCTCTTTGACGACCTGACGGGGGAACCCACCGCCACCGTTGACTTTGGCCTCCTGACCAAGTGGAAGACCGCCGCAACCAGCTTGCTGGCCTGCCGGACGCTCGCGCCCGCCCGCGTGGAGCGCATCCTCATCGTGGGCGCCGGCACCGTCGCCGCGTCGATGGTGGAGGCGTACGGCGCCCTCTTTCCTGACGCCCAGATCGGGGTTTACAACCGCACCGCCGCGCGCGCTGAGGCGCTCGCGCGGCGTCACCCCCAGTTGGTGGTCTACAGCGACTTGGAGCGTGCCGCCTTTGAAGCGGACGTGATTTGCACCGCAACCCTGAGCGCCGAGCCGGTGTTGCAGGGCGCGTGGTTACGGCCGGGGCAGCACCTTGACCTCATTGGGGCGTTCCGGCCTGACATGCGCGAGGTTGACGACGACGCCCTGACGCGCAGCCTCGTGTACGTCGATGCGTTCGAGACGGCCCTGGAGGGCACGGGGGAGCTGGCGATACCGCTTGCAAAGGGTGTGCTGGCGCGGCAGGACGTGCTGGGTGACTTTGCCGACCTGGCGGCCGGCCGCTGGGAACGACCGAGTACGGATGCGATCACCGTATGTAAGAACGCCGGTGGGGCGCACTTGGACCTGATGACGGCGGTGTATATGCGCCGTAAGGCAGCAGCATGACGGGCCTGCCGGCTGAGATTGAGGTGATTGGCTGTCACGCCGAAGGCGAGGTGGGGGACGTGATCGTGGCTGGGGTCGCGCCCCCTCCGGGGGCAACCTTATGGGAGCAATCGCGGTTTGTGCACCGCGATGGTGTCTTGCGCCGTACGGTGCTCAACGAACCTCGCGGTGGGGTGTTCCGCCACGTCAACTTGCTGGTTCCGCCGGTCCATCCGGACGCCGCGGTGGGGTTCATTGTGATGGAACCGGCGCATACCCCGCCGATGTCGGGATCGAACAGCATCTGTGTCGCCACCGTGGTGGCCGAAACGGGTTTGGTACCGACCGTCGAAGGGGACAACCGGATTGTGATGGAAGCCCCCGGCGGTCTTGTGCAAGCCACCGTCACGATGGAGGGCGGTAAGGCAACGCGGGTGCGCATGCGAAATGTCCCGTCGTTTGCTGGCGACCGGGGTGTGGTCCTTGAGGTGCCTGGGTTGGGGCCTATAACCGCCGATACGGCCTATGGCGGCGATACGTTTGTGGTGGTGGACCCAGCACCGCTCGGGTTGACGCTTGAGGCGGCGTCCGCGCGGGCGCTGGCG
>CAJXNS010000053.1 GCA_913057165.1 uncultured Trueperaceae bacterium
CGTCGTAATCGCGAACATCTGCGTCCTCAGCGACCACCAGCAACGCCAGGTTGGACGCCTGGCCGGAGTTCAGGACGGCGTCCAGCGCCTTGGGGTTCGACACGATGACGCAACCGCCGTCGCTGGGTTGGTCGGCCTCATCCAGGCGGGCGATGGGTACCGCATCACCGCTGAACGTGCCGCCCAGCCACGCTTGCACTTCAGGTCCGGTCATGGGGCGTCCTCCTCGTCAGGGGTTTCATCGAGGGTGTCGGTCTCGTCGGTGGCGTCCGCTTCGCCTGCGTCTTCGACCGTGACGGTCAAGCGTTTGAGCCCGAGGACGACCGCGTCTTGTGGCAGGCGGGCGACCCGGCGGCGACCGTCTTCGAGGTCAACCTCGACGACCATCTCGTTGGCGGTCGCGCGCGACTCAAGCGCGCCGATCAGTTCCGCCCACGACAGAATCGCCGGCCGATCGGAGGTGGGCTGCTCGAGCGGGTCGAGCGGGGAGGAGATCCCCTCAGGCGCGTTTGGGTCATCCACCGATGCGCCCCTGAAGGTGACCGTCAGCGGCCCCGGTGGGGCGTCCTCGGGGATGGGTACGGCGACGCTGGTGATGATCGGTTCCGCGCGGTAGGGCTGCAGCCGTACGAACGCGACGGCGGTCCCGCCCGGCTCAACGGTGGGGGTTTCTAAGGCGGTTTGCACAAGTTCCACGCGTTCGGCGTCCGCGCCGATCTGCACGCTTAGGTTGATACCGGTCAGTTCCGGGTCACGGAACGGGTTGCGGTCGAGTACCGCGACGGGACCACCGCTTGCGAACGCCACGCGGGTCGCAATATCGCGCGTGTCGACCCGCTCATCTCTCAGCGTCAGCGGGGCTTCGTTTTGAAAGTTGAACGTCCACGTCAGGGTGGCGTGCCCCCGACCGACGTCGTTGCGTACCAGGTCGACCGCCCGCTGGGTGGCGGTGGCCACGATGGCGGGCGTGAGTTCGGTCCCGCGGGCGACGGCCACATTAAACGTCTGCGATGCGGTGTCGGTGGTCACGTTCAGGGTGAGCGGTAACGCGTCAGGGGTGCTGCCGAGGCGGGCGGTCAGGCCGGCGTCGCCGTCGAAGGTGACGCGGCCGATGGGTTCACGCCCGACGTTCGCGAGTTTGAACGGCAGGCTGCTGCGGCCCACCACAGTGAGCACCTCGGCGGGCAGCAACGCAAAGTCGCTCACGCCGGTGGCGAGGAACGGATGGCCGAGGAGCCACACGTCATCACCGCTGCGGTCGGTCACCGTGCCGACCGCAGCGATCGTGAGATCGCCGTAGGCGAGGCCAATCCCGACCGTTTGGCCGGCTGCGACCGGGCGGGCGGGCACCTGGCCGGCACTACCGCCCGTTTGCAGCGGCGCGCCGACGTCCGCGTGTTGGGTGAGGTTCAAGTGTTGCGCGGCCCTTGCGTCGACGCCTGCGAGCAGCAGCGGGGCGGCCGTTCCTGACGTGCCTGCGCTGCCTTGCGTGCGCATGGCGGCGATGGGGGTGACGAGCGCCAGTTGGTGGTCGCTGTCCGGGAACCCTGCAGAAAGCGCGCCAAGGAGGCGGTCCTCACCGTCAACGGTGAGGGTGACAGGGCTGCCGCTCATGCCGGCCGCCACCCCGCCTGTCTCGTCAATTAGGTCTGCATCGACACGAATGAGCACGCGCGGGCTGCGGCCCGCGTCGCTGGCTTGCACGCCCACTACGGTGACGCCGAACCGTTCCAACCCGTTTGCGGTTTCGGTGGTCACGAAGCCGGTCATGCCGGCTTCAACGGCGGTCACGTCAAGGTCGGCTTGCGCACTTGCGGACGCGAGGAACATGAACGCAGCGAACACCAAAGACGCTAAAAAACACCCCCGCGCATGTCGGGCGAGGACCGGCGCGAGGGTGGTGCGTGCGTTCACGATGGCGCCGATGCGCTTACCGTTTAAGGAAGTTGTCCGAGATGAGCGCGTCGTTGAGGACGGGAATCATGTCAAGCGCCTGGCCGGTACCGAGCGCGACACTGTCGTTGGCGTTTTCTGCCACCACCACCGGAATGCCGGTCGTGCGCCTCAGCAGCTCGTCAAAGTTGCGCAGCATCGCCCCGCCGCCCGTCATGATGATGCCGCGGTCGATCACGTCGCTCACCAGTTCAGGTGGGGCTTCTTCCAGCACCGAACGCACGGCAGCCGCAATCTTCTGGATCGGCTCCTCGAGCGCTTCGATGACGTCTTCGCTGCGAATCTTGACGGTTTTCGGCAAGCCGTTGATGAGGTCACGGCCGCGCACATCCATCTCTTTGCTTTCGTCGCCTTCAGCGAGCATGGCCGCGCCGACCTTTTGCTTGACCTCTTCGGCGGTACGGTCGCCGATCAGGAGGTTCTCCTTGTGGCGCACGAAGCGCACGATCGCTTCATCAAAGTCGTTGCCGGCGACACGCAGGCTGTTGCTGACCACGATGCCACCCAGGCTGATGATCGCCACGTCGGTCGTGCCCCCGCCGATATCGACGATCATGCTGCCGCTCGGTTCGGCAATGTCCACACCCGCGCCGATAGCGGCGGCGAGCGGTTCTTCGATCAGGAAGGCCTTGCGGGCGCCCACCTCGCGGGTGGCTTGCAGCACGGCGCGGCGTTCCACTTCGGTGACGCCGGAGGGAACACACACCATGATGTGCGGCCGGAAGAAACGTCCTGGGCCGCTGACGACCTTGCGGACGAACGCTTGCAGCATCTTCTCGGTCATGTCGTAATCGGCGATGACACCGTCGCGCATGGGGCGTACGGCGGTGATGTTGCCGGGCGTACGGCCGAGCATGCGGTACGCGTCGTTACCGACCGCTTTGACCTCACCGGTGTCTTTGACGACGGCGATGACGGACGGCTCGCGCAGCATGATGCCTTGTCCTTTGACGTACACGAGCACGGTCGCCGTGCCCAAATCCACACCGATCTCTTGCCAGGGTCTAAACATGCTCACTCCAAGCGGGTTCGCGCGTCCGGCGCGTCACCCAGCGGATAGGCCCGAAGGTCGAACCTTTCCCGCGACTATACCGCTTGCAGCGGCGGAACCCGCCTACGCGGCGTGCGTCACTCGAGGTAATTGGGGGTGGGCTCGCTCCGGATGGCGTGCGGGCTGGCCGCCCACAACGCGCTGGGCGGTCCGTCCTCCACGACGCACGTCCCATCAGGGACCGGGTCGAGGTCAGCCCGTTCGGCTTTAAACGGAGGGCGCACGGCGGTGAGCGTGCCGTCCTGCCACGCGAACTCAGCGGCGTAGACGCGGCCCCTGCGAGCATCACGGAGGACACGCACGGGCCCTTGGGAGGCTCCCGCTTGGGACGCTCCCGCTTGGGCGGCCACCATCGCCAAGCTGCACGTCCCGTGTAGTGGGATGCCGAGGGCGAACGCCAAGCCGCGCGTGGCCGCCACGCCGACGCGAATGCCGGTGTAAGAGCCAGGTCCGATACCGACCGTCACGCCGGTCAGCTGCTCGCGCTGGACGCCTGCCTCATCAAGGGCGCTTGCGAACGCTTGCGGCAGGCGGGCGGCGTGGTCACGGCCGACATCCTCCGTGCGTTCAAACCGCACGCCATCGTCGCCCCACAGGGCGACAGCGAGATAGTTCGAGGACGTATCGAGCGCCAGGTGCACACTCATGCGGTCTCACCGGGCGCGGTCAGCTTCGCGTGCCGCACGGTGCCAGGTTCACCTGCTTGGCTTGCGGGGCGGGCAAGCTCAAGCCGCCAGGCGGGCGGCAGGGCGGGGGCGATCCGGTCGCCCCACTCGATGAGCGTGAAGCGGGCCCGGTCGATGGCGTCATCAAGCCCGAGGCTGTGGGCTTCTGCCGCGCTCTCGAGGCGGTACGCGTCGACGTGCACCACCGGCCCACGGTCGGTGGGGTACTCGTGCATCAGCGTATAGGTAGGACTGCTCACGCCTTCAGGTCCACCCGCGGCATCCACGAAGGCGCGGACGAACGTGGTTTTGCCTGCCCCGAGTGGGCCGGTAAGGATCACCACCGCACCGTCTGGCAGGTGGCGGTACACCTCGCGGGCGTACTGGGCCGTGGCGTCAAGGTCCTTAAGGGCCTGCCATTCACCGTGCGTCATGGGGTTTAAGAGGAGAGTGCGTCAAGGGGTGTGCCGGCCCCCACGCCGTGCGCGACCTGGAAGGTACTGGGGTACCGCATACGCGTGGGACCCACGAGGGTCAGCAGGCCGCGGCAGTCACGCCAACCGAGCCGGCTGGACACCAGGGCGACATGGTCGTCGAAACGCAAGGCGAGCGGTTCGTGCGCCTCCGCCAGTTCAGGGGTGGCGACGCGGTCAAGCTGCCGGGCGGCCTGCCGCAGGAAGTTCGGGTCGTCGGCTTCCGGCTCATCGAGCAGGTGGTGCATGCCGTGGCTGTAGCGCTCCATCGGCTTGAGGCTGGGCCAAGCATCGGCGAGGGCGCGCAACGTGCGCCGCAAGTCTGTACCGACCTCGCGGGCGCGCTCACGCAAAGCCGCCTCCATGGTGCTGATTGGCAGCGCCAAATCCCTGACGGTGCGTTCCGCGTCTTCAAGCACGGCAGCACCTGGGGTGGGGGAGAGATCCAGCGTGCGCTTGCGCGTGAGCCCGTTTTCGAACACCGCAACCACCATCAGGTGACGCTCGGACATGGGCGTCATGTGCACCGTGAGCGTCTGCAGGTTCGGGTCGGCGGCCACGTCGAGGACGACGGCGTAGCCCGTCAGGTTGGACGCGACGACCGCAAGACGTTCAAGCAGTTCGCTGCCGTGCAGCCCAGCAAGTCGGTCGCTGATGCCACGCAGGTCGGCGGCACTGAGCGGTTCGGGCGGCAAGAAGGCCTCGGCGTACGCTTTGAAACCTTCGGCGGTGGGAACCCGCCCGGCCGACGTGTGGGGCTGCATGAGGAGTCCGTCGGCTTCCAGCCGCGCGAAGTCGTTGCGCACCGTCGCCGGTGACATGCCAACCCGTGCGGCCACCCACGAGGATGGCACCGGCTTGGCCGTGGCGATGTACGCCTCAGCGACGAGGTGAAGAACAGCTTGTGAACGGTCGGGCTTCACGCTGGCAGGGTATCACGCAAGCCCGACCGTGGCGTGTTAAGTGCGTGGGTGACGTTAAGCGTCTTCCGGTCCGGGCCGGTTGGCCATGTCGATGATCAGGTCGGCATCGGCTTCGCTGACCGGCATGATGCTGAGCCGGTTACCACGCCGAACGAGCGGTAGGTCTTGCAGCTTGGGTTCGTCCTTGATTTCCTGCAGCGTGACCAGCCGAGGGAGTTTTTTGACGGGTTTGACGTCAACCAGGATCCAGCGCGGGTTGTCGCGTGTGGCTTTCGGGTCGTGGTAGTTCGAGGTTTCGTCGAACTGGGTTTCGTCGGGGTACGGCTCACTGCAGACCTCCGCGACGCCGGCCACGCCGGGGGGTTGGACGTTGGAGTAGTAGAACAGGACGCGGTCGCCGATCTTCATGTCGTCCCGCATGAAGTTGCGCGCTTGGTAGTTGCGGATTTCATCCCACGGTGTGCGGCCGTCTCGTTCTAAATCGTCGAAGCTGTACTTGTACGGTTCGCTCTTCATGAGCCACGTGCGTGCCATGCCTGCAGCATAACCGTGCAGGGTGTCGGCTTTAGGGCGCCCGCTCTGTGCCTGCGGTGGATCGGTCGCGCGGCCTGTCTTCGGTTTGGTGTTGTTTCCGCTTTGCGGTGTTTCGGTTGCGATGCGCTCTATCCGGTGATGCGTGGTGAGGCGAATGGGTTTGTAGGGGAATCGTGACAAGGCGCAGGAAACAGAAAGATTACTTTTTCCCAGTAGGCCAACCAGGCCTCTGGAGGTTTCATAATGAAACGCTGGATGTTGGTATTCATGATGGGTGTCTTGCCCGTGGCGATGACTGGATGCGGGGGCGCGACGAGCGCCACTGGCAGCGATGACGCGCAAGTCACCGTTTCTTCGGGTGAAATAACAATTGACGGCCAAGCCTATGAAGTTGGAACGGTGGAGCGCTCGACTTACGGTCCTGCGATGAGCAACTACACGATCATGCTTTCCGAAGAGGGTGTGGCCGAAGCTAAGATCGATACTTTTCCAAGTGCGCCGGCAGACGTAACCGTTAATGTTTTTGGCTCCGCTCAGTACAAAAACGGTCCGGACTCCACCGGTTTGGATGGTCTGGTCAACGTGGCTGAGGCCGAACAAAAAGTCAGCATAAGCGGTGAAGTCAGTCTGCTTGAGACGGGTTCGGAGAATCACGTACCCGTTGACTTCGCGATCAACGACTTTGCATTGACGGACCTTACAGCGGAGACGCGGACTTTATTTGTCAGTCAAAACAGGTGGGAAAGCCCTGGCGATTGCACGGCAGAATTTCCTCAAGCGCTTGAGTTCAACGGGCAACCGCATCAGGTGACATATGAGTGGGAACTTCAGGACCCGCAAAACTCCTCACAAAAATCGGTTGAAACGATCGATGATACGTACACAATTTCAGTTTTTGGTTACACGACGGGAGACGAGATTAACCTTGACGTGTCAAACCCTGAAAACCGTCTCAATGGTGCTGGTCTAAGCTTGAGTGAAGGGTTTAACGTTGTTCTCAACGGTGGAGGTTTTACGCTATTTGATCAATCGGAGGACGATAGTTGTGCGTATACCGCAACGACCCCTTGAGGCGTGGCCGGCTGAGACTCCACGATCGTTCCGCGGACTGTACTTCAAGTTGAATTCTTGAAGGCTGAGGAACTTTGTAAAGAAAAAACCATCTTTGCTGCACCTCAACCCTACAGAATGAACGATCAATAACGCCAGGCGTAAGCGGCGGGCGCAAAGGCGCCCGTCGCACTCGTACTTCCAAGCCTTAAACGGACCAAAGGCTCGTGGTTGGAAGACCGTTCGTTTGTCTGGTGCCCACTTCACTTTCTTCGTTTACGAATCCGATTTGCAGCCCGTGTCTTTATTCCCATTCAATCGTGCCGGGCGGCTTGCTCGTCACGTCGTAAACCACGCGGTTCACCTCGGGCACCTGCCCCACAATCCGGTTGCTGATGGTCGCCAAAGCTTCGTGGGGTAGGCGCGCCCAGTCGGCCGTCATGCCATCGATGCTCGTGACGGCGCGTAGTGCGACGGTATGGGCGTACGTCCGGCCGTCACCCATCACGCCGACTGAACGGATGGGGGTGAGCACCGCCAGCGCTTGCCAAGTGGCGTCATAAAGATCAAGCTCGCGGAGGCTGCCGATGAAAATGTCATCCACCCGCCTGAGCACCTCGAGACGTTCTTCGGTGACCTCGCCCAAAATACGGATCGCCAGACCGGGCCCTGGGAAGGGGTGCCGGTCGCGCAGTGCCGGTGGCATGCCGAGGGTGGTTGCGACCTCGCGGACTTCGTCTTTGAACAGCGTCCGGAACGGCTCAATGAGCGTGAAACCCAGCTCGGCAGGTAGGCCGCCCACGTTGTGGTGGCTTTTGATGTTCGCGGCACCTTCACCACCGGCGGATTCGATCACGTCGGGGTAGAGCGTGCCTTGGGCCAGAAAGTCGTACGCGCCGTGGTCCTGCTGCAGCCGTGCCGCCTCGCGTTTAAAGACATCGATAAACGTCGCACCAATGCGTTTGCGTTTCTCCTCTGGATCGCTGACCCCCGCAAGGGCGCTCAGGAACTCCGCTTTCGCATCGACGGTCGTCAGCGGCACGCCGAACCCTTCGAGGGCGCGCTGGACTTCGTCCACCTCGTTCATGCGTAGCAGGCCGGTATCCACGAACACGGCGTCCAGACGGTCCGGAATAGCTCTCGCCAGCAGCATCGCTAGGGTGCTTGAGTCCACCCCGCCGGAGACGGCGGCCAGCACCCGTCCGTCACCCACCTGCCTTCGGACGTCTTCGGTCGCTTGCTCAACAATATTGCCCGGCGTCCACGTGCGCGCCACGCCAGTTTGCTCCACAAACCGCTCCAGCAGACTCAAACCCTTAGGCGTATGCCGCACCTCCGGGTGGAACTGCAAGGCGTACACGCCACGCTCGGCATCTTCCATCGCAGCCACCGGCGTGTCCGCTGTGCTGGCGGTCACGGTGAAACCGGGTGGGGGTTCGGTCACGCTGTCGCCATGGCTCATCCACGCGGTGAAATCGCCCTCCACGCCCGCGAACAACACCCCGTCGTACTGCGTCAGGTCGGCCTTGCCGTACTCGCGCACGCCGCTTGGGGCGACCGTGCCACCGAGCGCTTGGGCGATCAGCTGCATGCCGTAGCAGATGGCCAGCACCGGCACGCCC
>CAJXNS010000054.1 GCA_913057165.1 uncultured Trueperaceae bacterium
GCGCACGTTCGTGAACGTGTCGACCGACAAGGCGGTAGCACCGACGTAGGTCATGGGGGCGTCCAAACGGCTGGCGGAGTTGTGGGTGGCGCGCACGGCGGCTGAGGTGGGTCCAGACCGGTCGTTTGTGTCCGTGCGGTTTGGGAACGTGCTTGGCAGCCGCGGTAGTGCGGTGCCCGTCTTTCAGCAGCAAATTCGTGATGGCGGGCCGGTGACGGTCACGCACCCGGACATGACGCGGTACTTCATGACCATCCCAGAGGCAGCCAAATTGGTGTTGCAGGCTGGCGCACTGGGTGGGTCCGGCCGTGTGTTCGTGCTGGACATGGGTGAACCGGTGAAGATCGTCGATTTGGTGCGGACGTTGATTCGACTCTCGGGGCTCAGGCCGGATGTGGACGTGCCTATCGTCATCTCGGGGGTGCGACCTGGCGAGAAGATGCATGAGGTGTTGTGCAACGAGCAGGAGCCAGCCCGTCCGTCCGGTCATGCGGGCATGACGGTGGTGCGGCCGCAGGTGCCCCATCGTGCGCCGTTGTTGGCGTGGACGCAGCGCCTCGCGGACGCTGCGGAAGCAGGGGACGCCGACGGGGTGCGTCAGGGCATCAAAGCGGCCTTGCTGGATTTGGAGGCGAAGCCGGACGGTGCAACCGCGGATGTTCAGGTGGGGGTGAGGTCGAATACAGCCAGTTCGGCGGGCGCTCCGACGCGCGCTGGCACGTAAGCCACACCAAGGCCGCGACTGACGTAGGCGTTCTGGGTCACCCAACCGGCCAGGAAGCGACGGCCGTAGCGGCTGGATGAGAACGGTGCGATGCCGCCTGGCAGCACGATCTGGCCGCCGTGGGTGTGGCCAGCCAGGGTGAGTTGCGCGCGGGCGTCAAGGGATGGAATGACGTCGGGGTTGTGGCTGATCAGGACGTTTGCCGCGTGTGGGCTGTGCCGCTGGAGCGCTCGCGTGAGGTCCCTGCGGCCGTAGAGCAGATCGTCGAGGCCAATGATGTGCAGGTCGTGGCGTGGGGCGGCTCGTTCGTTCTTAAGCATGCGTACACCGCTGGCGTTCAGGGCCGCGTCCATTTCGTGGAGCGGTAAGGCACTGGCGTAATCGTGGTTACCCCAGACACCCACCGTTCCGAGGGGCGGGTGAAGTGTCTTGAGGGCGGTCGTGAGCCTCTTGAGGTCTTCCCTGTCGGCGTGGCGGTCAATGAGATCACCACCAAGCAGAACCAGGTCCGGCTGGATGGCGGTAATGGCGTCCATCCATGCCTGTAGGGGTTCGTTTGGAAGCAGGGGTCCGACGTGCAGGTCGGTGGCAAGCGCCACGCGTACGGGCGCCTTTAAGCCAGCGAGGCGGACGGTGTGGTGGGTGTGTTGCACCGTCCAGGTGGTTTGCTGCAGGGTGGTCATTCTGGCCGCTGATAGGCCAGCCAGTGTGCCGGCTGCAGCAGCCAAAAAGGCACGGCGGGTTAACGCCATGGGCGGCTTACGCTTGCTGGGTTGGCGACTGGGCGGGCAGCTTCGGTTGCCGGCGTTTGCGGGCACGCCTTGGGGTTCGGGCGTCCACCCAGAGTGCCACGGGCAGGCCGACCGACGCGAATTCGTCTTTCAAGCGGTCAAGGTGGCGGACCGGTGTGCGGCGTGCATCAAACGTGGCGATCAGGATCGTGGCGAGTGGCGCGAGGCTTAACGCTTCGCTGCTTTGGTCGGCCGGTGCGGCATGGACGATGATGACGTCGTGCTCGCCACGTTGCGTTCGAATCTCCTGCTCCACGCGGGTGGCCAGCCGGTCTGGGTCGCGCGCCTGCAGGCGGCGGGTGGCCACGTCAGCCCAATCGGTGGACTTGGCGCGTTTGGCTTCCGGCTGAAACGGCCGGACGTCCAGCACGAGGGGTCTATGACCGGCATTCTCGAAACTCTTGGCAAGGGCGGTCACCATTGCGGCGGTGCCGGTGGCTTCATGACTTCCGGTGACGAGTACCGTCGGGGGCCAGCTGTGGCCTGCGTGCTGCAGTAGCGTCCGAATGCGTAGCGCTTCCGCTGCTTGTGTCCGCCGGTCCACACCGAAGGTGAGTTGTGGGGCGGCAAGCCTGCTTGGCAGGTCGGGGGCGTCATCCGCGCGGGGGTTTATTCCGGTTCGCAACAGCTGCCCGGCGTAGGCGATCAGTAAGGCGAGCATGACGGACGCGCCGGTGGTGAAGGCGGGGGCCGGGTTGCTGGGGCGGTCTGGAGGGACCGCTGCTGTAAACGACTCAAGGTTGGCGACAGGAATCGCGGTGCGCAACTGGGCGTCCATCCGTTCGGCTTCGGCTTGCAGGTCGCGCCGCTCAACCTCAAACGCGGCACGTTGGTCTTCGGTCAGCGTGGTCGTGTCCCCGCTGAGTTCGCTGTCAAGGACGGCAAGACGTTCGCGTACAACCCCCATGCGGTCGTTGAGGGGTTCAAGGGCGCGTGCTTGGTCCCACGCCATGAGGGCCGCGGCGAGAGCGTTGGCGGCGTCGGCGGCGAGTTGCGCATCAGGGTGACGGACGGTGATGCGTAGCAGGCTCGGCAGGTTCGGTTCGCTGACGCGAACCTCCACCTGCTCGGGGGTGAGTGCGAGCCCTTCGACCTCTTCGTTGACGGTCTGCACGGTGCGGCGTAGTAGATCGCCTTCGATCAGTGCGGTGCGGTAGCCGTCGGGTGGGAGGCTGGATGGGGTGAGCACCCCGCTTCGGTCGGTACCGTTGTTGGCGTACAGCACCAGCGTCGCGGTGGCGGTGTAGCTGCGCGCTGCGCGCTGGGCAAGTGGGTAGGTTGCGGCGCCGAGTACGAGTGCCAACACCAGCGCGAACGGCAGACCTTGGCTGAAGAACCGCCACGCATTGCCGGGGTGCAGGCGTACGGTCCGGTTGGCAGACGCATCTGAGGGTTGGTTCACGTGGCCTCCTGGGAGGGGAGGCTACGGCGGCTTAGGCCGCCAGGCTGTGACGTTTAACCTTGCGGGTCAGGCAGCGGGGTCGGTCGCGGTCTGGCCTGCCACGGTGACCTCTTGGACGCTTAAGTTGTCGTCCATGATGACCAGGTCGGCCCGTAAACCGGGTTGGATGCGCCCGCGGTCGGCAAGACCCATGTAGGCCGCAGGCACAACCGAGGCGTGATAGGCGGCCTCTTCGATCGTGAGGCCAGCCGTCACAGCGTTCCGGACCGCTTGATCCATGGTGAGAACGCTACCCGCGAGGGTGCCGTTTTCGAGCTTGGCAGCGCCGTCTTTGACGCGCACGGGTTGGCCGCCAAGGTGGCTGCTTTCGCCTTCGGGAAGCCCGCAAGCGCGCATGGCGTCGGTGATGAGGTGAAGCGTGTCGCGCTTGGCGTTTCGGGCTGCTTGGAAGGCGGTGTTGTGGACGTGATGACCGTCAAGGATCAGTTCGGCGTACGCATCTTTAAGCGCGAGAGCAGCACCGAGGGTCCCTGGATTGCGGCCTGTCAGACCGCCCATGGCGTTGTAGAGGTGCGTGAAGCCCAGGGTGCCTCCGGCATTTCTGACCGTCTCGACCAGCGCGGCGACCTGTTCTGCTGTGGCGGTGGTGTGACCGATGCTGACGCGTACACCCGCTTGGGCAAAGGTGCGTGCGGCAGTGAGCGCGCCTGGGATTTCGGGCGCGAGGGTGACGATCTGCACGACATCCCATTCAAGGACGGCCGCGATCAAATCCGGTGTGGCTGGCGTGGCGTGGGCAGGTTGCGCGCCGAGCCGGTCTGGACTGATGAACGGCCCTTCGAGATGCGCGCCGGGCATGCTGGGGTGTGGGCGTGAGGTGGCTTCGGCGTCGACGCGGGCGGATTGGACGCCGCGGAGGGCGCTGAGCACATCTGGCATGGGAGCGGTGAGGGTGGTTGGGTACAGCGTCGTGGTGCCATGGGCGAGGTGGTGGCGTGCCAGCTGAAGCACGGCGTCGGCGCCGTCCATGGTGTCGGCCCCACCGCCACCGTGGACGTGCGTGTCGATGAAGCCTGGCAGGATGAACGGTCCGTCACGCAGGCTGGCGCGTGGGGTGTGGTCCGTTTCAACCGCTTGCAGCGTGCCGCCAAAGCGCACGGTGCCCCAGCGGAGACCTTGTTCGGTTAACACCCAGCCATGACGTTCATTCACGCCCGAAGGTTACCCAACGTGCGGTTAGGCTGGCGGTATGGGACGCGATGACGTACTGGTGGTCGGTTCGGGACCCAACGGCCTGACGGCAGCGGTGCGCTTGCAGCAGGCGGGGCTGCAGGTTCGTGTGCTTGAGGCGCAGCCCGATGTGGGGGGTGCGGTGCGTTCACGCCGGTCGGACCGCGGGGTGGTGCACGACATCGGCTCAGCGGTCCACCCGATGGGTTACGTGAGTCCTGCCTGGTCGGCGTGGCCACTGGCGGACCACGGCCTTTCGTGGGTGCAGCCTGACCTTCCGCTGGCGCACCCGCTGGATGACGGACGTTCGGTGTTCTTGATGGGCGCCTGCCGCGGGCGCGGTCAAGCCTGGCGAACGGTGGTGGGTGGTTTAAGCATGGACTTAGCTGCCTTTACTGGCGGTGTGCTTGCGCCGGTCGTGCGGGTGCCTACCCATCCGTTGTGGCTGGCCGGTTTTGGCGCGGCGGCCGTGTGGCCATCCACGTGGACGCAGGGGGCATGGCGCGACCGGCAGGAACGGGCGCTTTGGGCGGGCTTGGCGGCGCACGCGAACCTGCCGCTGTCAGCGCCGGGCACGTCAGCGGTGGCGCTATCGCTCGCGATCTTGGGTGAACGTTCAGGCTGGCCTTTTCCGGAAGGTGGCGCTGGGGCGCTGACCCAAGCTTTACGGTCGTACTTTGAGGCGCTTGGCGGCACGGTGGAGACGGGTGTGACGGTGTCGTCCTGGTCGGATGTGGCGGGCCATGACGCGGTGCTGTTCAACCTGACGGTGCCTGCCTTACTGTCCGTGTTGGGTGACGCCCTCCCGCGCGAGGCACGCCGGACGTTTGGGGCGCTAAAGCCAGGCCAGTCGGTGGTGAAGGTCGATCTCGAGGTAGACGGGGGTGTGCCCTGGCGTGACGCGCGCGTGGCGCAGGCCGGCACGGTGCATTTGGGGGGTGAGGCGGCGGCCATCGTGGCGGCCGAGGCGGAGGTTGCGCGAGGTCGTGTCCCAGACCGGCCGTACGTGCTGGCATCGCAACCGGGCCGTTTTGACCCGACGCGGAATGCCGGGACGGTGGAGCCGTTGTGGGCGTACACGCACCTGCCGCGAGCGCTTGCGGCAAGCGAGCGTGCGGTTCAGGCGGCCGCGCAGGCCACCCTTGATCAGCTTGAACGGTACGCACCTGGGCTGCGTGAACGGACGGTGTCGGTTGAAGTGAGCGGCCCAGCCGCGCTTGAAGCTGGCAACGCCAACCTGGCCGGCGGCGATATTGCGGGCGGGGCACCGTCTCTGATGCAGCTGGTGGCGCGGCCGCGGTGGACGCGGTTTCCGTACGACCTTCCTCTCCCAGGGGCTTTCCTGGCGTCGGCGAGCACCCCGCCGGGGCCTGGGGTGCACGGCATGGCAGGGTTCCATGCGGCCGCCCGCCTGGCCAAGCAGCGTTTTGGTCTTGATCTTGCGTAATCCCGGTCGGGTGCTGGGTGTAGCGTGATGCATGTCCGACCAGTCGAGTGTTACGTCCCTTTTGTTGCATGCGGACGCCATGGCCGAGTCCGCACGCGAGGTGCATCCATCGGCCGGTCATGCCGTCGCGCCGTACATGCTGCTGCAGGCGCTCGCAACAGAATTGACGCTGAAGGCTTTGCTTTTGGAATCAAAAGGGCGATACCCGCGGGTGCATAGTTTAAGGGCCCTTCTTGGCGACCTACCCAGTGAGGTGATGGAGCGCGTGTTGTCGTTGCATTTTGATCTCTACCGGGCAGTGGCGCCCGCGGCGTCGCGGGGTGAGGCAGACCGGGTGCTGTGGGAGGTTGCCGATGCGTCGGGCGACGCGTTTCAGATGGCGCTCTACCCGGAGATCGGTGTGGTGGGCGTGCCGGATCCTGAGCCTTTGAGGCGGTCGGTACGCGCGCTGCTCACCAGCCCTTAACCCCGTCGCCTCTGGCTGTCATGCGCGTCCAGCCCAGCGCACGCCACGCACGATCATGGTGGCGACCTCGGGGATGTCGAATTCGGCAATGTCATGGCCGATGGAGCAGTAGAAGACGCGACCTCTTCCCCACGTCTTGGTGTACGTCACAGGCATTTCAACGCCGTCCAACCAAGGGAGGTGTTCGCCTGAGAAGGTGGTCTGGGCGTGCACGTGGATGGCTGGGTCGATATGCAAGTAGTACTGTTCGGAATGCACCTCAAAAGGCTTGAGGCCTGCGACGATGGGGTGGTCGCCGACGGGGTTTACGCGGTAGGTGATGAAGTCGTCTTCGGGTACGGGACGGTCAGGCCAGCCGGGTGGATGACCCACGAATTGGCTGCCGGCCAGAAACTTGTAGGTGGGTCGGTCGCGGAAGGCGTCGCCCATGTGGCCGTGCCATCCTGCCAAGCCAACACCGCTGGCGATGGCGTCGACCAGGGCGTCTTCTTGGGGACGCGTGAGGTTCCCGAGTCGCGGGTCGTGCCCGCTGCCCATGCTTGACCAGATTGGGATGATCACGTCGGTTCGGTTCATGACGTGCGTGTCGAGGAGGGTGTCGAGCGTGTCGGTCATGGTGACGTGGTCGCCTTCGGCTTCGAGTTTGCTGCGGATCCAGTCGGCGAAGGCGGTCGGAGCGTGCTTTTCCCAGCCGCCGGTGAGGATCAATGCGTTCATGGTTCTCCTTCTTGTTCGCTGAGGTAACGCCATAAGTCAGCCATGTCGCGGGGGCCGTAGCCGGCGTTTTTGGCAGCACCCAAGGCTTGCTGGTGGGCGTCGAGGTGGGTGGTTGGAACCCCAAGCTTTTGGGCCTCGTCGCGCAGCAACGCGACGTCTTTGTGGGCAAGATCGATCGTGAACGTCACGGGAGCGTCTGGGGTCAGGTATTGGGGTTCGCGGTACTGCAGCATGGGGGCACCGGCGGCGCTGCGGGCCAGCAGGTGGTACACGTCGCCGACGTCCAGGCCGGCTTGCTTGGCGACGGTGAGCGATTCGGAGACCGCCCCGCCGTAGGCGTGAAGGACGCCGTTGACGAGTAGTTTGACCATGGCGCCTTGTCCACTTTCGCCGAAGTGCACGTGATCGGACCCGAGGGCGGCAAGGAGCGGCTGGGCACGCTGGACGCCTTCTGCAGCCCCACCGATCATGAACAGCAACGCTCCCCGTTCGGCGGCATCGATGCTGCCCGAAACGGGCGCGTCCAAGAACAACACACCGCGCTTAGCGGCTTCGGCGGCGAGGGCTTGCGCCGCGGCAGGACTGATGGTGCCGCATTCAAGAACGACGGAGGGCAGCGGGTCAGCGCCAAGTACCCCGTGGCTTCCTGTGTGGACCGTCCATGCCGCTTCGTCGTCAGCGACCATGGATACGACCGCGTCCGCGCCCGTGGCCGCGTCACTTGGGGTGTCAAAGACGGTGGTGCCTGGTTTGCTGCTGGCGAACGCGTCGGCTTTGCTGCGTGTGCGGTTCCAAAGACGCAGGACCATGCCGGCTGCATGGAGGTTGGCGGCCATGGGGCCGCCCATTCTGCCTAAGCCTAGGAAGGCGACCTCTTTCACGCCGTTGCGTGGCTTCCTTCCGCTTCGGTCGTGTTGGGCTGATGAGCCGCTCCCTTGCCGATGCTGCCGGCAATGAGATCATCTTCGGTAGCGGTCGCAGCGTCCAACTCGGCGGTGATACGCCCCTCGTGCATGGTGAGTATTCGGTCGCTCACCGTTAGGATTTCAGGCATTTCAGATGAAATGACCATCACCGCCATGCCGCCTGCAGCCAACTCGCGGATGAGGCGATGGATTTCGCTTTTGCTACCCACGTCGATGCCGCGTGTGGGCTCGTCAAGGATCAGCAAGGCCGGCTTGCGCGCGAGCCACTTGGCCAGCACGAT
>CAJXNS010000055.1 GCA_913057165.1 uncultured Trueperaceae bacterium
TCACCGTCCGGTCCGGCCTTACCGCCCGTCTTGCGTCTTCGTTCGTGGATCGGGGGTGACCGTGACGGCAACCCCAACGTCACCCCCGAGGTGACCCGCGAGGCGCTCAGACTGCAAGCCGACGTCGCCACGTCCGCGTTCGTGCGTGACGTCGACGCGATGGTG
Source organism: uncultured Trueperaceae bacterium (assembly GCA_913057165.1). Lineage (GTDB taxonomy): Bacteria > Deinococcota > Deinococci > Deinococcales > Trueperaceae > SLSQ01. The sequence goes on from CAJXNS010000055.1 coordinate 166, forward strand.
CAGCGCTTGTCACAAACCGAAGAGCGCGTGACCCTCACCCCGCAGTTTCGCGACGCGCTTGAAGCACGCGAGGCGGCATCGGGGCCACCCGATCGTTTTGCGGGCGAACCGTTCCGCCGCTGGTTGTTTTTTGTGCACGCGCAGCTGCTGGATGCGCGGGCCCGCTTGCGCGACGGGGCGTCCCGCCCCGGTTATCCAGGGGGTGACGGCGGGTACGCCGCAGACTTAGAGCGCCTGCTTGACACCCTGCGTCGCGGGCAGGGCGCCCGGGCAGCCGACGCGTTCGTACGGCCCGCGTGGCACCGCGCCCGCGCCTTCGGTTTTGAACTGGCGCCGCTCGACCTCCGCGAGCACTCAGGCGTGCACGAACGAGTCGTCGCCGATCTGTTTCGCGCCGGCGGTGCCCATGACGCGTACGAAACCCTCAGCGAGGCGGAGCGGATCGAACTGCTGGCCGGCGAGCTGGCTTCCGGGCGCCCGTTCGTCGCCGACCGCGAACGCCTCACAGCGGACACCCGCCACGCGCTCGGGTTTCTAGACGTCTTCAAGTGGGCGCAGCAGGAGATGGGGGAGGCGGCCACCGGCAGTTACATCGTCAGCATGACCGAAGGCGCCAGCGACGTGCTTGAGGTCCTCATGCTCGCCAAGCAAGCGGGCGTCACGGCCATCGACGCTACGCCACTATTCGAAACGCAAGCCGACCTCGAGGCCGCCCCTGAGGTGCTGGGCACCCTCTTTAACCTGCCGGCCTACCGCGCGCACGTCGAGCAGCGAGGCGTGCAGGAGGTCATGATCGGCTACAGCGACTCCAACAAGGACGCCGGCTTCCTGACCGCCAACTGGGCGCTCTACGAGGCGCAACAAGGGATCGCGGCGGCCTGCCATGACGCCGGCGTGCCGCTTCGCTTATTCCACGGGCGTGGCACCAGCATTGGCCGGGGCGGCGGACCCGCAGGCCGGGCCATCCTCGCGCAACCCCCCGGCACGCTGCACGGCCGCATGCGCCTCACCGAACAGGGCGAAGCGATGGCCGACCGGTACACCGACCCGGACCTTGCCTACCGGCATTTAGAACAGATCATGCACGCCTTCGTGCTGTCTTCTGCCCGCGACGCAACGGGCACGCCCGATCTTGACCCGCAGTTCGCCGAAGCGATGGAGCAGGCGTCGGCGACCGCCAGCCGCACCTACCGCGCGCTGCTTGAAGCGCCCGGCTTTCTTGATTTCTACGCCGATGTGACACCCATTGAGGAGATCGGTCGCCTGAACGTCGGGAGTCGTCCGACCCGCCGGAAGGGCGACCGCAGCCTGTCGAACTTGCGCGCAATCCCGTGGGTGTTCAGTTGGACGCAAACGCGCGCGAACCTACCCGGCTGGTTCGGCCTAGGAAGCGGCCTGGCCGAAATTGCCGACGCGGACCTACAACGCATGTACCGCGAGTGGCCGTTCTTTACCACCGTCATCGACTTCGCCCGCATGAGCCTCTTAAAGAGCGACATGACGGTGTTCGCGCGCTACCTGGACTTGACCACGCAAGAGCTGAAGGACCGCTTCTGGCCGGTCATCCGCGATGAGCACGCCCTGAGTGTCGCGCGCGTGGAAGCCGCCACCGGTGAACCGCTAGCGGGGGAGGAGACGTTCGACCGGTCGGTACGCCTGCGCAACCCGTACGTTGATCCCATCAACCACCTGCAAGTCGAGCTCATCGACCGCCTGCGCGCCCTGCCGCCCGAAAGTCCCGACCGCGAGCCGGTCGGCCGGGCGGTGTTGCTCAGTCTGCTGGGTGTTTCGGCCGGCATGCGCAACACCGGTTAACCCCGGCCTTTCTCACGCGCTCTCACCCCGACTCAGGTACGCTTGAGGCGAGGATGAAACCATGGACCTAATTTTGAGCGGCGGCGTGATCCTTCTTGCGATCGTGATGGTGTCGATTTACGCCGTGTACGTGTTCATTGTGCGTTACACCCAACTCTCACGCGAACCGGTCGACAGCGAACCGCTCATGCAGCGCGTCAAAACGGCGATCGGTGAACGCGACCTCGAAACCGCCCTCGGTGCCTGCCGCGCGCAAGGCGGCGCGGTGGCACGTGTGCTTGAGGCCGCCTTGACCCGCCTGCCGTACGGCCGGTCGGCTGTTGAGGCCGGCTTTCAAGAGGCCAGCCTTGAAGAAGAACAACGTTTATCGCGAGGCCTAAGGCCGCTCGCGACGGTCGCCCAAATCTCACCCCTCATGGGTCTGCTTGGCACCGTGACCGGCATGATTATTGCGTTCGCGGAAATCTCCCAGCAAGGCACCGGCGATCCAGGTGCCCTGGCGGACGGGATCGGCCAGGCGCTCGTGACGACCGCTGCCGGTTTGATTGTGGCCATCCCTGCGCTGATCGGCCAGAACCTGCTGGCCAGCCGGGTCGATAACGTCCTACTCGAGATCGATAAGCGGCGTGAAGAGTTGATGGGTGAGGTGGCGCAAGTCGCCGCCAAGAAACCCGGAAGCGGTTCTAGCCAAGCATGACCCGCCGGTCGTCCAGGAGGCCCCGCGCGCTTCCGACGATCGACTTGACGGCCATGGTGGACGTCGTCTTCCTGCTGATTATTTTCTTCATGGTCAGCACCACCTTCATCACCCTCGAGTCCGGCTTGCCGGTCGACCTGCCGCAAGCCCAGTCTGCTGAAGCGCAAGCCGAAGGCCTACCTACGGTCAGCATCACCGCTGACGAGGAGGTGTTTCTGGGTGGCGCCCCCACCACGCTGGAGCGTCTTGAGGCAGACCTCCGGGCGCTGCTGCGGGAGCAGCCCAGCGACGTGGTGGTGTTGCGTGCCGACCAGTCGGTCTCGCACGGCCTGACGGTGCAAATTATGGACGCCATCAAACGCTCGGGAGCTGCCCGCGTGGCGATCGCTGCGGGCGGTTAAGCGCATGCCGTCTGGCCTGCTTCGCGATCCCGATCGGCGGCGCGCGTTTGCGGCGTCCCTGCTCGTGCACGCCCTCATGCTTTGGGGCCTCATTGTCTGGATCGATTTCGACCGCCCAGACGCCGAGCCGCCTGAATCGTTCTTGGTGATCGACCTGGGCGAACCCGTGCCGGCCGAGACGGCTGCTGAAGCGAACGCCAACGACGCACCGGCGGCCCCGGCGGACGTGCCAAGCGTGCCGGCCGAGTCGGTGGGTCGCCCCCAACCCACGCCCGCGCCTGAAAGCGAAACGGCCGTGGTGCCCGATGCGCCAGTCGCACCACCGCCCGAGCCAGCCGCGACTGAGGCGGACGCCACCGAAGTGCAACCGCCCGACACGCCCCCGCCTGCCGCCCCGCAGGTGACCGCCCCCGCCCCGCCGGAGGTCACCCCAAGCGTGAACGCCAGCGTGCCTGAACTGGACAGCCAACCACTGGAGCCGTTCCCCGACGTCACCACCGTGCCGGTGCCGCAACCTAGCGTAGAGCCCGCCAGCGCCACGAGGGACGTGACAACCGTCGTGCCTGCCGTGGAAGCCCCCACAGCCAGCGTCGTGCCGGTGCCCGACGTGACGGTTGATGCAGGGGAGACCGTGACGCTAAATACGCCACTGGTGAACCCCACCGTGGGTGCCGTCCCGCTCGCGATCACGCCGCAGGTGGACGCCTCGCAAGCAGCAGCGGACCTGCCGGTCCCGAGCGTGTTGACAGGCGACGCGAACGTCAGGACGGACCTGGCGGTGCAGCCCAGCCTGGCGCCGCCGACCACGCGGTCGCTGGCTCTCCCGCAGGTGGTGGTCACCGTGCGACAGGCCGCCACGGCCGACGGGGCAGGGAGCAACGCAGGGATCGCGTCGGCAGCACCGGTTGGGGGTGATGCGGTCTCGCCTGGCCAGCCGGACGGTCCGCCCGATGCTGCAGAGGATGCGCTCGGTTTGGCGGCCGAGCCCGATGTGGACGGGGCAGGAGGTACGGTCTTGACCAGCCCACCACCGCCGCTCAACGAGGTGGTCCCGCGCCCGCTTGCTGTGATTATCGACAACGTGGGCCCGACGCCCACGTTTGGCCTCGAGGCCGCAAGAACGATCTTTGAACTTCCGGTCGAGGGTGGTCAGACGCGCCTAATGGCCATGTTCGACCGTAACGATCCCGATGTGGTGGGACCGGTTCGTAGTGCCCGTACGTACTTTGTCGAGCTTGCCCAGCGTTTGCGGGGCGTCCTGGTGCACGTGGGTGGATCGACCGAATCGTTGACCGCGATTGCCGAGGGCAACGTCCCTACGATCGATGCGCTCACGTCAGGGGCGGTATTTCGCACCGATGAACAGTTTCAGCGTGGCTACAACACCTTCTCAGATGGGACCACGCTGCGGCGCGAGTTGAATGCTAGGGGCTATGCCGAACGGGTTCGCTTGACGGGTCTGCGGCCCACCCCACCACGCGAGACGCTTGCCTCGGCCAGTGGAGTGACGGTTGATTGGAGCGGTGCGTACGACTCGGGTTTCCGTTACGACGCCGAGGAGGACGTCTACGCTTGGCAGCGTTACGGCGCGCCTGCATCGACACTTAGGGGCGAACCGGTCACGGTGGATGCGGTTCTGGTCGCTCGCACCGCTGTGGTGCCGCGACCTGAGGACCCCGATGGCAAGGTGTTCGTCAGCCTCACGGGTGGTTCTGGCACGCTTTTTTGGCAAGGCCGGGCCCTTGAAGGTCGCTGGTCGCTTGATGGTGGCGTGGCATTTGAACTTGCGGATGGGACGCGCATATCGCTCGACGCATTCCGTACGTGGGTGGCCTTGGCGCCAGACTACGTTGAGGTGGGGATTTCTACGTCTGAATGATGTTGGGCCCGTCGGACAAGCTGGCGGTATTTGACCTTAAACGTAATTATTGTCATGCTGAACCACAGAGTAAGTATCCCTGGTGAGGTGCACATGTCATTCAATCAGTGTTTAACCTATTGTTCGTTCATCGTTATTCTCCTGGTCGGCGTGTCCGGGTGTGGTTACGGTTTTGATACGGCGGGCAACGCAGCCAGCCTGACACAAAGCACCGTGACTGTCTCCAATGACGCACTTGTGTCCGATGGTCTGGGTTCAACCACCGTGACCGTTCAGCTCGTCAACGGTTTAGGCGAGCCGCTAGACCGCAGTAAAGGCACCGTGGTTGTCCTGGCACCATCGTCTGCCGCGGTATCAGACGTCACCGACCACGGTGACGGTTCGTACACCGCGACGTACCGCGCCCTCGGGCCCACGGGGACGGTCACGGTAAGCGCCACATTGAACGGGCAGCCCATCACGAACACAGCAGAGGTCAGCGTGACCGTGCCGGACAGTGGTTTTTACCTGGACGAGAACGGCCTCACCATCCGCTGTGATGACGCCGCTGTTGGGGACATCGGATCGATCGCGTTAGACGGCGAGACAGCCCAGACGTACACCAAACGCACGTACGCCCAACTTGAGGCTCTTGTGCGAACAGACGGTGACTACCAAGAGGCAGCCCAATCGTGCACAAGCGGCATCACCGCCTTGTTGAATACGGATACAACGATCGGACTGTTCGAAAACATGGTGGACTTCAATGAACCCATCGGTCATTGGGATGTCTCGGCCGTCACGACATTTGAATGGGCATTCGCAAACGCTTCAGCTTTTGATCAGCCGCTCGCTGGTTGGGATACGAGCAGCGCGACGACGATGAAGGACATGTTCGCTGGCGCAACGTCGTTCAACCAACCTATCGGTCATTGGGATACCAGCCAAGTCACCGATATGACGACCCTGTTTGCGGGTGCACGTTCGTTCAATCAGGACATCAGCGACTGGGATACCAGCAGCGTCACCGACATGAGCAGCATGTTTAGGGGTGCCCGGGCGTTCAACCAGCCGCTCGGCGGCTGGGACGTGAGCAGCGTGACCGAAATGAACAGCATGTTCCAAGGTGCTGTCGCGTTTAACCAACCAATCGACGCCTGGGACACGAGTCAGGTTGAACGGTTTGACAGCATGTTCGAGAACGCGGTCATGTTTAATCAACCAATCGGAAATTGGGACCTGTCCTCTGCAACGCAAACCAATGACATGTTCAGGGGCGCGCATGCCTTTGACCAGCCAATTGGCAGTTGGGACGTGTCAGGCGTGACAAACATGGATTATAAGTTCCAGGACGCCTACGCCTTCAACCAAGCGATTGGCGGTTGGGACACGTCGCAGGTCACCAGCATGGAGGACATGTTTGAAACCGCCGTCGCTTTCAACCAAGATATCAGCGGCTGGGATACATCCTCAGTGACCAACATGAACCAAATGTTTAATGAGGCGTACGTGTTCAACCAAGATTTGTCCGCGTGGGACACTTCCCTCGTGCAAGATTTTCGCATGATGTTCCGCGAGGCTTTTGCGTTCGATCAGGACCTTAGCGGTTGGTGTGTTGAGGCGGAAAACAATGATTTTCCAAACAAGCCAGAATTTTTCGACACAAACGCGAGGTTTGAGGGCGAGACAGATAAGCAACCGAACTGGGGGACGTCTGACAACTGCGGCGCATAAACGTGTGAGGGCATGGGATGCCCTTGGTGTAGCCACCCAGCGCGCGTGATGACGGCGCTGTCTTGAAGATCACGCCCAAACAATCATCTCAAGGAGTTAGTTCATGAGGAAGCATCATTGGTTACGAAAAGTGTGGTTTGCCGCGAGCTTTGGCGTGCTGCTGAGTGCATGCGGATATGGCGGTGGTGCCGAAGGCAGCAGAGCCAACCTTGCATTGAGCACGGTGTCTGCCGATGACGTGATCGCCATTTCAAACGGCCTGGATCGCGTTCAGATCACTGTCCAACTGGAGAATCTGCGTGGCGAAAGGTTGACCACGAGCGACGGGGTTCTTACCTTTGAGACGCCATCCCAAGGTGAAATTGAAGCTATAACTGACGTGGGTGACGGTACATACACCGCTCGGTACCGGTCGCTCGGGCCGGCTGCGACCGTCACCCTTCAACCGCTCCTAGACGGCCGACGTCTCAAAGAAACATTGGATGTCTCGGTGCAAGCGACCGACAACGGCTTCTTCGTTGACACGAACGGTGCGATCATCCGATGTGGCGATGCCGAGGACGGCGATACGGCAGAGATCGCACTCGACGGTCAAACTGCTCTGGTTTACACCAAACGCAACTACGCTCAGCTTGAGACGCTTGTCCGAACAGACGGAGATTACGACAGTGCCGTCCGTTCGTGTACCAGCGGGATTACGGCTCTCAACGATCAGGATCCTGACGGACCCACAGGTTTGTTTGAAAACATTAGTGACTTTAATTTGCCGCTCAATCATTGGGATACAAGCTCCGTGACCGACATGCGCCGTGCCTTTGTCAATGCGGATCTTTTCAATCAACCGCTTGATTTGTGGGATACCTCAAATGTCGAATCGTTTAATCACATGTTCTCGCTGGCAGACCGGTTTAACGGCCGCGTAGATACGTGGAATACGAGTCGCGCACTCGACATGGAGTACATGTTCAATGATGCCGCGGCATTCGATGCCGACATCAGCAGGTGGGACACAAGCGAGGTGACCACGATGGAATTCATGTTCGGCTACCGATCCGACTTCAACCAGGACATCAGCGGATGGAACACATCAAGCGTCACTGATATGTTCGGCATGTTCCAGCTGGCCAATTCCTTCAATCAGGACATCGGTGGATGGGATACCTCGAACGTGACGCGTACATCTTTTATGTTTAGAGAAGCGACCGCTTTTAACCAGGACATCAGTGGTTGGGATACGTCGCGTGTGAAGGCGATGAGCG
>CAJXNS010000056.1 GCA_913057165.1 uncultured Trueperaceae bacterium
AGCTTGCGTCCAGCTCACCGAGGCTTATCGCAGGTAGCCACGTCCTTCATCGGTTCGAGTGCCAAGGCATCCACCGTACGCCCTTAGTAACGTAACCTCAAATTATTGCAAGTACTAAGAGTCGGACACGCAAGAACGAAGTTGCCTTCGCTCTACGTTCAAAACATTCAGAATGCTCGGCCTGAACGGCCTTACTTACGCATTCGAATGCGGATGTCTCGCTTCGTCTTCGCTTGTCAACGTGCACGCCACTCTCGCGAGCGGCAAAATTGAGTGTATACCCCCAGCCGAAACCATGTCAACCCTTAGCAAGCGTTTCATCACGCGATCACACGTAGGCGACTCCAGGGCCCCATCAAGCCAACACCACGCCGCCCGTGAGCCACGCTTTAAGCCTTGGCAAGCAGCCGTTTCACTCGACAAGCCTGTCCATCTCCGTCACGAGTGCCGACCGAGACAACTCGCCGAACAACACCGACACGACGTCGCCACCAGCGTCCACAAAGAAGGTCGTCGGCATGCCCACAACCTGCCACGCCGCACCGAAGCGACCTTGCGGGTCGAGCCATACGTCATCGCCAGCAATGCCCTCAGCGCGCAGGTACGACGTCACCGTCGCGCGATCTTCGGCCAGATTCACCAACCGGACATCCACCATGTCGCTTTCGCGGGCCACGTCCGTAAGCATCGGGAGTTCACGCCGGCACGGCCCGCACCAGGTTGCCCACATATTCACCACCTGCGGGCGCCCCTCCCAGTCGGCTGGGAAGGCACGGTCACCATCCAAAGATTCCAATTCCACCGTTAAATCGGACAAAGCGATCCGGTTGGGCTCAGCGGGCAGCAGGACGGCCGAGGCGGCAAAGGCAACCACGGCCACCACGGCCACCGTCTGGCGGGTCCGGTCGAACCCTCCACGGGCGACCGCAAAGAGCGCAGCCGCAAGCGCACCGGCCCAACCAACAAACCCACCCTGCCAAACGTAGAGCACCGATAGTGGCGACTGCAGATAAACCCCAGGATGGCTGACCACCCAGACCACGCGCGCCGTGATCAACCCGACAATCAAAGCGTTCCAAAACCAGTCGCTGTTGCCGCCACGCCGGCGGGCCAACACTTCAGCCGCCACAGCGGCGACGACAACCACCACGGCCACAAGAAAACGGTCGCCGCGAATCGCCAGCGGCCCAAGCACAACGGGAGCAAGATCCATAGCGGCAAGTGTACGCGCCGGATACCACCCGCTTACGCCTTCCCCGGCACACCCGCCTGGCTGTCCAAGGGGTACCTTAGGGCGTGAGCAAAGACGACATCAAAGCCTTTTTGGAGGCCATGCGCACGCATCACGAAAGCCAGATTGCGGGCATGGAACTACCCAACGGCACCCGCGAGTTCTTACACGACTGCGTGGCCGGGAGCGATCTCGACACGCTTGAGTTCATGCTGAAACTGAGCTACCTGATGGGGCTACAGACCGGTTTCGCCGCGTCTGAAGCTGGTGACGGCATGCCGGACGGCAGCGAGCCGTTCGGTCCGATCCAAGCCTGAACGGCGGGTTTGCTCAGCCCTCGTCGTGCAGCAGCGTGACGTCGTATGCGATCTCAGCGTTCAAACTGGCTGACACCGAACAGTACTTCGTCATGCCAAGCTCCACAAACCGCTCCGCGGTGCGCCGGTCTAAACCAGGCACGTCAAAACGGTGTTCGGCATGAATGCGCGTGAACGGGCTCGGGGTTCCGTCGGCGCGTTCTCCGGTCAGCACCACGTCGTACGATCCAACCTCAAGTTTGCGTTTAGCCAGCATGGACACAATGTCGTACGCCGCGCACGCCCCGACCGCGTTGAGTAGCAACTCCATTGGGCGCATGCCGGTTTGGGCCACATCTTCACCATCGATCATGACGCGCTGCCCACCATCGGTGATGCCTACGAAGCGTTTGCCGGTCAGACGGTGCACGGTGGTCGTTAAGGGTTTGGCCATGGCGACAGCATGCGCCCCGCGGATAAGGCTTAAGGTAGGCCAGAAGACGGAAGGGGTGACGGCGTGACCGCAAGCAAGCTTGAGTTGCGACAGAAGTACCGCAAGCGGCGGGCGGCGATTGACATGCAGGTATGGGCGGACGATCTTGCCGCTGCCCTGCTCGCTTGGGACGCGTGGCGGGAGGCGACGTGGGTGGGTGGATACGTGCCGCTTGGGGACGAGCCGCCACTTCCAGACCACAGCGGGCTTGCGGTACCGCGTGCCCAAGGAGGCGGTTTCGTGTACGCACTGCCGCATGACGGCATGGTCGCTGGAGCCTGGAGGGTGCCCCAACCGGACGAAAGCGCGCGAACGCTTCGGTGGGACGAACTCGACCTGGTCTTGGTGCCCGGCCTGGCGTTCGACCGGCGCGGCGGACGGTTAGGTCGCGGGGGTGGCGTGTACGACCGGGCTTTGGCGCAGCTTCCTGCTCGGGTTCACCGCGTTGGCGTGGCGCATCCCAATCTCATCGACGAGACCCTGCCGACCGAGCCGCACGACGTGGCGATGACGCACCTGATTATCGGCCATGAGGTGGTTTCGGTTCGTTCATCCGCTCGGCCCTGAAACGCTCCACCTCTTCGCGGCGTGGAATGGATGGTTGGGCCCCTTCACGCGTGACCGTGAGCGCGGCTGCCGCGGACGCAAATTCGGCGCTTTCATGCAAGCTTGTGCCGGCCGACAATCCAGCCACCAGGCCACCCACCAAGGTATCGCCGGCTGCGGTGGTGTCCACAGCGGTCACCGTCAACGCGGGGAGGTGGCCTTCCTCACCGGCGGTGCTGTACGCGACCCCACGCTCGCCTGCGGTCACAACGGCCGCCGACACGCCCCCTTGGTTGCGGAGCGCACGGGCTGCGGCCACGAGATCGGCCGTGACGTCCTCAGTCGGCCAGGCAAGCAGCGCCGCGGTCTCGTGTTCGTTCGCGATACACAAGTCGATGTTGTGCCAGTCTGCAGGATCCAGGTGGTCGCTTGGCGCTGGATTCAACGCGACATGCAGCCCACGCTCGCGCGCAAGGCGAATCGCCTCCTGGTTGATGACGCTCGGCACTTCGCGCTGCAGCAGTAACCAGTCACCTGCTGCGCCTGGCAAGGACGAGAGGTCGGTAGGCTGCCCGAGGTGGTTGGCGCCTGGGACGACCACGATGCGGTTTCGGCCGGCAGCGTCGACCTCAATCAGCGCACGGCCGGTGGGTCCGTCCGTTTGTCTGACGGCGGTGGTGTTAACCCCGGCACGCTCGAGACTTTTCGTGAGCCTCTCGCCTGCCTCGTCTCGGCCGACCCAACCGACCATGGCGACCGGAACACGGCCAAGACGGGCTGCTGCAACCGCTTGGTTGGCACCTTTGCCGCCTTCATGCTCGCCGTAGGCGCTTGCGATGAGGGTTTCGCCTGGCTCGGGTAGCCGCTCGACGCGAGCGACCAGGTCCAGATTGAGGCTTCCAACAATCGTGATCATCAGGCCTTTCCTCCGTCGCGTCGGGCGTGGGCCGGACCGACGCGATTCCAGTTAACGCCACCAGGGTAGGTTCGCAAGCCTGGCATCGGGGCGGGACGTTTGCGGCGCGGCAACCGTCGCACGGCTGCTGCTTTCCAATTTAATGTCGTGTGCAGGGTCGCACGCACCCACTGGGGCGGACGTGTCAGCGCAAATGCCTCGCGGTATTGGTCATTGAGAAGGGCCGCGACGACCGTGCGCGCAGCCTTTTGGCCGGCGGTGCCCCAGCCTCGCGTTTGCGACGCGAGCACCGCGTCAAGTAGACGGCGGTTGGCGGGGTCGTAATGGACGTGGGTCCGTTCGAACGCCTCAGACTCACGCTCGAGTGCGGGAAGTGTTTCAGGAAGGTCGGGAACGGCCATCCGCCGGCCCACCTCCATCCAAAAATGAAAGCCGGCTTGCTGCTCTTCGTCCGTGAGGGAACGCCAGCCGAAGCGCCGGTTCCAAGCGATGGGCTCGAGCACGAATCTGGCGAGGGTGTAGCGGTACTCCGCTGCATCGATGGCGTACGCGGCGTGCGCCTTGTTCATGATCCTGAGGGCTTGCCGGCCCTCTGGGGAGTCAAGCCCGTGCAGACCGAGGGCAGCCACGATGGCGACGGTGTCGTCGTGTCGTTTGGCGGTGCGTTCGGTGAACTCACCGGTGGCAGCGAGCAAACGCGACGAGGTCGGCACCGCGAAGGTTTTAAGGAGCGCTATCTCGTAGGCGCGGCGGGTGTCCCATGGAAAGTCGTAGGCGGCAGCTTGCCGACCGATCGCCTCATAGTCGGTGCGCGGGTCCAGCGGTTCAGCGGTTGCGTCCAAGGGTCCCGCCCGGTGCGTCATGGGCCTAACCTACCGCCCTGCGGAAGGATCCCACTCAACACCCACGGTGGTCAGATGCTGGGCGAGGGTCGCATCGAAGACGGGCCCTTCGATGCGTCTTTGGATGACGCCGTCGGCATCAATGAACAAGGTGGTGGGCAGTCCGTAGGTTTGGTAGACGCTCGCCACGGCTTGGCTGGGCACGAGGCCTTCGATGTCACTCTGGGTGTCGTCACCGGGGTCGCGTACGACGGAGGCGTGCTCAACGGCGACCCGTTCGAGAAAGCGGTTGACGGTGTCGGCGTTTTCACCGACGTTGACGAGGAGGAAGAGCGCGTCGCCTTGGAGTTCGTCTGCCGCCCGGTCGAGGAGTGGCATTTCGGCGATGCACGGCGGGCACCAGCTGGCCCAAAAGTTCAGGACGACAGGCGTTCCGCGGGCGTCGCTTAAGGTGACCGGTTCGCCGGACGTGTTGAGCATCGTGAAGTCGGGAGCCGTCTGGCCCGCGCGAACACCGAAGCTTGGGTTGTTGTCTTGCGCTTGGGCGGCAGCCCCAACGGCGAGGGCGAGGGTGGCGGCCAGAATCCGCAGGGTGCTTGCGCGTCTTAAGGGCATGCTGAATGCTACGCCGTCACGACTGCCGGTGGGGTTGGCTGGGTTGCCGGTTGGCGGTTTGGGTAGGCTACCGGTTTCGGTTTCACGCCGATGCAGCCGTTGGAGGTGCCTGCTTTGAAGCCTGATTTGAGCAGCCGGTTGGTGGACCGCTCGCCGGTGCCTTACGCGTACGTGGTGTTGTTGGTGGCGTTCGTGACCACCATGATGACCGTGCCGGGTCAGACGCTCGGCGTGTCGGTGTTCCTCGATTCGATTATTGAGGATCTGGACGTGACGCGCAGCACGGTGTCGCTGCTTTATACGGCCGGCACGCTGGTGGGGAGTTTTGTGCTGCCGTGGGTCGGCCGCTTCATTGACGCGCGCGGGCCACGCCTCGCAGTTGGCTTGATCGCCGCGGCGTTCTCCGTGGCGACGGTGTACATGAGCTTGGTGAACGGCTTGTGGATGCTGGCGATTGGCTTCGTGTTGATCCGTGGTTTGGGGCAGGGCTCGTTATCGCTGGTGAGTTTGCATGTGGTGAACCTGTGGTTCGTGCGGCGGCGTGGTTTGGCTGTGGGCGTGACCGGTTTGGGGATGGCGTTTGCAACGGTGGTGTTCCCTGGTTTTATCGAGACGCTCATTGCAGGTTTTGGTTGGCGGGGGGCGTACGCCTGGCTGGGGGTGATGGTGGCGGTGCTGGCGCTGCCACTGGGCGTGACGTTCTTTCGGGATCAGCCTGAGCGGTACGGCGCGCTTCCCGATGGTCGTCGCGAGGCGGTGGCGGACGCGCCGTCGGCCGGCACTGCCTACGAAGCGGTCCCAGAACGGCATGTCACGCTGGCTGAGGCGCGGCGCACGCGGGCGTTTTGGACGATTGTGGCGGGTGATGCGGCGGTGGCTGCGTTCAGTACGGGTTTGGTGTTTCACCATTACGACCTGATGGCCCAAAGCGGCCTCACGCGGGTGGAGGCAGCCACGGTGTTTGTGCCGCTCGGTTTGATCACGGCGTTTGCGTTGTTGACGGGCGGTGCCCTCATGGATCGTGTGCGGCCGCGGTTCATGTTGGCGGCGATGTTGGTGTTGCAGGCGGCCGCTTTGTTGATGGCGGGTGCGGTGCCGTTGTGGCTGGCGCCTTTTTATGGGGCGGCGATCGGTTTGACGCAGGGCATGAAGGGTGCCATTTCTGGCGCGATTTACGCGACGTATTTTGGTCGGCGTTACTTGGGTGCCATTCGCGGCACGGCGTCGACGATCGGTGTGGCTGGCACGGCGGTGGGGCCGCTCGTGTTTGCGGTCGCGCTTGATGCGTCTGGGTCGTACTGGCCGGCCTTGATCGGCACCGCCGTGGTGTCAGGTTTGCTGGCGGCCGCGTCGCTAACCTTGAAACCGCCGGTCGAAAGCGAGCCGGGCGAGGGGCCGTTGGGGGCGGCCTGAAGGCACAAAAAAAGCGCCTTTCGGCGCGTTGATAAGTAAGACAATACCCCGGTATGCAGGATTCGTCAAGAGGTTGCACAGATATTGCATCCATGGCGCCTCAAACGCCCACCAAAGGTGCAGATCTTGCCGTTTTTGGCGGGTTTTGCCGCGTGAGCCTCCGGCGTGTCACCCAACGTGGCGTTTTGGGTGTACTCTCGCGGGCGTGCATGCTCAGCCCTTGACCCTTCGTCGTATCGGTGGAGCCTGGTGGCCGTTGGCGGCGAGTTGGATGTTCATGGGCCTCGAGCTGCCGTTGGTTTCAGCGGTCATGGCGCGTTTGCTGAACCCAGACGTCAACCTGGCAGCGTACGGCGGTTTGGTGTTTCCGGTCGCTTTGATTGTTGAGGCACCGATCATCATGCTGCTGGCCGCGTCGACGGCCTTAGCGAAAGATTACGCGTCGTACCTAAAGATGCACCGGTTCATGATGGTGGCAGGCGGTCTGCTTACGGTCCTGCACGCCCTTCTTGCGTTCACCCCGCTTTTTGATGCGGTGTTGGTGCCGTTGTTCAACCCGCCTGCCGATGTGGTGGAGCCAGCCCGTTTGGGGCTTCAGATCATGCTGCCTTGGACCTGGACGATCGCCTACCGGCGCTTTCATCAGGGTCTGCTGATTCGTTATGGCGCGTCGCGCGCTGTGGGGGTGGGCACTGGGATCCGTTTGCTGACCGTGTCGTCGGTGGCGCTGCTTGGCTTGGTCGTGGGTTCCGTTCAAGGTGTTGTGGTGGCCACGGTGGCCATTGCGAGTGGCGTGACCGCTGAGGCGCTGTATACGGGCTTGCGGACGCGGCGCCTCGTGAAGGGTCCACTTCGTGACGAGCCGCCGGTCGATCCTGAACTTTCGTGGGCGGCGTTTGGTCGTTTTTATGTGCCGCTGGCGCTGACGAGTTTGCTGCTCCTGCTTGTGCAGCCGGTAGGTGCTGCGGGGATCGGTCGCATGCCGGCGGCGTTGGCGTCGCTGGCGGCGTGGCCGGTTGTGAACGGCATCGTGTTTTTACTGCGGAGCGTGGGGTACGCCTACAACGAAGTGGTTGTGGCGTTGATGGATGAACCGGATGCTCAGCCGATGCTTAAGCGTTTTGCGTGGTTGATGGCGGGGGCCGTATCGGCGGTGGCGTTGACGGTTGCCGCAACACCTCTGTCGACGTGGTGGTTTGAGACGGTGTCCGGTTTGCGGCCCGAACTTGCGGATCTTGCCCGGCGGGCGTTTTGGGTGGGAATGCTTTGGGGACCGATCGATGTGTTCCGTAATTACGTGCAGGGGCAATTGGTCTTTGAGCGAGAGACGCGTGCGATCAGCGAGTCGGTGGGGCTATTTCTGGTCGTGAGTGCTGCGTTGATGGGGCTTGGGGTGTGGCTAGAGCCGACCGATGGGTTGGTGGTGGCGATGGTGGCGTTCTTGGCGGGTTCGGTCGTACAGCTGGCGTGGTTGCAACTA
>CAJXNS010000057.1 GCA_913057165.1 uncultured Trueperaceae bacterium
CGAACCTGCAGGACGCCGACCCCACCCACGCAGCAGACCTGCAGCAAGCAGAGCACACCGCCTCCGAGCTCGCCGCGGCGCACGGCCTCTCACCCGAAACATTGTCGGCCCAACGGGCGTACCGCTGGGCGTTCTTGACGCGTTTGCAGGCCGACCGCAATGAGGCGGAGCGGGCCCAAGACACGCTAGATGCCACGGAAGCGGCCGCCACATCCCTTCGGCAGCGTCTGCGTTCGGAACTGACCACCGCAGGCATCACCGACCTCCCTCCAGAAGAAGCTCCCGCCAGCGACTGGCGTGCCCACCTCAAAACGTTGCAGGCCGAAGCAAAGCGCGCGCAGGCCGCCAGGGAGGCCCTGAATCGCGCCGAACTTGAGCGTGAGGCTGCCGAAGCGGAAGAACACGACGTTCGCACGCGTCTTCGTGACCTGCACGCAACCCTCGGCGGCCGTGGCGACGGTGCGGATGCCGTCTCCGACTTGCGCATGTGGGCTTCCGGTCTGCCCGCCTGGACCGAGGCGCAGGTGGCCGAGCGTGACGCCCACGCACGCGCCAAGCAAGCCAAGCGCACCCTTGAGGCGCGCGCCAGCGACGACGCCGAACTTCATGCGTGGGTTGAGGCGCGCGACGTGCACGCCATCACCGCCGCCCACGAGGCGTGCGATGAGGCGGCTGAGCAACGCGACGCGATCCAAAGACGGATCACCGAGACTGAGAGCGAAATCGAGCGTGTTGCCAGCAGCCACGAACGTCCATCGCTTGAAGCCGCAGCCCAAGCGGCACGTGACGATCTGCAAACCGTGTACGACGAGGCTGTGGCTGCCGACTTGGCGGCCGCTGTGGTTGACGATATTTCCGGCGTGCAAACCGGACGTCGGACGCCACAACTGCTGCAGGCCGCCAAAACAAACTTTGAGCAGTTCACGCACCACCGCTACGAACTACGGATCAAGACAGGCGATGATGGCCAACCACAACCGGAGGTCATCGACCGCAGCAGCGGGGCTGAATTGGGGTTCGATGCGCTCTCAACCGGCACCTCAGCCCAACTGCTGCTTGCCTTGAGGACAGCGTCGCTTCCAAGAAGCGGCGAAGGGCTTGGTTTTCCACTGGTGCTTGATGAAGCGCTCACCACCAGCGACCCCGACCGTTTTGCCGCGGTCGCAAGCGCCCTCGCTGAGATTGCGAACACGCACCAAATCCTGTACCTCTCCTCGCGGGAGGACGACGCCCGCCTGTGGTCTGCGGCGCTGCAGGATGCCGATAGGCCGAGCCTCATGCCGCACGTACGCCACATGGAGGACCTCAACAACGACACGGCACCCGACTGGGCGGGCGTGCCCCTACCCGAACGCCAGCCGCCACCGGCCCCGCCGGTCAACGGTGACTGGCGAGCCTACGCCACGTCCCTTGCTGTGCCAGCACCCGACCCGCTTGCCCCCAACCAAACGCACGTCCTTTTTCTGCTGCCTGACCGACTTGACGATGTTCAGACGCTCGTCACCCAGCGCGTGGTGGATCTCGGACAGCTTGGCGGTGTGGCGGATGACACCACCACCCTGACGCACCTCGTGGGTCGCGAGGCGGCCGCATGCATCCAACGGCGCCTGCCTGCCCTTCGCGCGTGGCTTAAAGATCTTGCGCAAACGCAACCGCGGCCCGTGACCGCAGAACACCTACAGGAGAGCGAGGCGGTGTCTGACAGGTTCTTCGGGCGCGTTTGGGAAAAAACCGAAGAGGTCGGTCGCGACGGCCGCAAACTCGTGGACGCGCTTGAACGCGGTGAAGTGAAAGGCTTTCGTAAGGACGCCATGAAGGCGCTTGAGCAGCACCTGGACGCCGCAGGCTGCCTGCGGGGTCCGGACGTGTCCGATGCGCCTGGAAACCCAGCCCCGGCCCTTGCAAGCCTGCAGGCTGGCGGCGAAACCGCCGAACACGCCCGTTGGTTGCTTGATGTGTGGAATGCGTCTTTGTCTTAACCTGGGTTGACCGGCGACGGGCTTGTTTACGACGCGCGCTGATGGTCGGTGTTCACCGCGACTTCGGTCTGGGCCACCCGCAGGGTGCCTTCGCGAATCAAGGTGAGCGATAGGCCCTCAGGGGGGTCTTCAACAATGCCGTCGATCACGTCGGCCACAACGTCGCGTGTCAAACCAAACTCTTGCATGAGGCGCTCAAAAGGCACGATGACCGGCACGTCCGGCCGCATGAACCACCGCAGCATTTGGCTGCGCAGGTCACCGGCTTGCGAGAGTGCCTCTTCACGCGGGTTGCGCCTGCTGTCAGACGCGGGTGCTGCTTCTTGGTCGTCACGCGCACGCGCCCCTAGCGCTGGGCCTTGAGGCTGGCTGGTGGCGGCGAAGAGGCCGCCCTGTTCAGGCTCCTCTTCAGCGGCGGCTGGTTCGGCTGGCGTGTCGGAGAGAAGGAAGTGGTCTTCAAGCGGCTCAAACTCTGCACCAGCGTCAGCCTCAGCATCCAGCTCCGCTTTGCGGGCGGCAAGTGCACGCTCAATATCGTCGGCGTTCGCAAGGGTGGCTTCCGACTGGAAGTCACCTTGACGCGCATTAATGCGTCGTACCGTCACCGTTCCGATGCGCTCAACCACGGTGCCATCTGACGACCGTTCACCCGTTGCATCGCCAAGAGGCAGGTCGGGTTTGGTGGCGGCATCACCGGTTTCGGGTGCGGCTGCCGTCGCGCTCTCTGCGGGGGCTTGCCCGGCGGGGGTTTTCCGTTCGGCGCGTAGGCGCACCCCACCGTCTGGCTGAATCGTAATCTCGATGCGGTCGTTCACCTGAAGACCGTAGGCTTGAACAAATGCACTTAAACCGTGCATGCGGCGTGGCCGACCTGCGGTGACGCGCACTTGGTGGGTGGACCCACCGTCGGCGTCCATGACGGAAAACTCGCCCTCAGGAAGGGCTTCCTGGAGGGCGAAGGGGAGGGTGATGACGCCTGAGTTGACGCAATGGCGCGTCAGGCCGACACGTGCTCTTAAACCAGATTGGTTTGCGCCGCGTTCCGCCGGTACATGGCGTGACGTCATGCAAGCCTCCGCCCCCACCACAAGGGTCGCCAGACAGTACCACACCTGTCACGCAAACACGAGATGCGTACCATAGGTTGTCTCTAGCGAGGTGGTTTTACGTCCCAACTAGAACTTAAAACGGTCTTTGGGCTCAATGCGGCGCTCCCGCGCGCCGTTACGGCCGCCGTAAACCTCCGCTGCCAACCAAGCGCGTTCTTCCTCAAGTGCTTCGCCCGGCACGATCTTCCACCAAGTCTTGGTGGGGTTATGCCACTTGTACCGCCGTAACCGCAGACGGTCTTTGGTCTCGTAAGGCGAACCCACAGCCTCCACCAAGTAGGCAGGCGTCCTCGCTTGATCCAGCAGCCGCTGCATGAACGTCCCCTCACCGGTGGGAGCCGACTGGGCGAGCAGAAACACGCCCGCATGGCAGTCCTCAATCGCGCGGTGGCCGTCGTAAAAACGCCCCATGCGGTAGACGAGGTACTCAAGCTTGGCGCTCTCAAGGCCCATCGCCCGCCACGGGACGTCCGCCTGACTGCAGGCCCAAGGCATGTCGGCGAACGCCGGGAAGCGACGGTCGATAAACGACCGGTCAAACCGCGCGTTGTGGGCAATCACCAGGTTCGCTGACGCCCGAAAGCGTTCCACCTCCGCGTCGTCGAAGGCCTGGCCTTGCACATCGGCATCGGTAATGCCGGTCAGCTTTTGAATTTCTGGCGGTATGGGCCGCCCGGGATCTTCAAAACGATCGAACGCCTCTTCCACGCCGGTGACGCGGCCTTCGGCGTCGTAACCAAAGAGCAGCATCGCCAGCTCAATGATGGCGTCGCTCGAGGCGTCCATTCCGGTCGTCTCCACGTCCAGGTACAGCGCACGCCTGACGGTGGGTCCTGCCTCCGGATCGCGGACATCACGCTCAAGCCGCCGCAGCACGCGGTAATCGGCGTGGGCGTCAAGGCGGGCCGCAAGCGCCTCCAGATCAGAATCACCCACTGCATCCAAACCATCGGGCATCGGGTCTTGCTTTGCGTCGTCGTTCACAGCGACCTCCGTTCGCGATGCCTGCAGCATAAACGGCCACGGGGCATCACCACGACACCCTCCCATGACGACACCAAGCGTCGCACGCGGTGGGTGCGGCAACCGCCGGCACGTTCGCGGCACACGCCTAAGGCTCACCAAGCCTGCCACGGCCGGCGGTTAACGTACGCCCGTGACCAAGGCCGAACACCACGACCCCCGCGGGGTCATCCACCTAGAACGCCCCAGGCCAACCGGGCTTGCGTTTCAGCATTGGGAGGACATCGCCGCGGAACAAATGCTCACCCACGGCCTGCACGGCTGGACGTTCGGGTTTGGTCGTGGCAAACGAACGCTTGGCACCATGACGTTAAAGCGCGACGCCGACGCCGGCACGGTCCGCATCAGCCGCCACCTGATCACCACCGGCGACGAACAGCGCGTGATGGACACGCTCCTGCACGAAATCGCGCACGCCGTCGCCTACCTACGACACGGCCGCGCAAGCCTAGGACACGGGCCCCTGTGGAAGCAGGTCGCCAAGGAGATCGGTGCCACCCCACGCGCCACGTGCAGCGGGACACCCATCGCCACACCAAACGTCCGCTGGGAGTGTGAAGCGTGCGGCGAAGCGGTGGTGTTCTACCGCACACCCAAACACCCACCCGGCCGTTACCGGCACCGCCGTTGCGGGGGTCGCCTCAAGGCCGCGTGAGCCACACCTGAACAGCGCCTAGAGCCTTGGCGTGCTACGAATGTCGTATGCGCGCACGCTTCGTGACGTCCTCCCTACTCGCCGCCGTCCTCACCGCCGGTTGCACCACATCAAGCACCACCGCCGCGCAAGCGGCTCCGGTCGATCAGGGGCCAAGAAACGCCCCCCATCTCACACCTGCGTTTGACGCCCAAACGCGTGCACCCGAAGCAATCACCTATGAGAACCTCACGGTGCAAACGCTCGCCACAGGCCTTGAGCGACCGTGGGGTTTGGACGTGCTGCCTGACGGCCGCATGCTCGTCACCGAACGACCCGGACGGTTGTGGTTGCTGTCCGCAGACGGGTCCTCAAGAAGCGAAATCGGTGGCGTCCCGAGCGTCGCCGCCAGCGGACAGGGCGGGCTCCTAGACGTGGCGGTAAGCCCCACCTTCGCCAGTGACGCTCACGTCTTCTTGACGTACGCCAAACCGGGCAGCACACCTGGCACAGCCTCCACCGCGGTCGCGCGCGCCGTTCTGCAAGACGGAGCGCTGACAGGCGTCACCGACCTGCTCATCCAAAGCCCCGCCACAAGCGCCACGGTGCATTACGGGTCACGCTTGGCGTTCGCACCGGACGGCGATCTGTTCGTCACGTTTGGCGACCGTGGCAACCCACCGCGGGCGCAAGACCCGAGCGACCTGGCCGGCAAGGTCGTCAGGCTCGATCCAGGCGGCCCACCCGTCGCCGATGCCGCGTCCGTCATCTGGTCGACCGGCCACCGCAACGTGCAGTCCGCGGCCGTGCGCCCCAGCAGCGGTGCCCTCTGGACGGTGGAACACGGCCCGCGTGGTGGAGATGAGCTCAACCGGCCGGACGCCGGCGGCAACCACGGCTGGCCGGACGTCTCTTACGGCATCAACTACAACGGCACGCCCGTCGGCAGCGGCGAGGCATCCGCTCCCGGCATCGTTGAGCCACGGTACTTCTGGGATCCCGTCATCGCCCCAAGCGGCATGGCGTTCTACCAAGGTGATTTGTTTGGCGCCTGGCAAGACAGCGTCCTCATCGGTTCGCTCAACCCGGGTGGGTTGGTGCGCCTCCGACTGGACGGCGACGAGGTGGTCGGCGAAGAACACTTCCGCGTCGGCGTCGAGCGCGTCAGGGATGTGCACGTCACGACCGACGGTCGCGTGCTGATCTTGGTGGACGCAAGCGACGGCGCGATCCGCGAACTCACGCCGCCTTAGCCACGCACGGCAACGCAGCGCTCTAGGCTCAAGCGCACAACCGCCTGACTTAAGCCCGCTCGCTTGAAGGCTGGCTGCACGCCAGGCCTTAGGTTCTCAGCACGAGCAGAACGCTCGGGAAGGGAACCTTTGTATGCCCATCCGATCCACCCTCCTTGGACTCGCCCTCACCGTCGGCCTGGCCGCCTGTGGTTACACCGACTTAGACGGCGAGAACGACGAAGCAAGCCCGCCACCGCGCACGGACGCCGCACCGGCCGCACCGCCCACAGAGACGGAAACGCCAGAGGTTGAGTCCGACCCGATGCCTGCCATACCGGCCGGGGCGATCACCGAAGCGCTCAATGCGGTGCTCGCAACCCAAGACGAACCGCGTGCCACCGATGTGACGCCCACCGTGCGCGGGATTGATGAAAACGACAACGGCGTTCGCGATGACATTGAGACCATCCTTGAGGAAGAATCAACCAAGGACGTACCGCCTGAGCAGGTTGAAGCATTACGCGAGTTCGCCGTCGCGTTTCAACGCAAGCTTGAGGTGGACGTGAATGACGAAGAGGCGTTCCTTGAGGCCCACCGTGCGGTCACCAAGGCGGTCCTTTGTGATTTTGAGGTTCGCCGAGGGGACCGTCACACCGACGTGACCATTGACGACATCATCGCCTTCTCCACCAACACACCCCAGCGCTGGCAGGCGTATCGTCGGTTTGAAGAAAACCTGAACGGCCGTTCGTGGGGTCTTGGGCAAGGCGATCCTTGCAGCGACGAGTGGACGCATGAATCGCCGTAAGCGCTGGGGTGTCGTCCTGCTTGCGCTCATTGCCCTGAGTACAGCAGAAGCTGGTCTGCACTACAACGAGTGCTTCAACATCGCGAACCGCAAATCATGGCAACCCGTGCCGCACCACCAAATCGCGTTCTTCAATGGTGTCCGCACCTCATCTGAAGCGGGTACCCGCGGGTCTGTCCTTCTAGGCGAACTCGCCGATGGGCTCGTCTGGTACGCCGAAAAGTCAAGCGCGCTGCTTTACAACACGCACGAGAACCTATGGTTCGACCTGATTGAAACGTTTGCGCAACGCATTGAAGAGGCGAACGGTGAAACAATCGAACGCTATAACCTGGCGCTTGACGTGGCGTCGGGACGCAACGAGGCTTGGAAGGCCATTCTCGCCGAACGACCCGGCCTGAAGCCATTTCACGACTGGCTCAAACGCGACCTCAACCGGCGCCTTACCGAAGCATTGAAGCTGGGGCCTTCCAAGGCGACCCAGGCCGATTACGACCGCCATCAACGCAAACTACGCGATTGGGTGAGTGACAACCGAGAGCTGGTCCTAGTGGGCTACTCACAAGGCAACCTGTTTGCCAACCACGCCTACGAGTATTTGCAGGATGAACATCCCAGTGCATTCGTCGACGTGATTCACATCGCGCCGGCCAGCACCCGAACGTACGGACCGCATGTGCTGGCCGACCGCGACCTCGTCATCAAAGCACTACCCGGTCAAGTCCCAGCGGTCACCGCATCCATTCCTCCGTTTCTTAACAGGCCCAGCATGCCGAAGCACGGCCGGGACGTTCTCGGTCATGGGCTGCTCAACACCTACCTTCACC
>CAJXNS010000058.1 GCA_913057165.1 uncultured Trueperaceae bacterium
GAGACGCAACTGCCGGGCGAGCGCGGTGCCGTGCGCCAGCGTGACCGATTCGGCGGCTTCCACCTCCGCCAGCGCAGGCCGGTAACGCGTCTGAATGGCGTCCACGCCGTCCAAGAATGCCGTCACACCCGCACCGTCTTCCCCGCCGGCTTGCAGGTACGCGCCCGTAAGGTCGCGTTGCAGCGCCCGTAAGTCAAGCACCAAACCGCGAGCGGCCACCGCCTCCCACGTCCCGCCATGCTCGAGGACGCCTAAGCGGTCACGCAACCAGCCCAGCTTCAGTTCCGCCCCTAGCGCGAAGAACGCACCAGCCGCCAGGCGAGCGTCCACACCGTGCAAGCGCCCGGCCTCAGCCGCCTCAAGCGCGACGGGCGCCAAGTCCCACCCGGCCGCACGCTGGGCGTCCGCTTCGTGGAAGCCCGCCTCCAAAAAGTGGGCTTGGCGGGCTTCAAACCCGTCACGGTCGGCGCCTTGCACCACCTCAGGGAGGGCCTCAAGGACCGCCCCCAGGTTCGCTTTCCTTGACACCACCGGGTCTTCCTGGCTGCCGTCTGCCCGGCCGTTAAGCAGCATCCAGGCGGTCACACCACCGGCGGCCTTCACGAGCTCTTCAATCGCGTCGTAGCGACCGTCAAGCGCCACGCCGTCTGCGGCCTCAAGCCGCCAGGCGTGCGTGTGCACATCGAGCAGGTCGGTCGCCTTGATGGCAGCCGTGAGCACCTCGATGGGCCTCGCGCGCGTATCGCGCATGGCGCGATGCACGAACGTTGGGCCGAGCAGGTCGACCAGGCGGTTGGTGAGCACCGTGGCGATGATTTCACGCCGCAACGGGTGCGCGGCGGCTGCGTCAGGAAACGCCGCTTGGACGGTGGGTGGCAGGTAAGCGTGAAGCTCGCGCTCACGGGCCGGGTCGTCCGGCACGCTTGACCGCAGCAGCCGTTCATACACACCCATCTTCACGTACGCCAGCAGCACCGCCAGCTCCGGGCGGGTGTGCCCCAACCCTTCACGGCGGCGGGCTTCGCGTTGCTTTCGGTCAGGCAGACCCTCAACGGCTGAATCGAGGCCCGCTTCATCCTCTAAGTACGTATGCAGCGACGAGACCACATCCGGGTCGCGCTCGGCGCGCCGTGCCGCGAGGCTCAACGCCAGGCTTTGCTGAGCGGCATCATGCAGGGCAAGGTCCACAACCTCATTTGTCGCGTCATGCAGGAGTGTATTGCGGCCTTCCTCGCTGAGGTCTCCTTGCTGCACTGGGCCTGCTAGGAGGATCTTAAGGTTGACCTCACGGTCGGACAGGTCCACCCCACCGACGTTATGGATGGCGTCGCTATCCAGCCGTCCGCCCTGCCGGGCGTACGCGCTGCGGGCGAGCGGCGTGAACCCAAGGTTGCCTCCCTCACCCACCACGCGGGCGCGCAGGTCTTGGGCGTTCACGCGAACGGCGTCGTTGCCGGCGTCCCCGACGTCGGCGTGCCGTTCGCTCTCATCTTTGACGTACGTGCCGATCCCGCCGTTCCAGAGCAGGTCCACATCCAGGGTGAGGACCGCACGCACGAGCGCCAGGCCGCTTTGCGGCGTGCCGTCAAGGCCCAGCAGCGCATTGGCTTCTGGCGTGAGCTGGACGGACTTGGCGTCGCGCGGGATGATCATGCCGCCCGCGCTGAGGGCGTCCCTTGGGTAGTCATCCCAGCTTGACCGCGGCATCTCAAATAGCGCAGCACGCGCGGCGTACGACGCGTCTAAGTCCGGGTTCGGGTCGATGAACACGTGACGGTGATCGAAGGCGGCGACCAACTTCAGGTTGCGGCGGTCTTGCAGACCGTTACCGAACACGTCACCGCTCATGTCGCCGATGCCGGCAACCGTTACGGGGTCCTCGTGCGGGTTCAGGCCCATTTCATTTAAGTGCCGGTCGACGCTCACCCACGTGCTGCGGGCGGTAATGCCGAGGCCTTTGTGGTCGTAACCGTTCGTGCCGCCCGATGCGAAGGCGTCACCAAGCCAAAACCCTCGTGCGACCGCGATTTCGTTTGCGAGGTCACTGAACGTGGCGGTGCCTTTGTCCGCAGCAACCACCAGGTAGGGGTCCTCACCGTCGTGAACCACCACGCCGTCTGGATGCACGACCCGTCCGTCCTTGCGGTTGTCGGTCACGTCCAAAAGGGCGCCGATGTACTCGCGGTAACGCTCGCGTGCGTACGCCGCCCGCGCTGCTGGCTCTGCCGGTGCGTCCTTAATGACGAAGCCGCCTTTGCTGCCGACCGGCACGATGACCGCGTTTTTGACGCGTTGGGTCTTCATGAGGTCGAGTACCTCGGTGCGGACGTCATCGGGCCGGTCGGACCAGCGAATGCCGCCCCGGGCGACCGGTCCGCTACGCAGGTGGGTGCCTTCCACCCGTGGGCCGTGCACCGCAATTTCAAACTGCGGCCTTGGGCTCGGCATGGACGCGACCAGGCGTGCATCGAACTTCAGGGCGAGGACCGTTGCACCGGTGTGGTGGTTGCTCCTGACGGTGGCGTGCACGAGGTTCATCAGGTCGCGCAGCACCCCGTCTTGCGTGAGCGAGTCAACGCGTTCGAGGGCGTCCTCAAAGCGTGCCGTTGCGTCCTCGGCTGCGTGTTGTCGGTCGCTGACCTGTGGGTCGTGACGGGCGCCAAACGCATCGAGCAAGGCGCGTGTGGCTTCGGGGTGGGCGGTGAGGGCAGCGTCCACCGACGCGCGACTCAGGCTGGGTTGCAGTTGCGTGATCTGCATGCGGTAGGCCCGCAAGAGCGCCACGTCACGCAGCGTCAAGCCGGGGTCCAGCAGCAGGCGGTCGAGCGCGTCGCTTTCGGTCTCGCCCGACACGAGGGGTGGTAGGGCGGACGCCAAACGTTCCCGTTGCGTGTCTAGGTCCAGAGGCTCACCGCCGGGGCCGAGCACGCGGTAGGCGTCGATACCGAAAGGCTCACCGCCCGGGTTGACGTTGTAGGCGACCTGCTCGAGGACGCGGAGGCCGAGCCGCTCGAGGACCGGTAGGACGTCGGAGAGTGGCAGGGTGCCCGCGCGGTGGTAGAGCCGCACTTCGGTCGCTTCTGGGCGTTGGGTTTCGCTGGGTGCACCGCGGACGTCGGCCAGTGGCGCGTCTCCATCTAGGCGCTGCAGGTAGTCGAGGTCAAGCACCGCACGTTCTGGGGACGTATCACTGCGGTACCGCTCCCCTAAGGCGGGCAGCCAGCGCGCTTCGATTTCGGTCGCGCGCTGCGCGCCGTGCCGGCCGTGCAGTTGGGTGGACAGGCGGTCCTGCCAGGTGCGGGTGAGTTCGACGACGCGGCGCTGCAAGTCTTGGACGTTGACGTCCGCTTCGGTCCGGTCGGTGACGAAGAAGAAATGGAAGCGGACTTGCGCTTCGTCTTCACTCATGGCGAGGGTGTAGTCCGCGTGTTCGGCGTCCAGGGCGCCTGCGAGCATGGTTTGGATGCGCATCCGTACGGTGCCGCTGAACCGCTCGCGGGGCATGACGACCATGGCGGCCAGGCCGCGTTGCCGTTCGGCGTGCCGCAGGGTCAGCGTGACGCCTTGCTCTTGCTCTAACGCCATGACCCGCCTGACGCGACCGTGTAGCGCTTCTGCGTCGCTTTCAAAGAGTTCAGGGCGTGGCATGGAGTCCACAATCGTGACGATCTGTTTGTGGTCGTGTGAGCCGGGGACCGCGTCGTCGCGCTCCAGCACCTGCGCGAGGGTCCGGCGCAAGATCGGTGTTTCATCGACGGGTGTCGCCACGGCTTTGCTGGTGAACAAACCGGCAATCGCGTGCCGCTGGGCGGGTTCCAGACCATCTTCGTAGGCGTTGACCAGCACCACGTCCAGGCGGGCGCGGCGGTGCACGCTTGAGACGCGTTCGCTTTTGGTGACGGTCAGCGGCCGGCCAGGTGGCAGGGCGGCTGTAACCTCAGCCTCATTCAGGCCGACATCGTCCAGCCCAAGCGGGGCTGCGTCGCTGCTTTCAGGCCAGGCGGTGGCGCCCAGGAACACGAAATTGTCGTCGATCAACCAATCCAGAAAACGGGCGGATTCTTCCAGGTCCCCCGCCAGGCTGCGGTGCGGCGTTTGGGCGGTGCGTGCGCGGGCGTCGCGCAGGTTGCGGGCGAGATAATGAACGCGTTCCTTGAGCGGCTCGTAGGCGTCTGTGACGGTGACGACTTGGTCTAAAACGGGCGTGACCGCGGCGGTGAGGGCGTCTTCGTCCGGGGCGCTTTCAAGCGGTAGGAAGTAGAGTTCAAACGCTTCGTAACGGCCGGGCCCGTGGGGTGGGTGCAGCGCCGTGAGCGCGCCTGCCTCATTGCGCTCGGTCTTATAGATCGGGTGGATGACGTGGCGTGGTTCGGTGCCCAGGCCTTTGAGGGCGTGCATGACGGAATCGACCACGAACGGTCGGTCTTCAAGCGCGAGGAGTAGCACGCGGTAGGGCGCAGCGTTGGCCACGCGGATGGTGGGCGTGTCGTGCGGACCGTCCTGAAACAGGGCGTACGCCCAGTCGGTGAGTTCCGCCCAGGTGTCTGGACTTAGCGTGCCAGCGAAGGTCGGGTCTTGGTTGGCAAACAACTGGTGGGCGAACGCACGCGCCATGTCGCCGTCATGGCGACTTAAGAAGGCGTCTTGGGGGTCGTGCATACGGCATCTCCCGTCGCAATCGGTCGTTTTCGGCTTGCCTTGCGTACGAATTCGTCGGTTTTCATCGTTTTCGCTGCAGCATACGGCCGTTCGCCCTTGGGCCGGTGGTCACAGGCTGCCGCGCGGTACACAGCCGCGCCCGATTGGGTGTTACTTGGCGCCAAAGCCGACGAGGATGGTGCCGATCGTGCGAACGGCGATCTTCAAGTCCAACCACGGGGAGACGTGACGGACGTACTCCAGGTCGTACGTCAGCTTGCGTTTGGTGGAGTCGACGTCGTCGGCGTAGCCGCTGTTGACCTGCGCCAGGCCGGTGATCCCAGGCAGCACGCGGTGCCGTTCGTCGTAACGGTCGATGGTCTCACTGAACGTTTTCGCGAAACCAACCTGTTCGGGGCGGGGACCGATGATGCTCATGTCGCCCTTTAAGACGTTGAACAGTTGCGGCAGTTCATCCAGCCGGTACTTGCGGAGGATGGCGCCGGTACGGCTGATGCGGGCAGCATCCTGCGACGCGAAGGCAGGCTCGCTGCGGGCAGAGGTGTGCTTCATGGTTCTGAATTTGTAGACGTTGAACGTGCTACCAAGACGACCGACGCGGGGTTGCACGAACAGGACCGGGCGTCCGACATCAGCCATGACCACAAGGGCGACCAAGGCCATAACAGGAATCCATACTGGAGCGAACAAAATCGTAACGATTAGGTCTAACGGCCGCTTTACAGCCAGATAACCTCGTAACGGTTCGCGTGTGGATTCCACCATCAAGGATTCAGGGTACCGCACGTTCGCGTGGTCGTCCGCGCACGACAATCAGAAGCGGAGCCTGTCGCCCGCTTGGAGTGTCAGTTGCCCGCTGCCGTCCTCGACGTGGCCGATCCGGATGGGGGCTTCACCCGCTTCCACCAGGGCGGCTTCAGCAACGTCCGGTTCGGGCGTGGCGATCACGAACCCGACCCCGCAGTTGAACGTCTCAGCGGTCTGCTCAGGCGTCAGGTCCGCTCGCCGTAAGACGTCAGGCATGGGGGCTGGCAGCTCGTCTTGGGCGGGCAGGTGGTCGATCACAAAATCGCAGTGCGGGCTCATGCGGGTGATGTTGTGCAGTCCGCCGCCGGTGATGTGCGCCATGCCGTGCACCGCCTGGCGGTGTCCTGCAAGGAGGGTCATGACCGGTTGCACATACAGCCGTGTCGGGGTGAGCGCCGCTTGCATCAGGTCGTGTTCGTCTTCTGTAATGAGGGCGCGCACGAGGGAGTAGCCGTTCGAGTGAAACCCGCTTGACGGCAGGCCGATCAGGGTGTCGCCCGGAGAAACGCGCGAACCGTCGATCAGGTCGGGCTCATTCACCAGGCCGACCGCGAAGCCGGCCAGGTCGTAATGCCCCGGCTGGTACATGCCGGGCATTTCGGCCGTTTCGCCGCCCACGAGGGCCAGGCCTGCCTCGCGGCAGGCGCCCGCAATGCCGGCCACCACGTCGTGCATGACGTGCTCATCAAGCTCACCCGTCGCGACGTAATCCAGGAAAAACAAAGGCCTAGAGCCGTTACAGATGAGGTCGTTGGCGCACATGGCGACCAGGTCCTGACCGATCGTGCCGTGACGGCCGGTCTGCACCGCCAGCTTCAGTTTGGTGCCCACGCCGTCGGTGGCCGCCGTCAGCAGCTGGCCGCCGCCGAGGTCGTAAACGCTCGCGAAGCCGCGCAGGTCGCTGCGTACAGCAGGCGTGTGCGTGCTTTTAATCAGGCCTGCGATGCTGCTGACGAAACGGTCGCCTTTTTCGATGTCCACGCCGGCTTGCTTGTAATCCACGGTGCCTCCTAGTGGCGGAAGTGGCGGCGTCCGGTGAACGCCATGGCGATGCCGTGCTCGTTGCAGGCTTGGATGACTTCGTCGTCGCGGACGCTACCGCCGGGCTGCACGATCGCGCGAATGCCGTGCTCCGCGGCCGCATCGACACTATCGCGGAACGGGAAGAACGCGTCGCTGATGAGCAGGGCGTCTTCCATGCGGATGCCGTCTTTTTCGTGAAAGCGCGGCACGGTCAGGCGGGCTAAGGCGTCTAAGCGGTTGGGTTGCCCCATGCCCGCACCGGTCAACCAAGCACCGGCGGCAGGTTCGGCGGGGTCGCGCGGGGAGACCAGCGCGACGGCGTTACTTCTTAAGTGTTTTGCAGCCGCAATCCCGAACGGCGCGAGGGCGGTATGCAGCGAAGAGAATGGGGTGTCCGTGACCACCTCAAGCGCCTCGCCTGCCAGGGTGTCTTCGTCTTGGGCAACCAGCGCACCCGCAATGCTCTTGTAGACGGTCTCGCGGGCGTCTTGGGGGCGTTCCGGCCAGGCGAGGACACGCAGGTTCTTGCGTTTGCCGAGCCGCTCCAGTGCAGCGGGCGTGAAGCTCGGCGCGATGAGGACCTCCACGAAGCGGCCTTCAAGCCAGGCGGCGAGGTCATCATCGACCGGTTCCGTGAGGGCGATGACGCTGCCGAAGGCGCTGACGGGGTCGCCCGCCCAGGCGGACGCCAGGGCGGCCGGAAGGTCTGGCGCGGCGGCCAAGCCGGCTGGGTTGGCGTGCTTGATGACCGCCGCGGCCGGCATGCCGGCGGCATGGCGGGCGTCCCAGGCGGCCTTGTGTGCCGCGTCGGCATCGATGAGGTTGTTGTAACTGAGCGGTTTGCCTTGGTGACGGACGGCATCCAGCAGGCCTGGCGCGCTGGTGTTCGCGAGGCGGTGGACGCGCGCTTGCTGGTGGGGGTTTTCGCCGTACCGCAGCGTTTCTGAATCCTCAAGGGCGAGGCTGGCGAACGACCCGCCCGTGAGGCGTTCGGCAATCGCGGCGTCGTACCGTGCGGTGAGCGTGAACGCATCCGCCGCCAGTTCCGCGGCGTATTCCTGGTTGAGGGTTCC
>CAJXNS010000059.1 GCA_913057165.1 uncultured Trueperaceae bacterium
TTTCACCACCCGAGAACGTCCGCGGAAACATGTCCCAAAGCGGCTCCGGTAAGCCAAACCGCTTTAACACCGCGGCCGCTTCACGCGAGGCGTCTTCTGGAGCGACTTGCCGGTCCAACATGCTGCGCTCGACGAGCTCTCGCGCTGTGGTGCGTGGGATGACCTGCAGAAACTGGCTGACGTACGCGATTTCCTGACGCCTGAGTGCCACGACGGTCCGGTCGTCACACGACGCTAAGTCCACCGTCTCACCTTGTTGTGTGACGTACCACGCCCGCCCGGCGTCCGCCTCATAAGTCCTGTGGATCAGCTTCATCACCGTTGACTTGCCGCTCCCAGACGGTCCGGTAATGCCGACAAACTCACCCTTAAGCACGTTGAACGTCACCTGCTGACACCCCGGAACCTGCTGGTTGAAGGCGTGCACCTGAAACGTTTTCGTGAGGGCTTCCACGCGCAAGACGGTCATTTGGTTTCCTGCGGATCGTGCTTCGCAATGAACGTCTCGATCGGTCCACGAAAGTCATCCATGGCGTCCGCAAGACGCTCATGCGGCCACTCCCACCAAGCGATCCGCATCAGCGCCTCCTGAACCGTCCACGTAAACCGCTCGCGCACCACGCGTGCGGGCACCCCCGCCACGATCGTGTACGGCGGTACGTCTTTGGTCACGATCGCGCCGGCCGCCACCACCGCTCCGGTGCCGACCGTGACTTCGGGCATCACCACAGCACCGTGACCGATCCACGTGTCGTGGCCAATCCAACACATCCGTGCCTCGCGCTCCGCAAAAAATGCGTCGTCGTTGGGGCCCATGCCGTACATCGCGCTGCGGTACGTGAAATGGTGAAGAGACGCCCGCTCCATGGGGTGCGCCGTTGGACCCAGTCGCGTGAGTGCTGCAATGTTGGCAAATTTGCCGACATGGACGTTCTGCATGATCGTGCCAGGACCGCAGTAGCTGTAGTCGCCAATATGAACGTTTTCTAGGACGCATAATTCGGGGACCTCAACGTACGTCCCGTACGTTGTATTGCGCGCTTGCACACTCGGGTGTACGTTGGGCGCCTCGCTGAGGCGCTTCACGCCACGGCCCCGTGGTGGCTGTGACGGTAACGACCTTCAAACGCGCGGACGCCGCTTGCAAACGCCGTGCGGACCACCGGCATGCCGTCGGCCAGTTCGTCGACAATCAGGACGTCGGCACGCTTGCCGGCGGCCAGATCCCCCACCTCATGGCCGATGCCTGCTGCATCCGCTGCGTTGCACGTGACCAGCGCGACCGCGTCATGCAGCGCAAGGGGTGCCTCGCGATGCAACTGAAACACGGCATGAAGCAGCGCGGCAGGATAGTAATCGCTGCACAGGATGTCGATCGCTCCCTCCCTGACGGCCTCCAAGGCCGAAAGGTTATTGCTGTGCGACCCCCCAAGGAGGACGTTCGGGGCTCCCGCCAACGTGTGCAAACCACGCTGGCGTGCCTCATGCGCCACCGCCAAGCTGACGGGAAACTCACTGATTTGCGTCCCGAACCGGGCGGCAACATCCAGCTTCTCGCTGGAATCGTCATCGTGCGATGCGACCGGTACCCCGTGATGGCGGGCAAACGCACTCAAGGCCTCAAGCGCCTCCATGGTTAACTTCGCCCGCGTTTGGCTTTTTTCAATCAGGGCGTCCACCTGCGTGTCGTCTAAGTTGCTGTAGCCCTTCACGGTTTCACGGAACACCTCCAGGTCGCGGTATTGACCTTGACCGGGGGTGTGGTCCATGAACGACAGGAGATGGACCATGCCGCGCTCCAGGTACCCCTTGAGTTCATCAACGCGTTCGACGTTATCGATCTCGTAGCGGGCATGAAAGCGGTGGTGAATGAGGTGGGACGCCTCGTGGATCGATGCGATCGCTTCAATCAGCCGCCGTGAGTGTTCAACCGACCGCACGGGGTTGGATGCGAACGCATCCAAGGCGTACATCGAAAGCGAGTGATACATCGTCGTCACGCCGTGACCGATCAGTTCGCGTTCGGCTTCCCTGAGTGCGAGACGGAAATCCATCACCGCCGTCGGCCTTGGGGCCGCCATGCGCTCAACATAATCGGAGTGCAAGTCGATCATGCCCGGCATGACCACCGCGCCACGCGCATCGACCAGCACGTCGCCCGCTTGCACGTCAAGGCTGTCGGCGCGTTCAACCGCGACGATACGGTCGCCTGCGATTACCAGAGCGTGGTCTTGGTACGTGCCGTCACGGGTGACCACTGTCCCGCCGGCGATAAGGGTGCGATGTGCGGGGGCGGTGGTCATAACAGCGACTGCACCAACTCTTGCGTGTAAGGCATGTGGGGGTCCTCCAGAATCCGATCGGTCAAGCCATGCTCGATGACCTGGCCGTGCCGCATCACCAGCGTGCGATCGGCCAGCATCCGCACCACCGCAAGGTCGTGCGATACGAGAATGACGGTCATTTGGCGTTCGCGCTGAATGCGTTGGATGAGGTCGAGGACGCGGGCTTGCACGGACAGGTCAAGGCCGGTCGTGACCTCGTCCAGGAGCAGCACGGGCGGATTGTTGGCGATGGCGCGCGCGATTTGGACGCGTTGTTGCATGCCACCTGAGAAGGTGGCGGGCGCGTCTAAGTGGCGATCCCGCGCAATGCTCACGTCGTCGAGTAGGCCTGCTGCGCGCTCGCGCATGCGCCCCACGTGACGGTGACCCGCGGCGAGCATCGTCTCGGCGATGTTGCCGGTCGCGGATAACCTCATTCGGAGGGTCTCGTGGGCGTGCTGCCGGACCAGGCCGATGGTTTCGTTTCTGAGGCGGCGGATGGCTTGGTCTGACGCGTCAAAACGGTTCTGGTGGTCGTCCGGTCCGTCTTCGCGAATCAGGTACATCCCAGCGCTGGGTGCCTGCTCCAAGGCGAGGGTACGCAGCAGGGATGACTTGCCGCTGCCGCTTTCACCCACGATGCCCAGCACCTCACCATCAAACGCCTGGACGTCAACCTGGCGGACTGCGTGCACCGTCCCGCACGCAGCACAGCGGTTTCCCTGCTCAGGACCGGCGCCGGTCAAGCAGCGGTCGCAGCCTGGACCGTGGCGGACGTGAATGCCGTGAGCCTCTAAACGGGGTGGCATGTCCGGTGCGACGTTCATAACGGCGCACCTTGCGCGTTCAGTCGCGCCAAGCATTCGCTTGTGTCGTTACAGCGGTACAAGGTGCCACCGTCGCCATCGTCAAACTCGTCGAGAAACACGCCCGTCGTGCCGCAGGTACTGCAGGCTTGATCGCCGAACGATTCCACCTCAAACGGCACGTCATCAAACGCCAAGGAGTGCACCTCCGTGTGGGGAGGGACCGCGTAAATCTTCTTCTCGCGCCCTGCACCGAGCAACGTGAGGTGCTCGGCCCTATGCAGCTTTTCGTTGTCCAACCTGGGGATGGGGCTCGGCGCCATGACGTGCCTACCGGCCACCATCACCGGGTGGTCGGCACCTGCGGAGGCTGAGCCGTACTTGAGGACCCGTTCGAAGAGAGCCAGGTAGGCGGCGGTGTAGTCGGCTTCAGCATGGCGCTTGCGGGTGACGTGCTCGCGGGGTTCCACGCGACGCAATGGCTCTGGGATGGGCACCTGCAGCACCAGAATTTGCTTGGCCGACAGGGGCCTGTCGGGTACCCGGTGGCGGGATTGAATGAGGGTGGCGTCCGCGGTGTGGTGGGTCGTTTGCACGCCGGTGGTGGCGTGCACCAAACGCCGGATGTTCACGGCATTGACGCTCTCATCGGTCCCTTGGTCGATGACCTTAAGGGTGTCTTGCGGGCCGATCAGGGCGAGCGTTAACTGCAGGCCGCCCGTACCCCAACCACGCGCGATCGGCATCTCCCTAGAGGCAAACGGCACCTGGTAACCAGGAATGCATACGGCCT
The DNA here is from genome assembly GCA_913057165.1 of uncultured Trueperaceae bacterium. Taxonomy (GTDB): domain Bacteria; phylum Deinococcota; class Deinococci; order Deinococcales; family Trueperaceae; genus SLSQ01. Next base: position 3,924 of record CAJXNS010000059.1, read on the forward strand.
TGAAGGCGGCACGCCGAATCTCACGTTTGGATCCTTCATCGAGAAAAGCGAACGGATGTTTCACGATGCGTCACCTTCGCGTTCGCGTTGCGTGTCACGGACCGCTTGCAGCTCCGATTGGAACGTGACGTAATGCGGCAGTTTGAGGTGCGAGATGAAGCCGCTGGATTCGACACTGTCGACGTGGAGCAACACGAACTCTTCGTCGTGGACAGCGGCCGCCCCGGGCGTTTCCAGGGTGCGGTCGAGCAGACTCATCGCGATTGCCTTGGTTTCGTTCTGCCCGAAGCAAAAGCCGTAACCGATATCAAAACGCAGTCGGTCTTGGCCGTCCGCGGACGTCTCGTGCACCGGAACGAACGTTTCCACCTCGGTGGCTTGCACGTGCCCGACGTGGTACCGCTCGTCTTCATCGTCGCTATCCGCCATGGGATCAGCGACCTCAACCGGTAACCAACCCACACGCAACTCCCCAACGGTCGGGTGCAGCATCGGGCCGTACCCGCGTAAGCTCGCGTAACCCAGTGATGTGACCGTCCCGGTTTGGCCGCGCGTGAGGACTTGCAGGCGGGCGCTACGCGGTGCGGGGATACTCAGCGACATGGTCGTCACGTCAGCGGGCTCAGTCGGGTCCGGCGGGACGTCCGGCAGCAACCCTTCACGACGCAGGACGTCGCTGACGCGGGGTGCCGTCAGGTCGGCGGGCGACGGTGCGGCTTCGGTGGGAAGGATGCTGGCAGCTGCATGCGCCGCATCGGCGTCCGTTTCGTTCATCAACTCAAAACGCAGCAGGCGGTGCAGGTAGTCGACCGACGCACCCAGAATCTGGCCGCCCGGTACGTCTTTGAACGTCGCACTGATGCGCCGTTCGAGCAGCATGGAGGCGGTATCGAGCGTCGCGGTCGTGTGCAAGCGCGGGAGGGTGCTGCGGTGCGCGCGCAGAAAAAACACGGCCTCTTCGGGACTGCCTTGCGCCTGCTTGACGGCCAACGCGGCGGCTTGTTCGTCGACGAGACTGGCTTCGCTCATGACCTGATCAAGCAGCGGTCTAAGTCCGGCTTGAATGCGTGCCAAATCGAGGGTGAGGCCTCGCTCGAGGCGCTTGCGTTCGACGGCGGCGAGCGATGCGGCGATGGCATCTGAACCGCCTTTCACGGCAACATAGCCCATCAGGCGTGCCTGCCGTTTCCGGCGTTCAGGTGGGTAGCGACGGTGGTTCTTGGGAGTGCCATCACCACGCCGGGCGAGGTGATCAGCAGCATGTCGATCCCTTGCGGGTAGGTGCCAGCGTGGGCGTCACGACCAGCGAGCACGTCGCCGTCTGCGTCGACTTGGACGTGATGATGTCCGTCGATGCCGGGCCCGGTGAGGGTGTGCGTGGCGCCCGTGTCTTCGCTGGCGAGCGGTCCGCTGAGTGCGTCGACCGACACGATGACGGTCGCGCCTAGGTCGGGACGCTCAAGCGTGCCTGGGTTTGCCCCCTTGGCAGCAGCGCGAGCGGCGCTTGGTGCCGTGCAGATGACAAAACGGGCGTCCTCTAAGGCAACCTCGGGGGCGTAGGTGTGCCGCCGAATCAAACGGACGACGCTGGTCGCATCCGGGCCGGTGACGTGGCAGGGCGTGCCTGCGTCAAGCAGGGTGACGGCGAGCAGCAGCAGGCCAGCGTGCGTGTCCGACTCGCCAAGTGTGCCCGCGACCCGCGTGGCCGGTTGGATGAGATCCACGGTGGTGCCGGGACGCGCGGCCGCATCGAGCAGCCCGCGAAACGCCGTTTGGGATGCAAGCGTGGCGGTGCTCACTCGGTCTCCACCTCCATGGTGTCGAAACGCACCCGGGTAGCGTCCCGTTGGGCAGCCTGCTCGGCGCGTTGCGCCTCTAACCAGCCAGCTTCGGCTTCCAAACGCTCGATGAGCGATGGGACGCAGGCAAGGTTCGCCTTGAAGGCCGCATCGACCGTGGCCAGCTCTTCGGCGGCTTGCGCGTCGTGACCGAGGATGAAACCAAGACCGATGCTGTCACCGATCCGCACGCGCGCCTCTTGCACGGTGGCTTCGCCCGGGTGAAACCGCTGGCCTTGCGCTGAGTCGCGAACGTCAAGCAGGACCAAGCCCGTCTGGGCGGGCTGTACCAATTGCGGGTTGCACGCCTCGCGGATGCGGACGACCAACTCCTGCCGGCAGGTGGCCCGACCTTCGACCAGGATTTGCGTTCGCCTAAGGCGCTTCACGGTGCAGAATGGACGGCCGTGCGGGTCACGCTTGGATCCGGTAGATGCGCTTGAGGCGGGTGCCGACCGCTTCCATGACGATCGCTACCGCCAGAATGAGGTACGTGATCAGGCCGATCTCGCGTATGTCGAAGAAGTGTCCGGCGGCCATAAACATTTGGAAGCCGATCCCGCCAGCTCCGGCGGCAGCACCCATCGCGACAGCGACCGCAAAGTTGATTTCAAACCGAATGAACGTCCACGACAACAGGTACGTGATGGAGCTGGGGATGACGGCCTGAAAGACGATTTGAAACCAGTTCGCGCCGGATGCCCGAAGGGCTTCAATGACCCCTTCATCAAGCTCTTCGAACGATTCGCTGTACGCCTTGATGAGGTAACCGAAGGTGTGAAAGCTCATGCCGATCACGGCCGCCACCGACCCGAGCCCAGCGCCGATCGCAAAAATCAGGACCCACAGCACCGTTGGTACGGCGCGAATGACGGCGACGACGCTTTTGATGCTGTTACTCACGCTTGGGTTGGTGAGGTTTTTAGCGGCAAGCAAACCGAACGCAAGGGCGATCACGGCGCCGATAAGGGTGGTGAGAAACGCCAAGGCCAGCGTGACGAGCAGTACCTCGCCTGCCGCCCAAGCCAGGTTGAAGAACCCCTCGCTTGCGCCAAAGTGGCTGGCGACGGCGCGTGGCTGGAAGAACATCAACGCGAAGTAGCGGAGGGTGTCCCAGGTGGCCGAGAGGATGTTGATGCCTTTGGTGTCGACGGTGAAGATGCCGTACGTGGAGATGACCGCGAGGGTGATCAGTGTGCCGTTGAGCCACATGCGGCCTGCGCTGCGTTGACGCAGCGGGATGCTGCGACGGCTCGTGCTGGTTGAGGTGGCCATTAGAGGATCACCCGCCTGAGGTAGTTGCTGCCGACCTCAATCGCGAGGACGACCACCACCAGGCTGAGAACCACCAGCGAGGCGCTTTGGTACTGCAAGCTTTTGTAGTAGACGTCGAACAGGAAGCCGATGCCGCTACCGGTCAGCAGCCCAACGAGGGTGGCGGAGCGGATGTTTGTTTCGATCATGTAAAGCTCCCAGCTCAGCATTTGCGGTAGTGCGGCTGGCATGACCGCCTGACTGACGATATGGAAGTAGCTGGCGCCGGTGGCGCGCAAGGCTTCTACACTTTGGGCGGATGCCTCATCGATCGTTTCGACAAAGAAGCGTGTGAGGTAACCGAAGCTGCCAAAGAACAAGGCCAAAAACCCAGTGAATTCACTCTGACCGAATGACAGCAAGAAAATGAGCGCCCAGGCAGCGATCGGG
>CAJXNS010000060.1 GCA_913057165.1 uncultured Trueperaceae bacterium
CTGCACCAGGCCACCTGCGACGAAGACCGAACCGTCAGGCACGCTCAGGGTGTTCACGATGCGTTTTTCCGTCAGCCGCAACCCGGTGAGGCCTTCGAGTTCACCGGTGAAATCGGAGAGTGAAATATCAAACTGGAGATTGACGTTGCCGTCGCGGGCGATCAGAGGGGTGACTTCGATCAACGTGCCGAAATCCACGGTTGTGGTGCCGGTTTCACCGTCCGAGGAACGCGACAATATTCGCACCGTACCCCCGCTCGTGAAGGTTGCCGTGGTGTCGTTGGCGACCACGAGGTTGGCGTCGTCTACGTTGCGTGCCAGGTTTTGCTCCACCAGCGTGTCGAGCGTCCCGGTCACGGTAAAGGGGGTCAGTTCGGTCGGACGACCGAACGCAAGGCCCGCTAACTCACGCCCGAGGGTGCCTTCAATGACACCCACCCCACCGGTGAAATTGAGGCCTAGCTGCTTGGCGTGGCTCTCAAGCACCTCGTAAATTCGTACGCGGATGCGTACCTGATTGCGAGGACGATCAAACTCCGCAATCAGCCGTTCAATCCGAGCGTGCGCTGATGGGTTGGCCGAGACGAACAGGGCGTTGCTGTCCGCATGGTTCTGAATGTCGGCATCCAACCCAAGCGACGCAATGACAGCCGTCAGGGATTCCGCAATGCGGGCAGGACGGGCGTGACTAAGGTCGTACCGCCGTAAGGTGGGCCTGAGCGCCTCCAGCTGTGCAATCGCATCCATCACGGCGTCGGCGTGCTCCTGCGGGTAGGTGACCTGCACCAAACCAAGGCTCGGTAGCGGCTGGAGTGAGATGCGTGCATCGATGCGACCCAATAGGGTTTGCGCTTCGCTTTGCACGCCTTGCAGGTCCACAAGCCGGCTGGCAGGCTGCGGCGCCGCATCGGCGGCCGCCTGCACCTCTGGCAGTGCACGCTCAATCTGATTCACGATGTCGCGTGGTGCTTGCACCACCAGCGTCTGTGACGTGGGGTCAACCTGGACGTCCGCATTCGGGAAACGTAGGACGAGGCTGTCTGCAACCGCGTCAGGCCGGCGCACGTTAAACGTTTGCACGATCGGTTCATCCGGGCTTGCAGGCACGGCTTCAACCGTTGGTGAAACGATCAGCAGGTCATCACGAACCCACCACGTGAGGTTGTTGAGATCGGCAATCAAATTGAGCACGCTGCGAAACGGTCTCGGTTCACGCACAGCCACGTTCAACGGGTTGTTTGGGACGTCTTGAATCACCAAAGGGACACCAGCCGCGGCGGCCAACACACGAAGGCCCTCAGGCAGGGTTAACTCGGGATTACCAACAATCGACACAGGATTGTCGAGTAGCGCATCGATATTGCCATCCGGCGGTGGGTCGTTGGCGAACACGGTTCCAGCGATCAGTCCGGCGATGGTTACTGCGAGCGCCAAGATCAAGTGCATGCTTCGGTTGGTTTTCATGGGGATCTCCTTCCAGCCTCGGAGGTTGGGTTCGTTTCGGCAGGTGCCGGCGCAATGCGTCCGACGATGGTGGCACTGAGTGAAAGAATCGGGTCGGCGGGGTTGCTGTCGATCACGCTCAGATCGGCGAGCGTGACGTAAAGGTACGGACGGCCTTGCGTGACGTCGCCCAAAAAGGTGTAGAGACGATCAAACGATCCTTCCGCCGTGAGCGATGCCGTTTGCGTCAGCGGCTCCTCGTTCGGTCCTGACGCGGGCCTGCTGCCGCCGCGCACGTCCAGGCGTTGCACTTGCAGACCGGCGTCGTTTGCCGCACGATCGAGCCTGTCAAACAGGTCGTTGGCAGGCGACGGACGCAGGTAGCGGCCGCGGGCGTCCTCGAGCATGGCTTCCCACTCCGAGATGGTGCGCTCGGGGGCTGTACCGTCGCTGGTGGCGTTTAAATTGCGGATTTGGGCCTCTAACGCTTGGGTTTGCTGCTGTAGTTGTTGTGTTTCACTCGCCAAGTTGGCCCGGAAACCAACCAACCAGATGGCGGCTGCAAGGACTGAGGCGAGTGGTAAGACCCAGGCTAGCCTGCGGTTCATGATGGGTCCCGTTCGGCGGCTTCAGATGCGGCCTGCTGCAGGCCGGTGTGGGTGATATCAAGCGTAAATCCGTAAAGGGCGCCGTTGCGGCGGGTGTCTGACGGTTCGGCATCAAGCTCGTCGTGCGCCTCAATCGCTGCGAGGGTTTGCTGTAGGTGCCCCGGCTGGGTTGCCTGCCCTTCGAGCACCACCCGTGTCTGGTTGGCTAGCGGCTCATCGTCAGCGGCATTGCCGCCTGGGCTTGTTTGGGTGATCACGATCCGTTCGACCCACAGTTCCGGAGGCGTCAGGTCAGCGCCATAAAGGGCGTTTAAGATCGGACTTAAGACCTGCTGTATGTCGTCTGGCTCAGGTGCGTTTTCGGTCAACGTTTCAAACTCACGGGCGAGACGACGGGCGGCCGCTTGGTCTTGGGGTGAGGTGCGTTCAGCGGTTCGCTCGAGTTGCGTTTGGAGTTGTTGCACCGCGCCTCTGGCTGAGTTTTGGGCGAGCCACTGGTTGCCAACGTCCAATCCGACCCATCCAAGGATGAGGACGGTAAGGCCGATCGGGATGGCCGCGTTCGCCGTCCGGGTGGCGCGCACGCGACGCTCGTCAGGTGGGGCGATATTCACATCACGAATCATGGGATTGATCCTCCATACGGTCGGTCCAAGCCAGACCACGTAGCGCCGTATGGATGCCGTGGAAGTCAGGGTCTTCAAGGGCCTGCACCGCCAGGGTCTGAACCCTGTCCGGTTCACTGAAGAGCGCTGCCGCTCGCGGGGTCGCAAGGGTACTGAGAGGCTGCTGACGGGCAGCGCCGTACGCTTCGGCAGTGGCGTGAATATGGGCGAGCTCAAGATCGTCCTCGGTGCCACTATCGGCCTGAGGCACGATGCGGCATCGTTCGAGTTGGCCGTTACGCACGACCGCTAGGGTGATCGCACTGGCGCTGCGGTCCACGATGAGGTTGAGGCCTGCGTCAAGCTGCTGGCCTTGGGTGGCTGCGTTAATGAGGCTAATAATGCGTGGTTGCACGCGGTGCACCTTAAGTTTGGCTTCCTTGGCGCGGTCCACCAGGCCTTCCATCACGTGCTTTTGGCTGATGAAGGCGTGCGCCACGGCACTTCCAGAAGGTCGGCTCACGTGCACGGCGTAGGTGTAATGTTCCATGCCGTCAGGCAGGCACGATGCCAGGTGCTGACGCATCGCCTGGCGTGGTTCGGAACCATCGGTGATCGGTAGCCGCGCGACCGTCCAGTGGTGGTCAGGAATGTGCGCACCGATCCTGCGGACGCCCCTGGGATGCCTCGCTAGGACATGTTCGACGGTTGCCCAAAGGGTATTGGCGGTTCCGTCACCTACCTGATGCCGTTCAATGTCGCCCGGCCCATTTAAGGTTCGTTGCGTGTGGACGGCGTCGATCTCAACATCGAGCAGCCAGATGGGTGCCGCCCGTGATTGGCGGATGCGCGCGATCATGGCGCCTCCAGTCGGCGCTGCTGGTCGCCACGTTCAAGGGTGATACCGCTTGGGCTCACGTCTCGAACGACAATCCCACCGGGGAGCTGTTCACCGGGTCGGGCGATGAGATTGAACGGGCCGATTCGCAGATTGGCCACGGCCTGGGTACCACCCGCAATGGCGGTCACTTCAAGGGCGCTTAAGGCGTCGGCTTGCCCGAGGCGGCGTTCCAGGGTGCCGTCGGCGCGAAGATATGCGGGCAGAAACGGCTCGGGCGGCTGAAGTTGCGACGCAGGCAGCGGCATAGGCCACGGCAGTTCGGGACGCTCGAAGGGAATCGTGACGGTGTACTGCGGTTGGGCGTCTGGGTCAAACAGTTCAGGGATCTGCTCGATGGGGTCAGGCGAGCCTTCGAGGCCGGTCCGAAATGGGTTCAGGTCGGGCGGATCCGTTTGGGCGGCGGTAGGCGCGCCGGTCACCGTGACTAGCATGACGAGCAAGGCGGGACGTAGTGGGCGGATGTGGCGTTTCATGGCGTTCCAGCCAGGTTGCTCGCAACCAGGAGTAGACCGTCGGTGGTTTTCACGTCGCCTAGGTGCGGGACGTACCATCGTTCTTGGCGAGCGACGGGTTCGCCGTTCTCGTCAAAGCCTTCGGTTTGAACGACGAAAAAGTTGTAGTTCTGACCGCTGATGGACGCTTGACGTTGGTCGGTGACGCGGCTTTTGTAGTGCACCTCCACGCGTTGCGGTGGTTGTCCCTGACGGGTAAAGGTCACCTTGCTGCTGCCTTGCCACGTTTGCCCAACGCGAAGGGTGCCAGGGAGCATCTGCATGGGCGGTTCGTAGGTGGCCTCGTAATTGGGGGTTGTTTCGATCGCTTTGAAGACACCCGCGGTGGTGTGACGGTGGTAGCTGCGGGTGTCCCGCCCCCCGCCGCGTGTGCGCACCACCTGGTAAGGCACACCAGACCGGATGGTGCGACCGAGGTGCTCCTGGTGGATTTCGCTTCCACCTTGCTCGGTGGTGTACGTCCGGATGATGCCGGCTTGGGTTGGGTGGTAGGCCACCGCTGAGGTGTCCACTTCCAATTGAACCTCGACGGGACGGTTTGGCTGACCGGTGGTGGGGGCGCACGCCGAAGCGGTGAGAAGTAGCATGCCGGCCATCAGCAGACGTTGAACGGTTGCCATGGTGAGGCCTCCTTGACGGTGTATTTCGTTCGGTTGTCGTTGAATGTAATTTCGCGGGCGTGGGTTGGGTTGTCGTGCGGGTAGCCAACACGTACCGTACGCTCACTTTCAAAACGGCTGAAATCGATCACCACGGGGACGTAGTCATCAAGCGTGTCAGGATCAAACGCAACCGTCAGGCAATCGCTTAAGAGCTCGGGGCTGGGAAGCACGAACACCGTATGGACGACGTGATGAACGCCACTATCAAGGATGCGGCCAGCTTCAGCGGCGGGGGTGGCGTACACATTTTGCTGGGCTGCGCGGGTTTGCGCCCATCCGAGCAAGATGGCGCTGTAGGTCATCAGAATGAGGACCGCCGCGACGGCCGTAAGTAGCGCGGCGCCTTCACGGTTGCCTTGCATGGTGTGCGTTGCCTTATTCACCGCAATCAATCCCATGAAGCCAAAGACGTTCGGCGTCGTCTTGGCTGAAGCTGCGTCGTCCTGGCTGCCGTTCGTTCGGTTGGTCTCGCAAAATCACGGGGACATCGCAGTGCGTGTCGGCCGAACGTAGCTGGGTGCTAAGCGGCTGAAGGGCGTCGAGTAGCTCGACGCTTTGGGCGTCCAGTATTTCGTTTGGCGTCACAGGCACAAACAGGGGGATGGCGGCACCCACTGGCCTTGCCACCGGTACCGGCCCGTCAACTTGGACGCCAGTGAGGCGGTCCCTATTCCCGGAGTCAACCGGTTGGGGGTCTGGCGAAGCTAGTTCTGGTGTGTCTTCTGTCTTCAGGGCATAGACCAGGAGCACACGACTGCCTAGGCTCCGAACGCCGGTGATGTCGGTAACCACGCCGTCGATGTCAGGATCGTCCATGACCGTTCGGGTGGTGACTTCCGTGCCGTTTTCTTGGGCGTTCATGAGCTGCCAGCAGGCATTGCGTACAGTCCGTGACTTGGTGGCCTCGAAGACGGGGTCGCCAAAGAAGACGTTGAAGTTACTGGTGTCTGGATCGCCGGTGGGTCGTGTTGGGTTGATCGCACCACACCAAAAACGAAGCCCAGCGAAGGTTGGAATGAACCGGTTTTGGGGGTTGAGTTGCGGGATCGAGCGTCGTTCGTAGCGCACCACGCGGTTGGCTTGCACCTCCGTCGTCACGCCGAGGGGTGGTTCGAGACAGTAAAAGATGACGCGGTTGTCTTTATCGATGCGTAGGCAATCGTTCGCGGTTTGGAAAACCGCAGCAGGTATGCCACCGCTGTTGTGCAGGACTGGGTCAGGGGCGACCTTAGGCACGTTTGGATTGGTGAGGCGTAAAAGCGTGCCGACCTCTTCGAGGCGTTCGGCGCAGGTGGCGTCGAGCGCGAGTTGGTGGTGCCACTGGGTGTAGCGATGCTGCCAGTTAGCGGGCTGGTTGAAATCTTCGTTGCGTGCCGGCATGCGCCTGAGGCCGGTGAGGGGGAGTTCGACGCGGAGTGCACGAGTTGGATCGTCGTCTGCGGTCGTGAACGTCAGCCGCACGGTGCGTGCGCACAAATCCACGTGACTGGCGATGTGACCAATGTTGCGCATCGCCACCTGCCGCAAATCGCCCTCCTGCCGGATGAGGTTCTCGTTTTCCAGTTGGTATGCCACACCGGGGTCCGACTTGTGTGGAAGCGCCAGCGCACGCTCGTTCCAGCGTGGGACGGCGCTCTCGTTGATGGTGCTGGTTCCCACGCCGCCCGCAGCAACGAAAGCCATGAAGGGCCCCAGATCTCGTAAATCGCTCTCAAGCAGCTGCTTGGTGCGTACTTTTTCTTCGTCGGTGGGAAGTTCCGCGTTGACAGTCGTGGTGACCGCACGGCTGGCCACCTGAATCGCAGCAATGGTGATGGCCAATCCAGCCAGGGCGACGGCGGTGACGATCGTCATTTCGATCAGGGTGAAGCCCCGCGTGGCGCCGTGTTTCACGGCCCAACCCTTTGACAATCCACCGTGGATACGCCGTCACGCCCAAGCAAGCCGTCTTTTGGGCACGGCAGATGCACCAGAACTTCGGCGGATCCAAGGGCGTTCGTGGCTTTGACGACAAAATCGGCGGGGGGTTCGACGTTTCTTAGATGAACCGTGTGGGTGGTCGGACGCTCGCTGGATGGGCCGTCGGTGCCGTCGAAGATGAAGTCTTCATCGGAGGTTGACTCAACATCGATCTCGATCGGCCCGACGCCCCACGGCACGTCCACATCAATTCGGATCCTCGTGGTGAGCCGGAACGTTTGCTTAAAGGACGCTTCGGCTTGGGTGATGACGGGCGGTTGGGGTGGCACGGTGGCCGTCACGCGAACAAAGTTCAGCGCGTCTTGGCTGTCAAAGTAGGTCGCGCCCGTACTGTAATCGGTTGTGTCAACGTTGACCGCTGGCGTGCGCAGATGAAAGGGAGCCAGTCCACGGGAGTTTTGGAAGGCGCTGTCTTGGATACTGCACGGGGTTTCCT
>CAJXNS010000061.1 GCA_913057165.1 uncultured Trueperaceae bacterium
TGCGGTGGACGTCCATCCGGTGACGGTCCTGCTGGCGATCACCGCCGGTTTCGGCCTGGCGGGCATCCTTGGGGCTTTACTTGCGGTGCCGTTCGTGGCGCTCGGCAAGGAACTGCTGGAAGCGTACGTCCTCACCCGGCCGGCGTTCGGCACAGCGGCAGACGCCGCAGCGGGAGATACCCCCGAAGGCTCGGGCGCTGGTGAAGCGCCGGAAGACCCCGCGCCTGAGGGGGGTCCTTCAGAAGGCGACTCTGAGGCAGTCGGCGCTGCGGCAGGTGACGCGAATGCCGGTGAAGATCAGGAAGGCAGCGCTGATCGCGAAGACCGGCCTGCCACCTCACAAGACCAAGAAGACACCGACCGCCCACTCTAAAAGAGCGGGTGCCGGACGAACTGCCTACATATGGTGAGCACAGTCTTAAACGGTTTAAGCCCGAAGCCTTGTTACAAGTCTGACCGGCGGCAAGGTTGTGTCGGGACACCCCGCATCCATCCCGCCTGAACTCCGCCTGAACCCCGCCTCAATGCCGGCGACTTAAGGGTTGCGCGCCGGCTTATCGGCGTAGAGCGCCTTGTCGGCCACCAGCAGCAGTTCGCCCGCTGGAACTTCGGGCATGCACGCCGCCCCGGCCGCCAAGCCCACACCAGGCAGGGGCGCCAGCGGCGCGAACGCCCCCTTGAGGCGCTCCGCCACCGCCTGGGCGCTCGCGCGCGTCATGCCGGGAAGCAACGCGGCGAACTCGTCACCCGCCCAGCGGTAGAGCGTGCCGTCGCCACCGAGTGCCCCTTGCAGGGCGGGCGCCGCCGCCTGCAAAAGCCCGTCACCCGCGGCATGACCGAGGGTGTCATTGACCTGTTTAAAGCGGTTGATGTCCATTAGCAGCAGCGTTAGGGGTGCGCCCGCGAACGTCGCGCGCCGGACGGCATCACCCAACGCCCGGTCGAACGCCAGACGGTTCGGAAGGCCCGTAAGTGCGTCACGTTGCGCGAGTTCCTGCCACTGACTGCCGCGGGCGTGCTGCATGAGCAGCAAGCCCGCCTGCTGGGCGTACGCTTCAAGGACCGCCAGGCTCCCGCGATCCAGCTTCGCCCCTAAGGTTCGCTCCTCAAGTACCGCCACCGCGGGCGTCTGCCCGCCAAACGTGATCGGCAGCAGGACCGTCCGGTGCTGCTCGTTCTCGCTGACCGTGACCGTGGGGTCGTGCCATGCGGCCTCCTGAACGCCGTAGCGTGCTGCCAGGTCGGCGGCCGTGTGGGCGCTTCCGGCTTGGGTGTCCCCCTGGCCCCATTCGCGGGTGTAGCGGTCCCCATCACGCCACCAGACGGTCAGCGTGCCGGTTTCCGGCCGGAACGCCCGCAGCGACGCTTCAAGCTCCGATGCCACGCTGGTTGGGTCCTCAGCAGCCCCGAGGCGCTGCACCAGCGACGACAGGGCTTCGTTGCGGTGCTTAAGCAGGAGGCGTTCCATCATGACCTCTGCGATCTTGCTGGCGGCGTGCAGACGCCGCGTCTCCTCGGTCGTCCACACGTGCGCATGACGGTCGAACAGCACCAGCACCAACGCTTCCATCTCGCTGGTTTCGTAGCTCAGCGGGAGCGCGGCGTACGCCTGCACGTCCGGTAGGCCGTCTGGGGGTGGGGCATTCTGGCCGCGTGTCCAGTAGGCGTTACGGCCGGACTGCCAGGCGTCCTTAAGCGGACCACTGAACGGCAGGCCGGATGGTGTCATCAGGCTGTTATGGCCGTGTAGCTGCCCGACGTGCGCGGCACGCAGGAGCCGCTGGTCTTGCTTGATGAGCACAACCGCGGCGTCGGCCAGGCACGCCGCGCGCGCGTAGCGGGCGATGGCGTTCTTGAGTTGCGGGACGCTGCCGGCCGTCTCGATTCGCTTTTCCGCCTGCCGCAGGCGCTGCCAGGCGTCATGGGGTTCTGCAGCCGCTTCATCGCGTAAGGACCGCAGGTGGCGCGTGAGACGCCGCTCAATGAGGGCGAGGCGGCGTTCGTGCCGTGTGGCCAGGGGCGTGCCCGGGCGCGGGCGTGGGTGCGCGACGATGCGGTGCGGGTCGCCGTTCCAGGCCGGCAGGGTGAAGCACGGCTCAAAGCCGACGGTCTTGCTTGGTTCGGCTTGGCCGGCGGGCAGCACGGTGAGTTGACAGCCGGGCAGCCAGCGGCCTGCAAAGGCTGGCAGGGCGGCGAGGACGGCGTGTTCGCTGGTGTGCGTGTCGGTAAAGACGGTGAGGGCGCGGTCAAGGCGGCGTTCTAAGAACGCCCGACCGAACGAGCGTAGGCGTGCGGCAACTCGGACCGAACCCTGCATATACAACTGTAATCAATTGTTTCATTCATGCGCAAATACCGACAGACCACCCGAACACCTCAGGGTGCGCGGTCTGCAGCCCCGCCCGCGCGCTACACTGTCGGGCGTGGCGAAGGCCAAAACGAAACCTCGAAACACCGCTCGCGCCCGCGGCCAGACACGCAGCCCGTCCCGCGGGCTGGACTTAGAACCGTTCGGCCTGCTGCTTCTCGCGCTCGGTCTTGCCGTCGCTGTTCTGCTGGCCCCGCCGCTGCCGACCGGCACCCTCGGTCAGGCTGTACAGGACGCCACGGTCGCGCGTGCCGGCTGGCTTGCGTTCCTGATTCCCGTGCTGCCGCTGTACGCCGGGGCGAGCCTGCTGCTAAGGCGCAACCCCTTCCGCGGTCTACCCACCGTGCTTGGCTTGATGCTGATCACCACCGGCGTTTGGATGGTGCACACCGCCTTCCAGCCGCCTGCGGGCGGAACGCTTGGCGTGGCGGTCGTGCCGCAAGGTTCCGCGGCCATGCCGGCACTCATCACCATCTTAGGTGTCTTGACGGCCGGTCTTGGCGTGGAGGTGGTCTTCCGCCTGCCGCCAGGACGCATCCTCCGCACGGTCCTGCTGGCGGTCTACACGGCGTCCGCCACCGCCTTCTCAGCGGCGCGGTCTGCCCGCCGCACCCTGAAAGACCGCGCGGCGTTCGGTGCCGACGTCGCCGCTGCCCGCCGGCAGGTGGCCGCGCTGAAGAAAGACCTCACCGCCCTGGCGGGCCTGTACCCAGGCAGCCAAGAACTTGGACGCTGGCAGGATGCCGCCCAAACGCGCCTTAAAAGCCTTAGGAACGCCAGCGAGGAAGACTTAAGCGAAACCGCCCGCGACCTTAAGCAGTGGCAGGACGCCCTGGCGGACTTTGTGGCCGCCCGCGCGACCGAACTGGTCGGGCACGTGCGCGCCGAAGAGGTGCGCGACTTTCACACCTGGTGCGACGCCCGCAAGGCCGACCTGGACGCCCCACAACCCCCAGGTGGGCACGCCCGTGCCGCCCTCGAACGCGTCCGGCAGGCGCTGCGTTTGGACGTCGCCAGCCTGGAAGGGGAGTACCGCACGCTCACCCGAGAACGCGATCAGGCGGAAGCGGCCCTCAAGCAACCAACGGCAACCACGCTGGTGGACGCCAGCCACCGGCATGCCGCCCGCCGTGAGGCGTACGACGAGATCGCCCGCCGTGCAGAAGCGATCGAACGCGACCTCGCCGCGCTGGACGCCTGGATGACCCTGCAAGACGAGGTCGACGCCCTGTCGCGCGCGCACGGCGACGTGCCGGCCGCAGCGCAGCTGGACGAAGCACTCGGTGAAGCGTTCGATACGGACGGCCGGCAGGTGCTGCATCAATCAGGCGTCTGGCAAGGCCGCCTGAGGGACGCCCTGGACGCTGTCCGCCGTAGGCGTGTCGCCGCCGGCGCCACGGGCGAAGCGGGCGCCGCTGCCTCAAGCGCCGAGCTGGAAGCCGGTGAGACAGGCGCGTTTGACGCGGCTTCAGCAGCCGCCAGCGTTCCTTCAGGCGAAGCGACCCAAGGCGCGAGCGGGCACGGCGACGTGATCGGCGCTGGGTTTGGCGAAGACCCCGTCGGCGGGTTCACGCCCCCGGTGGAGGGCACACCGTCCTCTGATGCATCGTCCTCTGATGCGCCGTCTTCTGTTTCGCCATCATCCGCTGCGCCTGCGCAGCAGGCGGCCCACGACCATGCCGCGGGAGGCGACGCGCAGCGCGACCCTGCAGACGACACCCCACCGTGGGACACAGGAGATACCGGAGAAGCGGGGTCTGCCGCGCATCAAACCAGCGGACACGATGCCGCCGGACACGACGCTACTGGACACCATGCCGCCCAAGGCCTCAATGTGTCAGAAGGCACCAGCGACACAGCCGCACACAACGCGGCGGCACACGCTGCGGCCGGTGGCCCCGTGGAACCCCCCGTGACCCCCACCTCCACGCAAGGCGGCGGTGAGGTCGGCGGCATCCCCATCCAACTGCCCCCCATCGACCTGCTCGACCCCGCCCCCAGCGAAGCCGTGCCCCCCGAAGCCCGGCAGCAAGAGGTTGAAAAGCGCGTCGCGCGCATCGACCAAACCCTCGCCGACTTCAACCTCGCAGGACGCGTCGTCAGCAGCGTGCGCGGACCGACCGTCACCCGCTTCGAGGTCGAGCCCGCCCCAGGCGAAAAAATCTCACGTTACGCGAACCTATCTGACGACCTGGCGCTCGCCATGGCCGCCAGCAGCGTCCGCATCGAAGCGCCCATCCCCGGCAAGAGCGTGATCGGCCTTGAGGTCCCCAACGCCGACCGTGACCTCATCCGCTTCCGCAGCGCCGTCGTCAGCAGCGACTTCCAGCGCACCCGCGCGCGCCTACCGCTCGTGCTTGGCACCAGCATCGAAGGCGACATGACCGTCGGCGACCTCGCCAAAATGCCGCACCTGCTCATCGCCGGCAGTACCGGCAGCGGCAAAAGCGTCGCCGTCAACACCCTCATCAGCAGCCTGATCTATAAGTTCCTGCCGACCGACCTGCGCTTCTTAATGATCGACCCGAAGATGGTCGAACTCACCCCCTACGACGGCGTCCCGCACCTGCTCCGGCCTGTCGTCACCAACGCCGCCGACGCCGCCGGCGTCCTCCTCGGCGCGGTCGCCCACATGGAACGCCGCTACAAGATGATGAGCCGCATCGGCGCTAAGAACCTAGACCAGTACAACGAAAAGGCCGCCAACCTCGACCTGCCCCACCTGCCGTTCGTGGCGATCGTCATCGACGAGCTCGCCGACCTGATGATCACCAGCCCCAAAGAGGTCGAAAGCGCCATCATGCGGCTCGCCCAAATGGCCCGCGCGACCGGCATGCACCTCATCCTCGCCACGCAACGCCCCAGCGTCGACATCCTCACCAGCCTGATCAAGGTCAACGTCCCCGCCCGCATGGCGTTCGCCGTCAGCAGCGGGCACGACTCCCGCACCATCCTCGACACCATGGGTGCCGAGCGTCTCGTCGGCAACGGCGACATGCTGTACTACCAGCCCGGCATGGCCAAACCGGCCCGCCTGCAAGGCCCGTTCGTGAGCGAAACCGAAATCGTGCAGGTCGCCTCGTACCTACGCCGGCAGTACTTCGATGACGAGTTCGTCGAGGCGTTCGGTAGCGATTTCGAGCCCGTCAACGCCGATGAGAGCGAAGCGTCCGGCCTGATCGACTGGAACGACGACAAACTACGCATTGCGGCGGAACTCGTGATCAACGAAGGCCAAGCCAGCGTCTCGCGCCTGCAGCGTCGCCTGCAGGTCGGTCACGCCCGCGCCGGCAAACTCATGGACTCCCTTGAAGGCCTAGGCGTCGTCGGGCCGCACACAGGCAGCAAACCCCGCGAGGTACTCGTTGAGTTTGACGAGCTTCCCAACCTGTTTGGCAAGTAGTCAGTCCGCGTCCCCACCCGGCGGGACGTGCATCAGGTAAACCGCCACGTCATCGCGGCGTTCAAAGCCCTGCTTTTCATAAAACGCCCGGCTGGCTGCCGGTCCGCTGCGGCCCGTATAAAGCAGGACACGCACCGCGCCTGCGCGGGCAGCGCGGTTTTTGGCGGCATCCACGAGTGCTGAGCCGGCCCCTTCACCGCGGGCGTCCTCATGCACGAACAGGTCGGCAATGAACGCATCCAAGCCAAGCCGCAGGTTGTCCGTCCAGTTAATCGTCACCACCCCCAGCACGCCGCGTTCAGGATGTTCCGCCACCAGCACGTCCGTGCCTGGATTATCGGGGTCGATCTGGGCGCGCAGGCGCTGCCTGGTGAGGGCGTCCGGTTCAGACGCCATCTTGGTCACGAACGCGCCATGCAGGATGTCCGCCACGGCGGGTGCATCCCACGCCGTTGCTTCACGTACCGTTAAAGGCAAAACGAATCAGAGCTCCAGCCGGCGGTCCGGCTGTTTTTGGCCGGCCACCTTCGGCGGTACACTAGCAGGCATGCGGCTGGCGATCTTCTACCTCACGCTCTTCCTGCTCCAAGCCTTCACGGGCGCGGTGGCAGGCGACGCGCCAGCACCGGATTTCTTCCTGATCGCCATGCTGACCCTGCTCGGACGCATCCCCCTCTGGCAGTTACTGCTCGCCGGTTACGGCGTGGGCCTCGTGCAAGACCTTGCCGGGCACGGCGTGCTTGGCGTGCACGCCATGGGCCTTGCGGTCGCGGCGTACGTCGCATCGATCGCCCGCGGGCAGATGAGCGGGCAAGGACCGCTGGAACGCCTGCTGGTGCTACTCGCGGCGCACGCCGGCAAGTGGGCGGCGTTCCTGCTGCTGATCGGTTGGCTGGCCGGCCCGCCACCCATCTGGACCGACCTGGGTGTCACCTTCCTGCTTGAAGGCCTGCTGACCGCCGCGCTTGGGCTGCTGATCGTGCCGTGGGCGCACGCGCTGATGGACCGCGGCAAGGTTCTGGCGGAGGACTACCTTTGAGCACCCGCTTCAAGGTCGCGCTCGCGTTCCTACTGACGGTCCTGACCGTCTTCGTCGGACGCCTGATGTGGTTGCAGCTGGCGCAGATCGACACGTTTGCGACGCTCAGCCAACGCAACTACGTGACCCTCGAGCGCGTCAAGCCACTGCGGGGGCGCATCTTGGCGCGCGACGGCAC
>CAJXNS010000062.1 GCA_913057165.1 uncultured Trueperaceae bacterium
CCACGGTCAGTTCACGCCGGTAGCCGCCGACGGTGAGGGCGACGCGGTCTCCGGCCTTAAGCTTGTGTTCGCTGGCGGTGGTGGGATGCAGCGTGAGTGCTTCACCGCCGCGTTCCTTTTGCAGTTTGGGGTTGCGGCTTAGGTATTCGCTGCGCATCAGGCTGGGCGTCACGAGGGCCGGACCGGCCGGTTGGGCGGTGGCGGTCCGGGCGACCGCTTTGGCGCGACCACCTGTGGGGGCGGGCAGCAGCCGTCCGGTTTGCGGCACGTCAGCCAGATCAAAATCCAGGTTCAGTTGCGCAGCCAGCGCGCGGCGGGCGTTCTTGATGCTGCGCCCGTCAAGGCGCGTGCCGGCCGCTTCGCCGAACGCTTTGACCAGCCCGGTGAAGTCGAGCGCGGCGCCCGCTTCGACCGGGGCGGCGTTCACGGGCAGCAGGCGGCCTTCAGCGCTGATGGTAAGGCCGTCCTTATCAAGCGGCGTGCGGGCGGGCAGCACGACATCGGCCTGCTCGGCGGTCGCGGTCATGAAGCTGGTGTGCACCACGAGCAGGTCGAGGTTTTCAAGCGCAGCAGCGGTGGGTGCGTGCGCGGCGGGGTCGAGCTGGCTGACGATCAACGCCTTCAGGCTGCCGTCGCGGACGGCCTGCAGGGTGCGGGCGTGGTCGTACCGGTCGTGGCTGGGCGTCACGCCGAGGCGCTCCAGGCCTTGGGCGTTCGCCGCTGGACCCAGAATCAGCGTGCGCGCCCCGAGGGCTTGCGCCAACTGCCGAGCCGCAGCGTCCGCATCCAAGTCGTTAGCGACGAATGAACTCCACACGATCACAGGTTTATCTGCGCCACGCAGTTGCGTGAGGATTGCGTCAGCCTGCTCAGGCGTCACATGGGTGCCGTCGAGCATGGCGGCGAAGTCCGAGTCGCCCGCTTGGTCTTGCGCGCGGGCGGCGAGCGCTTTAAGGAGCCCGGCTTCACTGCCAGCGGCGTACACGTGCGGCCGGCCGGCGTGCTTCATCAGGTCGGTGCGGTACGGCGCGAGGACCGTCAGGCGGGCGTGATCGCGCGGCATGCGTTCCCGCAGGCGCAGGTCAGCGATCGGCACGCCGTGCGGCAGCAGTTCAGGCGGATCGACACCCTTCAGCGCATCCTTGACGCGCAGGTCGACGGTGGGGGCTTCTTCGGTGGGGTCACCGAGGATGAGCAGCCCGTCGCTGGTGGCCACGTCGGTCAGGGTGGCCGCCGGGCCGCTGGGCAGGACCGAACCTGCGGTGCGGGGCGCGACGTCCAGCCGGCCGGTGTTCAGGTGCGCGGCGAGGGCTTTGGCGGCGACGCCTTCTTCAAGCGTCGCGTCACCGCGGATGAGGACCGCGGTTTCGTGCTCGCCGGCGTTCTCAAGTTTGGATGCAATGAGTTGCATGGCGTCCGCCCAGGTGGTGGGGGTCAGCACACCGTTCTTACGGACGTGCGGCAGGGTGACGCGGTCTTCTGAGTCGACGTACTCGTGCCCGAAGCGGGTGCCGTCGTCGATCCAGCTTTTGTTCACGTCAGGGTTGAGACCCGCCTTGATGCGTTCGATCCGGCCGGTGCGGGCGTCCACCCGCAGGGCCGCACCGCTCGGGTCATCCAGCGTGGTGGTGTCGGTGTGGTCGTACTCCCAGTTGCGGCCGCGGAAGCGGCTGGTGGAGTCCAGCAGCGCCCCGACGGGGCAGATGTCGGTGATGTTGCCCGTGAACGGGCTTGGGAGGCCATCTTCGAGCGTGCCGATGTAGGTGTGTCCGCCACGTTCGATGAAGTCGAGCACCTCGTCGCCGGGGACTTCTTCAAAGTACCGGACGCAGCGTTTGCAGTGGATGCAGCGTTCGCGGTCGAGGGTGATGAGTTCGCTCAGCGCGTGGTGTTTTTCTTGGTGGCGTTTGTCGAACTGGAAGCGGCTGCGGCCGGTGCCGTACTCGTACGCGCGGTCTTGCAGTTCGCACGCGCCGCCCTTGTCGCAGGTGGGGCAGTCGAGCGGGTGGTTGATGAGGGTGAACTCCACCATGCCGTTCTGGGCGTCTTTGACGCCTTCGCTGACGCTGTCGACGACCATGCCTTCCATGACTTGGGTGGTGCAGGTCGCCATGGGGTTGGGGAACCAGAAGATCTTGGGTTTACCGGTTTCCTCGTCGAGGATCCATTCGCCGGTTGCGCGGTCTTTGCGGGGCGCGCCGATCTTGGCTAGGCACATGCGGCAGGCGCCGATGGGACTCATGTACTCCTGGCTGCAGAAGTACGGGACGTCGTCGCCGACGGCGAAGATGGCGTCGATGACGCTCATGCCGGGCTTGGCGTCTAGGGTTTTGCCGTTGACGGTGATTTTCATGCGGACCACCGGCTTTTGGGGGCGTGTTTGGGGGTGCCGTGGTGGGCGAGGTGTTCGTACTCGTCGCGGAAGCGTTCGATGCTGGTTTGGACCGGCCAGGCGCACGCGTCGGCGAGGGGGCAGAAGGCGGTCCCGCGGGAGTTTTTCACCATGTCCTCCATGAGGGTGACGTCTTCGGGCGTGCCGTGGCCTTCGAGCAGTTTGCGGAACATCATCGGCAGCCAGGTGCTGATGCCTTCGCGGCAGGGGGTGCATTTGCCGCAGCTTTCGTGCGCGTAGAAGCGCGTGAGGTTGTACATCGCGTCCACAATGCATTGGTCTTCAGGGATGACGATCAGCCCGCCGGTGCCGAGCATGCTGCCGGCCTTGGCGACGCTGGCGTACTCCATGGGGAGGTCCAGGTGTTCGTCGTCGAACGGGAACAGTGGGCAGCTGGTGCCGCCGGGGATGAACGCTTTGGCGGGCGTGCTGGGGCCGCCAGCCAGGTCGTAGATCGCCTCGCGGTAGGTGATGCCCATGGGGACTTCGAAGACGCCTGGCTTGTTCACCCCGCCGCTGATTTGCAGGTGGTGGATGCCTTTGCTGTCTTCGGTGCCCATGCTGGCGAACCATTCGGGGCCTTTGCCGATGATGTGCACGACGCTGGCGAGGCTGGTGACGTTGTTGATGGTGGTGGGTTTGCCGTACACGCCGGCTTGGGCGGGGAACGGCGGTTTGAGACGCGGGTTGGCGCGCAGGCCTTCAAACGAGTTCATCAGCGCCGTTTCTTCGCCGCAGATGTACGCGCCAGCACCGCGGTGGAGGATCAGGTCGAACGCCACGCCGGTACCGAGGGCGTTGTCCCCGAGGATGCCGCGTGCGCGGGCGTCCTCAATGGCTTGGTTCAAACGTTCGTAGGCGTGGTGGTACTCCCCGCGGATGTAGAGGACGCCTTTGGTGGCTTCGATGGCGTGCCCGGCGATCATCATGCCTTCGATCAGTTGGTGCGGGTCGTCCTCCATGAGGTAGCGGTCTTTGCAGCTGCCGGGTTCGCTTTCGTCCGCATTGCAGACGACGTAGCGTTGCCGGCCGTCGTTGGGTGGCATGAACGACCACTTGAGGCCGGTTGGGAACCCAGCGCCACCGCGGCCGCGCAAGCCAGACGCCTTGACGAGGTCGACCACCTCGGTGGGTTGCATGCTGAGGGCCTTCTTGGCGTTTTCGTACCCGCCGTGCTGCAGGTAGTAGTCAAGCGTGTGGGCGTTTTCGACGCCGACGTGCTTGTAGAGGGTGACCTCGAAGCGTGGGTCTTGACGGCTGGTGATGGTTTGTGGGGCGTTGGCCACGGCTTCGCTCATGCGGGCCCTCCTTCGCTTGCATCATTGCCTTTTGCGGCATCCTCGCCGTTGGCCGCATCGTCGCCTGCTGCGGCAACAGCGGATTCGGCAGACGCTGCCGCTTCGGCGTGACTGGCCGCGGTCGCATCCTGGGCGGATGCCTCCTCTTGGCCGTTTGCCTCGTCTTGGCCGGGTGCCCCGTCTTGGGCGCTGCCTAGGCCGGCGTTATCGCCGTAGCGTTCCCGCCATGGTGCCGGCAGGTTGTCTTGTTCGATGGCGTCCACAAGCTGGTCGGCGCGGGCGCGGCCGACACGCTCGTAGTACGTGTCGTTGATCTGCACGACCGGGGCGGTGGTGCAACTGCCGAGGCATTCAACCTTCTGCAGGCTGACCTGCCCGTCCGCGCGGGTTTCACCCGGCACGACCCCAAGGCGTTCCACCAGGTGGTCGCACAGTTCGTCGCTGCCGGCCAGCTTGCAGGACAGCGTGCTGCAGACCTGCACGTGGTGCTTGCCGACCGGTTCGCCGTGGTAGGTGCTGTAGAAGCTCATGACGCCTTTGACTTCCGTGGCGTGCAAGCCGAGGATGTCTGCAATCTCGGCGACGCGTGCTTCGCTGATGTACCGCTCGGCGCGTTGCACCTCCCACAAGAGAGGCATCACCGCGGAGCGTTTGCCTTCTTCAGGGTAACGCCCAAGGATCTCTTCGAGCACGGCGGGTTTGTCTTCAAAGTACGGGCGGAGGGTGGTGAGTTCGTTCATGCGCCTCGTCCTTCACCTTGTGGGTCGCGACTGGGTTTGCTGCTGCTCTTGCTACTCGTGTCGGGCGGACCGGCGCTGCGTTGCGCGGCAGCAATGAGCAGCCCAATGCCGATCCCGATCGCGAAACTAGCAGCCACCCCCGCACCGGACAGCACCAGGTACGTGCCCGCCCCGATCAGCAGCATGCTCGCAATGCGCAATACGATGTTCATTTGTCGACGTCTCCCATGACGGGATCGAGCGTGGCGATGTTGACGACCATGTCGGCGAACAGGCCACCGACACAGGTCGGCTCAAGCGCCTGCAGGTTGATCAGGCTGGGAACGCGCGCCTTGACGCGGTACGGCATGCTGCCGCCGTCGCTGACCAGGTAGTACCCCAGTTCACCGCGGGCGGATTCGGTGGGGACGTACACCTCCCCGCGGGGTGGGTGGAAGCCTTCGGTGACGAGCTTGAAGTGGAAGATGACCGCCTCCATGCTGCTTTCAAGCTCCTCGCGGGGCGGCAGGCTAATGCGACGGTCGGGATCCTTCACGGGACCGGGTTCAAGCCGGTCCAAGGCCTGCCGAACGATGTTGAGGCTTTGTTCCATTTCGAGCATGCGAATGCGGAAGCGTTGGTACGCATCACCTTCCTCAAAGGTGATGGTGTCGAAGGTGTAGTCCTCATACCCGCTGTACGGTTGTGCCTTGCGGAAGTCGAGGTTCAGGCCGCTCGCGCGGGCGGATGGGCCAGTCAGGCCAACCTCAAGGGCGGTTTCGCGGGAGACGACACCGACACCTTTCGTGCGGCTGACCCAAATGTCGTTCTTTTCGAACAGCTTGTTGTACTGCTCGATCGCTTTGGGCATGTCGTTTAAGAACTCGCGGACGGCGGCTTCAAAGCCGTCGGGCAGGTCTTTGCTGAGCCCGCCGACGCGGAAGTAACCGTAGTTCATGCGGACGCCGGTGACCATCTCGAAAATGTCGAGGATGCGTTCGCGTTCGCGCATGCCGTAGAAGAACGGCGTGAGCGCGCCCATGTCGAGCAGGCCGGTGCCGAAGAACACCAGGTGGCTGGCGATGCGGTTGAGTTCGGTCAGGATGACGCGGATGCGTTGCGCGCGTTCAGGCACTTTGGCGTCCATGAGTTTTTCGACCGACAGGACGTACGCCAGGTCGTGCCCGAAGGCGTGCAGGTAGTCCATGCGGTTGGAGTACGTGACGCCTTGCTGGTACGTGCGGTGCTCCATGGTTTTTTCAAACCCGGTGTGCAGGTACCCAATGCGGGGGCTGAGTGCAGCGATCTCTTCGCCGTCTAGGTCGACGACGAGGCGCAGCACGCCGTGGGTGCTGGGGTGCTGCGGACCGACGTTGATGCGCATGTGCTTCGTTTCAAAGTCGCCGCGGGTTTCTTCACCCAGGATGGTCGCGCCGCGCGGTGGCGTGGTGCCTGGTTTGGGGGCGGTGGTCATGCGTCGCCTCCGGTGTCGCTTGCAGGTTCGGTTTGTTCGCTGGTGACGCCTTTACGGGCGCCGCCCACCCAGCCGGTACGGCCTTGGTCTTGGCCGAGCATGCCAGCACGGAAGGTCGCGGGATCAAGAAAACGCCCATCACCAAACAGGGTGGGGCTTTCGCCGATCGGGAAGTCCTTGCGGAGCGGGAAGCCGTCTAAGTCTTCGGGCGTGATGAGCTTACGCAGGTCGGGGTGGCCGTCAAACTCAATGCCGAACATGTCGTACACTTCGCGTTCCATGAAACCGGCTGCGGTCCACTGCGGCGTGATGGAGGGAATGCTCTCACCGTCTTGCACCGCGACGCGCAGCATCAAGCGTTCGCCTTCGTTGATGGCGTAGAGGTTGTAGACGACATGGAAGCGCGCGCCTTGATGCTCGGGGTCGCCTTGGTAGTCGATCCCGAAAATGTCGCTGAGTTGCTCGTAGCCTGCCTTGCGGAGGTAGGTAATTGCTTCACGAATTTGCGCGGCAGGAAGGGTGACGTGCGTCTGCCCAAACGATTCGCTTGTTTGGCCGCCGAGCGTCTCAAGGTGCGCCACAGCAGCATCCTTCAGGGCGCTCACGGACGGGACCAGCCTTCCACCATCGGCAGTTCCACGCCACGCTCATCGAACGCTTCGCCGTTCACCTTCTTCTGAAGCTGCATCACCGCGTAAAAGAGCGCCTCAGGGCGGGGCGGGCAGCCCGGCACGTACACGTCCACCGGCACAACGCTATCGACGTTCTGCACGATCGCGTAGTTGTTGAACATGCCCCCGCTGCTGGCGCACGCCCCCATGCTAATCACCCACTTCGGGTCCGGCATTTGGTCGTACACCCGACGCATCACCGGCGCCATCTTCTTACTAAGACGCCCGGCAACGATCATCACGTCCGACTGACGAGGACTGGCCCGGAACACCTCAGAACCAATCCGCGCCATGTCGTTACGCGGGTTGGTGGACTGCATCATCTCGATCGCGCAGCACGCCAGGCCGAACGTGGCCGGCCACAAGCTCTTGCTTCTCCCCCACGCCACCAGCTTGCC
>CAJXNS010000063.1 GCA_913057165.1 uncultured Trueperaceae bacterium
GCATCACCCGCGTGCACCTCGAGGAGGACGCCGGGCGTTTGCAGCACCCCACGTACGCCGACCACAGCCTGGTGGACTTAAACCGGGCCGGTGCGCCCCTGATCGAGATGGTGACCGAGCCTGAGATTGCGTCGCCGCAAGAAGCACGCTTGTTCTTAAGCGAAGTGCGGGCGCTCGCGCGGGCGCTCCGGGTGAGCGACGCCAGCCCAGAGGAAGGCAAAATGCGCGCCGACGTGAACGTGAGCCTGCGGCGTCCCGACGGGTCGTTTGGGGACAAGGTGGAGGTCAAAAACCTCAACAGCTTCAAGAGTGTCGAGGCGGCGCTTAAGTTTGAGATCGAACGGCAGACGCGGCAGCTCGATGACGGTTTTGAGGTGGTTCAAGAAACGCGAGGGTGGAACGAGGGCGGCCAGAAGACCGTGTCGCAACGCGGCAAGGAGGACGCCGCGGACTACCGTTACCTGCCCGATCCGGACCTGCCACGCGTCACCATCGAACGCGACTGGCTTGACGCGATCCGCCGCGCGTCACCCGAAACACCGAAGCAACTGAGGACGCGGCTTACTGGCGCGGGCGTGAAGCCAGCGGACGCGCAGGTGCTTGCGGCCGACCGCGACCTCACGGCCGTGTTTGAAGCGACGCTTGCGGCGGGCGAGCTTAAGCCGGAGCAGGTGGCGCTGTGGTGCGTGAATCATGTCGCCGCGCTTGCGGCCGACGAAGCAGCCGGCGTGACGCTTGAAACGGCGGATGCGCCCGGTTTGGCGCGGCTGCTCGGGCGCCTTAACGACGGCACGCTTTCGAACAGTAGCGCCAAAGGCCTGCTCGCCGACGCGCTGCAGGGCGAGGACATCGACGCGTTGATTGAAGACCGCGGCCTGGCCCGCCTTGCCGACACAGGGGCGATCGATGCGTTGATTGCGGGTGTGGTGGAGGCCGAGCCGGCCTTGGTCGCAGCCGCGCTTGAGAACCCGAAGGCGGTGAACGCCCTGGTGGGTAAAACCATGCAGGCCAGCGGCGGTTCAGCAGATCCTGGGGTGGTGCGCGAGCGGGTGGCTGCCTACCTGGCATCACAAGGTTGATTTGACGTCCAATGCAAGGGCAATTCGCAAAGAACGGCGCGTGTTTGCGCGCTTCCATTAGCAAACCCTGCCGTTTTTTCGTGAGGGACTTGCCTGCGCTTACGTTGCGTGATACGGTGCGCCGAAATACCAAAGGAGGCAAAACCTAATGGCACAAAACAAAACCGTTTCTAAAGCCGATCTCGTCGGAATCGTCGCGGACGAAACCGGCCTCAAGAAGAAAGACGTCAAAGACGTTGTGGACGCCATGCTCGAGCAAGTGGCTGGCCACCTCGACAAAGGCGCCAAGGTCCAACTGACCGGCTTCGGTACGTTTGAAGTGCGCGAGCGCAAAGCCCGCACTGGCGTGAAGCCTGGCACGACCGAAACCATCAAAATCCCAGCCAGCAAGTACCCGGCGTTCAAGCCCGGCAAAAGCCTTAAAGAGCAAGTTAAGTAATCCTCCCTGCTAATGCACAAGCGGGCGGCCTTCGGGTCGCCCGCTTTGTTGTGCGTAAGGCGTCCTCAAGGGGCGCGTCAGGCGCCCGGTCTTGCTAGGATGCGGGCATGGAAGCCACTGCCGCTCCGCCCACCGCCGCCCGCGACGCCGTCTTTGGTTTGATCGAACGCGAGTACGCCCGTCAACGCGACGGGCTTGAACTGATCGCGTCTGAAAACTTCACGTCTCCTGCTGTCATGGAGGCCACCGGCAGCGTGCTGACCAACAAGTACGCCGAGGGGTACCCTGGCCGCCGTTACTACGGGGGTTGCGAGGTGGTCGACGAGGTCGAGCGGCTGGCCATCGACCGCCTTAAGGCGTTGTTTGGTGCGGCCTGGGCGAACGTCCAACCACACTCCGGATCCGGCGCCAACCTGGCGGTCTTCCGCGCGCTCTTATCGCCCGGCGACACCATCTTGGGGCTCAGCTTGGACCATGGTGGCCACCTAACGCACGGCAGCCCGGTGAACTTCTCCGGTCAGGACTACACGCCGGTGGGTTACCCGTTGAGTGAAGCAACCGAAACCATTGACATGGATCACGTGGCCGAGCTGGCGCGTGAGCATCAACCGAAGATGATCATTGCGGGCGCCAGCGCGTACAGCCGCACGATCGATTTTGCGGCGTTCCGGCAGATTGCAGACGAGGTGGGTGCCTACCTGCTGGCGGACGTGGCGCACATCGCTGGGTTGATCGCCGGTGGCGCGCACCCAAGTCCCGTGCCGCACGCGCACGTGGTGACCAGCACGACGCATAAGACACTGCGGGGTCCACGCAGCGGCGTGATCTTTGGCAACGATGCGGAGCTTGGCAAGAAGATCGACCGCGCCATCTTCCCAGGCAGCCAAGGTGGACCGCTCATGCATGTGGTGGCCGCCAAGGCCATCGCATTCGCTGAAGCGGCGTCGGATGACTTTAAGGCGTACGCCCAAGCGATCGTGGCGAACGCCCAAGCGCTCGCAGGGGCGCTGCAAGCGGACGGCTTTAAGATCGTGTCGGGTGGGACGGACAATCACGTGTTCGTGCTGGACATGCGCCCGCAAGGCATCACGGGTAAAGAGGCGGATGCGCGCCTCGGCCGGGCGCACATCACGGTCTCCAAGAGCACCGTCCCTGGCGATCCTGAAAAGCCGTGGGTGACGTCCGGCGTGCGGGTCGGCACGCCCGCGTTGACGACGCGTGGGTTCACGCCAGACGACATGCGGGCCGTCGCGCAACTGATGACGCGCGCGCTGGCGGTTCCTTCTGATGCCCCCGACGCGGAGGTGGCACCGGTTCGCGCGGACGTGGCGCAGTTGGCTCAGCGTTTTCCTCTTCCCCGTTAATGGGTGGTCGTGAGGAGCGTTAATGCACGCTTTTGAGCAAGCGATCAAAACGATTCGTGGGAACTGGGTCGCGGCCGTCTCGACGGTCACGACCATGACCTTGGCGCTGTCGATCCTGATGAGCGTGAGTTTGCTGAGTTTGAACCTCAATAACGTCCTTGGCGACCTGCGCGGCGACCTGCGCGTGACGGTCTTCCTCACGCGTGATGCGGACGCCACGGCGCTGATCAACACGTTGCGTGCCCGGCCGGACGTGGCGAACCTGACGTTCACGGGGCGGGACACGAACTTAAACGAGCTGGTGGCGGACCTGCCGGCGTTACGGCAGGCGGCCGCGCTGGTGGAGAACCCGCTGCCGGACACGCTGACGCTGCAGGTGACCGATCCGTCCCTCACGGCCGCGGTGGCACGCGATGCGCGCGCCCTGCCGGGCGTGGGTGCGGTGGAGGATTCCAGCGAGGCGGTATCGACCTTCGTGGCGATCAGCGACGCCGTGCGTGTGCTGGGGACGGTCGTGACGGTCGTGCTGCTGACGGTGACGTTGTTTGCGGTGGTGAACGCCATTCGGGCGGCCATTCACGCGCGCCGTAACGAAATTGAGGTCATGCGGCTCGTGGGGGCCACGAACGCGTTCGTACGCGCCCCGTTTCTGGTGGAAGGCTTCCTGCTGGCGGTGGTGAGTGCGGCGCTGACGATGCTGCTGACCTTGCCGAGTTACCAGTATTTGGTGGGGCGCCTGGCGCCCGAGCTTCCGTTCCTTCCGTTCGCCCGTGATGGCGCAGCGATTGCGCAGGTCGCCATGATGGTCACCGTGCTTGCGTTGTTGCTGGGCCTGGTCGGCAGCGCGATTGCGATCGGCCAGCGGCTACAAGAAAGCGATTGACGGTGAGGGTGGCGTCTGCGTTGCGGCGGCTTGCGGTCCTGACGGCCGTGCTTCTCATGGGTGGGGCTTCCGCTCAGTTGGATACGACGCTACGCGACCGGCTGCAGGAGGATGCCGCGCGGTACGAGCAGTTGGTGGAAGCCCGCGAGGCGGAGCTGGCACAACTCCAAGAAGCCCTGCGGACCACCCGCCGGCAGATTGACGCGCAAATTGCCGAGCGGGACCGCCTCTCCCGCCGGGTGGCAGACATTGCCGCTGAACGCCGGACACTCGAAGCCCGCCAGGCAGAGTTGCGAACCAACATTGCTGAGACCGAAGCGCGTATTGCGGACACCCAAGCGGAACTGGCGGCGCTTGAGGAGCGCGTCCGCCAGTTGCTGGTGGACGTGCACCGGCGGCAGGCACAACCGACGCCTGGTGCGCTGGGCGCGTCCGACAGCGTGCACCAGTTTTTGGTGCGTCAGCGTTTCTTGACGCTGCTGGCTGAGCAGGACGTGCGGGTGATCGACGGGGTGAACGCGTCCCTTCAGGACCTCGCAAACCTGCAGACGCGCCTGGAGGTCCAAGAGGCGGACCTGGCAGCGAACGTCCGCGAGTTAAACGACCGTGAGGCCGCCTTAAGCGAAGCCCGTGCCGGCCTGGAGGCCGTGATTGCGCAGCTGAACGAGACGCAAGCAGGGCAGCAAGCGCAGCGTGAAGCCCTACTGGAGGCGCAGGCGGCCTTAGAAGCGCAACTGGCGAGCATTGAAAGCCGTCTCGCCGATGAAATTGCGCGCCTTGAGGCGGAGGAACAGCGCTTGCGTGAGGCAGCGGAACAAAGCGCGGGCACAGCGGAAGGCGACCGGCTTGAACAAGAGGCCGACACCCTGCGTGAGCGTCGTTTGGCGTTGTCATCGCCGAGCGAACCAAACGCCGCTGGGTACGTCGCGCCGCTTGAGAATGCGTCGATCGTGACGACGTTTGGTCAGGACAACAACTCGTTTGTGGCGTTGCGTGCGTCGCGTCCGCAAGCGCCCGTATTCGCCATGCAAGACGGCGTGATTACGGCCGTGCAGTCGATCGGGTCGAACGACGGTTGGATGGTGGCCGTGCGGCATTCAGACGCCTTGACGACGGTGTACACGAACCTGCAGCAACCCCCGCGGACGGTCGGGGAGCGCGTCTCGCGCGGTGACTTCGTGGGCTCGCTTGGGGGTGGCACCATTCCGCCACCGGACGTCCTGCGGTTGTACGCGCGTGACACCAGCCGGACGCGCGCGGTGTTTGTGGACCCAGCCACCCTGCTTGGTTTTTAAGGCTTAATCGCCGTCTTCTGCAAACAGTTCGGTACTTAAGTATCGGTCTGGCCCGTCGGCGGCCAAGGCCAGCACGGTGCGGCCCGGCCCGAGCTCGCGGGCAACCTCAAGTGCAGCGACAAGCGTGGCCCCTGACGACATGCCCACGCCTAAGCCTTCCTCGCGCATGAGCCGGCGCGCGAGCGGGAAGGCGTCCTCCTCATAGACGGCCTTCACGTCATCGAGGAGGTCCACATCGAGGTTGCCGGGCACAAAACCGGGGCCCATGCCTTGAAAGCGGTGGGAGCCGCGCTCCCCGCCGGTAAGGACGTTGCTGCGGGCGGGTTCAACGGCGACGACCTGCACGTCAGGGTTTTGGCTTTTGAGGTGCCGGCCGATGCCGGTGATGGATCCGCCTGTGCCGCTCGCCCACACGAACGCGTCGATGCGTCCTTGCATTTGCGCCCACACTTCCGGCCCGGTCACGCGCTCGTGGTACGCGGGGTTGGCGGGGTTGTCGAACTGGTTCGGCATCCAGGCGCCCGTGTCGTCGCGAATGGCTTCGGCACGCGGGATGGCGGCCTGCATGCGCATTTCACCCGGCGTGAACTCAAGGTCTGCGCCGTAGGCTCGCAGGGTGCGCACGCGTTCTTCACTCATCGTGTCGGGCAGGACGATCGTGCAGCGGTAGCCGCGCACGGCCGATAGGAAGGCAAGGCCGATGCCGGTGTTGCCGCTGGTGGGCTCGACGATGCGTTGGCCGGACCCTGGGGTGAGGATGCCGCGGTCTTCGGCGTCCTGAATGAGCCCCAGGGCGGTGCGGTCTTTGATGCTGCCTGCCGGGTTGAAGCCTTCTAGCTTGAGCCACACGTCCGCCATGCTGGCGTCGGTCACACTGTGCAGCTTCACGATCGGTGTGCGGCCGATGAGGGCATCCGCACGGCGCACGCCGGGGGTTTCCTCCGGCGTGCGTTTGGCTTCCTTACCGCCAATGTTGCGGTGGGCGTCGTCGTTCATACGGGCCAGCCTACCGGGCGTCTTGGGGTCCTGGCGTTCGTCAGGTGGCTTCCGCGCCTTCGGGTGCTTTGACGGCCTCACGTAAGAACACGAACAGGGTCATCGCCATGAACGTCACGACGGCCGCGAGTGCCGTGACGAGCAGCAGGCTGCGGCCCGAGGGCACTTCCGGTATTTCAGCTGGGGCCAAGACGCGGGTGTTACCGGGCGTGAGCTCGGACACGAACGTCAGGGTGGGTACCAGACCCGCCACGGACTGGTAGGCGCTTTCGGCTTCCGTGAGTTCACGCTCGATGCGCTGCTGGCGGGCAGCCAGTTCATTGACTTCACTTCTCAGAGCGGTGGCGCGTTCGGTATCGCGGGCTTGCAGGGTGGCCAGCTGCGTCCGTTCCGCACGCAGGCCTTCAAGGCGTTGCGCTTCGCGTACCCAGTCGCTTTGGGCGGTCACCAACCCTGCGGCGCGCTGCAGGTCGCTGGCGTTACCCGCCGTGACGTTGAGGTTGAGCGGTGCGGTCGGTGCAGGCTCACCCGAAGCGCTTGGCGTATTCAGCAGCGGTACAGACTCACCTGATTCACGCTCTTGGGTATCAGCAGGATTGTCAGCGCCCGCTTCTGAATTGACGGTCGGTGCGGCCACATCCGAGGCGACGTTCTGGGGTGTCACGGCGACACTCAGAGCGGCGGTGGGTACGGCCACATCGTTGGCCTCAAGCTGGCGGGTTAAAAACGCCAGCGACGCCGCACTGCGAGCCACGGCGGCATCCAGCTCAGCGATGCGCAACCCGCGGTTGAGCATGCTTCGTTCGAGCACGTCCAGTTCAGCCCGTTTGGCGTCAAGCCCTTCATTGGCGAAGGTGGTCTGCGCGTCAATAG
>CAJXNS010000064.1 GCA_913057165.1 uncultured Trueperaceae bacterium
AAGATGGGCGGCCTTCGCCCGTCCATGCGCATTACGGCCATCACCGGCCTGATCGGCACCCTGGCCATTGCGGGCGTGCCGCTGCTGGCTGGCTTCTTCAGCAAGGACGCCATCCTCGAGTACACCCTCTTTGGGGATCACCTGTTCGGTTACGGCATCACGCTGCTCTACGGCGTGCTGCTCCTGACCGCCGTGCTGACGGCGTTCTACATGTTCCGTTGGTACTTCGGGATTTTTGAAGGCCCCTCACGGGTCGACGCGAAGCGCGTCGCGGGCGTGCACGAATCGCCCGTCTTCATGACGCTGCCGCTCATCGTGCTCGCCGGCTTGAGTGTCGCAGCGGGGTACTTGGGCTTGCCTGAATTCGCGACCGGTGAAGGCAGCAACTGGATTAAAGGCTTCCTGGGCCGTGACGTCCTGCCGTACGCCGTGGCGGTCAAACCAGCCGCGGCGGCTGCGTGGGCGTCCATGGCGGCGTCCGTCGCTGCCGTTGCAGTCGGTCTGGGCCTGGCGTACTGGCTGTACGCCGTTAAAGGCGGCCGCGCGATGGAAGGCCTCAAGGAAGGCCGCCTGGCGCAAGCCTCACGGGCCGGCCTCGGGTTTGACGCGCTCTACAAGAACGCCTTTGTGGCCGCGGCCGACGGCAGTGCGGCCGGCACGGCGGCACTGGACCGTGACGTGCTCGACCGCGGGTTGACCGCCTCAGCAGGCCTGCTTGGGCGGCTTGGTGTGGGCGTGCGCGCCCTGCAGACAGGCCGCGTGCGCGGGTACGCCTTCACGATGTTCATCAGCACCGCCGTGCTGATTGCGGTACTGCTCATCGTGCGCGCTTCAGGAGGTGCCGCGTGATTCTCGTTCCCATCCTGCTGCCCCTGATTGCAGCGGCCCTGATCGCCGCGTTACCGGCCGCCCGCGCGACGGTGGTGGCGACCTTCGCAGCCGGCGTGACGTTCGGTGTCGCCACGCAGCTCGGGGGCGCGGCAGCCATCAACCTGCCGTGGATCGACTCGCTCGGTGTGGGCGTGCGTTTCGCGCCAACCGGGGCATCTGCCATGCTCGTGATCGCCGCGTCGCTCGCGATGATCCCCACCCTGGTGCAGGCCGGCCGGACGGCTGACAGACCCCGTGTGGCCGCTGTCAGCCTGCTCGCGTTCTTGGGCGCCCTGAACGGTCTGTTCCTGGCAAGCGACCTGGTGCTCATGTACGTCTTCTGGGAACTGTCGCTCATCCCGACGCTGGTGCTGCTGGCTGCGTTCGGGCTTGACCGCAAGCGTGCCGCGCTCATGAAGTACGTCGCCTACGCGTTTGCTGGTTCCTTAATGATGCTTGCGAGCATCGCCGCCATCCGCCCGCTGTCAGGCGCCGAATCGTACGCCCTGAGCGATCTGCAGGCCGCCACGACGGCCCTACCGGCGGGCGTGCAGGCGTGGCTGTTCGCCGGCTTTGCGGCGGCGTTCATGGTGAAACTCCCGATCCTGCCGCTGCATGCGTGGCTGATTGACGTGCACCGTCAGAACCACCCGGCCGGCTTTGCGGACGTGGCCGGCACGCTCTACAAGGTCGGCGGGTTCGGCCTGTTCGCGTGGAGTATTCCGCTACTCCCTGCCGGTGCGGCCGCGCTACAGCCGGCGCTCCTGCCGCTCGCGGCTGTCACGGCCCTGTGGGGCGCGCTTGCGGCCACGCAGCAGACGGACCTGAAGAGCTTCATTGCGTACGGTTCGCTGTCGCACATGGGCATTGTCGGCGTGGGGGTGCTGTCGCTCACGCCTGCGGGCATGACGGGCGGCATGCTGCTGCTCGCCGCGCAGATGCTGTCCACCGGCGCGCTGTTCCTGCTGGCGGGCATGCTGCACGCCCGGCGCGGCACGTTCGAGTTCACGTCGTTCGGTGGCTTGGGCGCCACCGCGCCCGCCCTGGCTGGCGTAACGACCCTCATCATGTTCGCGTTTGTGGGCGTGCCCGGCCTGTCGAACTTCCCGGGTGAGTTTCTTGCCCTGATGGGCGCGTTTAACGCCAGCGCCGCATGGGGCGTCGTGGCCGTCACCTCGGTGGTTGCCGCAGGCGTCTACGGCGTCAACGCGCTGCACAAGGTGTTCCTTGGCGGTAAGACCGGCGAGACGGCCGACCTGTCCCGCCCAGAGTGGGGCGTCCTGGCGTTCTTCTTGGCGGGCATCCTGTGGTTCGGCGTGAACCCCGGTGGGTTCTCGGCTGCGGTGCAGGCCGACGCCGGACCAACCGTGGTGGCAGCCCAAACGACTGTCACGCCCGTCGCGCTTGCGTCTGAAGGGGGTGCAAGGTGATTCCTGAAGGCATCAGCCTGCAAGCCGTGGCCGTGCCCGTCACGCTGCTCATCACCGCGTCGCTCGCGTTGCTGGTGGGCGTGTTCAACCGCGCCAGCCGCCTCGGTGGCAGCATCGCGATTCTGGGATTGACGGTGGCGGCCGGGTTTGGCGTGTTCGACCTGCTGCAGCGCGGGAGCGCCACCCAAAACTACTTTGGGTTGCAGTGGCACGCCGGTCCGGTGGCGACCGCCATCGCCCTCACCATCCTGCTGGGTGCGCTGCTGAGCTTGCTGATCGGTTGGAACGCCGCCGGTGCGTACGGCGTGGAGCGCCCCGAGTACGAAACGCTGGTTGTGCTCGCCACCCTCGGTGGCGTCGTCATGGCCCACGCGGGCGACTTCATTGTCCTGCTGCTCGGCCTTGAAATCCTCAGCCTGTCGGTTTACGCCCTCGCGGCGTGGAACCCGCGCGCCAGCGAAGAAGAAGCTGGCATGAAGTACTTCCTGCTCGGCGCGTTCGCGTCCGCGATTCTCATCTACGGCATGGCGCTGACTTACGGTGCGACCGGCAGTTTTGCGTTCGACACCATCGGCGCGTCGCTCGGTAGCGAGAATGTGGGCCTGCTGGCTGTGGCCGGCTCGCTCTTAATCCTGATCGGTTTGGCGTTCAAGATGTCGTTCGCGCCGTTCCACCAGTGGGCACCGGACGTGTACGTCGGCGCCAGCATGCCCGTCACCGCCTTTATGAGCCTGGTGGTTAAAGCGGCCGCGTTCGGTGCGGCGCTTAGGGTCGTCACGGCCGCCTGGCCGAACGTGGACGGCGTCGTCCTGCAAGGTCTCGCCGTGCTGATTGCCGCCACGCTCGTGGTGGGTAACTTCGGCGCCCTCGTGCAACCGACCGTGAAGCGCATTCTGGCGTACTCCGCCGTCGCGCACGCCGGTTACTTAGGTCTCGGACTGCTTGCGGCGCATCAGGGTGTTGTGGGCGCGAATGCGGTTGCGTGGTACTTGCTTGCCTACACCGCCATGACCGCCGGTGCGTTTGCTGTCGCGTACGCCGTGAGTGGTGATGATGCGGCTGCCGATGAGGTCGACCGCTGGCGCGGCCTGGGTGCTGCGAAGCCTGGCGCGGCGATTGCCATGACGCTATTCCTGGCCAGCCTGGCCGGTATCCCGCCCCTTGCTGGATTCTTCGGGAAGTTCCTGGTGATCCAAGCGGCGTTTGATGCCGGTTGGGTGTGGCTTGCCGTCCTGGCGCTTGTGTCGGCTGTGGTGGCGGTGCTGTACTACGGCCGCATCGTGATCGCCATCTGGCGTGACGGTCGCCTCGGTCGTGACGTGACACTGCCGGCAAGGCTCCGCCTGGCGGTGGTCGTGTCGGTCGTGCTGGTCGTCGCGTTTGCGGGCCTGCCGGCTTTGTGATGCCGCATCATCGCGGTGACGTTTGCCTGAAGGAAGGGTGGTAACCTCCCGCTTATGTCTACTGAACGCACGTTTGCCATGATTAAGCCCGACGGAGTGAAGCGCGGCCTGGTTGGAGACATTGTCGGCCGGTTGGAACGCAAAGGCTTCACCATCGTCGCCATGAAGCACATGACGATCGACCGTGACCTCGCCGAGCGTCACTACGGTGAGCACAAAGGCCGCGCCTTCTTTGACGGTCTGGTCGGCTTCATCACCAGCGGCCCTGTGGTCGCCATGGTGGTTGAAGGCGAAGGCGTCATCGCCGCCTGGCGCACCATGATGGGCGCCACCAACCCAGCCGAAGCGGACCCGGGCACCATCCGCGGTGACCTCGCGACCACCATCGACGAAAACGTCGTGCACGGCAGCGACGCGCCGGATACCGCCACGCGCGAGATCGGCCTGTTCTTCCCAGAACTCTAAAGTTTCTTGGTACTGAAAAACACGCAGCTGGGGCGCCACGGCGCCCCAGCTTTCTTGTGGCGCCCGCATGCGGGTTTGCTACGCTTCAGGTACCAACGGTCGCGGCCCACGCGCCTTGTGGAGGTTCCATGAAACTGTCCAACCGCATCGAAAACGTTCGCGCGTCCAGCACGGTGGCGTTCAACACCAAAGCGAACGAACTCAAACGCCAAGGGGTGGACGTCATCGCCATGACCGCCGGCGAACCGGACTTCCAGCCACCGCAGCACGTCATGGACGCCGCACGCGACGCGATCGACAAGGGCCTCACCAAGTACACGCCCGCCGAGGGCACGTTCGCCCTGCGCGAGCAGATTGCCGCCAAGCACGCCCGCGACAACGGCTTCACGCCCGACCCCAGCGAAGTGATCGTCGGCACCGGCGGCAAGCAGGTGCTCTACAACGCCATGCAGGCGCTCATCGACCCAGGCGATGAGGCGATCGTCATCGCACCCTACTGGGTGTCGTACCCCGCCCAGATTGAGGTGTCAGGCGGCACGCTCGTGCCGGTCCACGCCCGCGCGGAAGACGGCTTCGTGCCAGACCCTGCCGATGTGGCGGCAGCCGTGACGAGCAAGACCAAGATGATCATCCTGAACAGCCCAAGCAACCCCACCGGCGCGGTGTACCCCCGCGAGGTGGTGGAAGCGATCGTGAAGATCGCGCGCGACCGCGGCCTGTGGCTGATCGCCGATGACCTGTATGAGTACCTCGTGTACGACGGCGCGTTCACCAGCGCGGCACCGCTCTACCCGGAAGGCACCCTGACGGTGAACGGCGCGTCGAAGGCGTTCGCCCTGACCGGCTGGCGGATTGGGTGGGGGGTCGGCCCGCAGCACCTGATCAAGGCCATGACGCGCCTGCAAGGCCAGGTCACCAGCGGCGCAAATGCGCTCGCGCAGCACGCAACCGCGGCCGCCCTTGAGCAGCACGACGCCACCGCGGCGTTCGTCGCGGAATGCAAAAAGGCGTACGTGGAGCGGCGCGACACGCTCGTCACGGGCCTAAACGGTTTAGGCCTGAAGACCCCCATGCCGCAGGGTGCGTTCTACGCCATGGCGGACGTCACGGGTATCGACGCCGATGAAGGCAAAGCCGCCCTTAAGCTGCTTGAGGAAGCCAACGTCGCGGTCGTGCCCGGTACCGATTTCGCGGCGCCTGGGTTTGTGCGCCTGAGTTATGCGACCAGCCTTGAGAACATCGAGAAGGCGCTTGAACGCATTGCGCGCGTCGTGACCTAACCGTCGCGCGCCAGCACCCATGGCTCCAACGCCCATGGCGCTAACGTAGGACGGGTGGGCAGCCGTTTTGGTGCACGATGGGTGCGCCGTACGCCCGTCCGGATGCCCAGGCACGCGCGGTACAGTACCAACATGCGTAAAGCGCTCATCACCGGCATTACCGGTCAAGACGGCAGTTACCTCACCGAACACCTTCTCAGTGAAGGTTACGAAGTGCACGGCATCGTGCGCCGGGCAAGCACCTTCAACACCGACCGAATCGACCACCTGTACGTCGACCCGCATAAGCAAGACGCCCGCCTGCTCCTCCACTACGGCGACCTCACTGACGGTCCTGCCCTGCGGCACGTCATCGAACAAATCCAACCGGATGAGATCTACAATCTCGCCGCCCAAAGCCACGTCGCCGTGAGCTTCCAGCAGCCCGAGTACACGGCCGATGTGGACGGCGTCGGTGCCTTAAGGCTTCTTGAAGCGATCCGTGACGTGCAAGCCCGCACGGGACGCGAAATCCGTTACTACCAGGCTGGCACAAGCGAAATGTTTGGCGCGGCGCCACCACCACAAAGCGAAGCCACACCGTTCCACCCCCGCAGTCCGTACGCCGCTGCGAAGGTCATGGCGTACCACCTGGTCCGCAACTACCGCGAAGCGTACGGCCTTTACGCCGTGACCGGCATTCTGTTCAACCACGAAAGCGAACGGCGTGGCGAAACGTTCGTCACCCGCAAGATCACCCGCGCGGCCACCCGCATCAAAGAAGGCCTACAAGACAAGCTCTACCTAGGCAACCTTGACGCCGTACGCGACTGGGGGCACGCCGAGGATTACGTCCGCGCGATGCACCTGATGCTGCAGCAAGACGAGCCGCGCGACTTCGTGGTTGCCACCGGCGAGTCGCACACTGTGCGCGAGTTCTTGGACGCCACCTTCGGCCTGCTCGACCTCAACTGGCAAGATCACGTGGAGTTTGACCCGCGCTACCTGCGTCCCGCCGAGGTGGAACACCTGCACGGCGACGCGACGAAGGCCCGCGAGGCCCTCAATTGGGCTCCGCGCGTCGGGTTCAACGAACTCGTCAGCCGCATGGTGAACCACGACCTTGAGCTCGCCCGCCAAGAGAAAACCCTCCGCGAGGCCGGCCACACCATGACCGCACGCCAAAGCGGCGACATTTAATGCCGTTCGACCTGCAGTCGGCAAACAAGATCTACCTCGCCGGTCACCGCGGCATGGTCGGCCGCGCCATCCACCGTGAGCTTGACGCCCGCGGCCTAGCAGACCGCGTGATCACCCGCACGCACGCTGAAC
Organism: uncultured Trueperaceae bacterium; assembly: GCA_913057165.1. Classification (GTDB taxonomy): domain Bacteria; phylum Deinococcota; class Deinococci; order Deinococcales; family Trueperaceae; genus SLSQ01. The sequence continues at coordinate 6,760 of CAJXNS010000064.1, forward strand.
TGGACCTCACCCGCCAAGCGGACGTGGACGCGTTCTTTGATTTAGAGCAGCCGGACGTCGTCATCCTTGCTGCCGCCAAGGTTGGCGGCATCCTCGCCAACCAGGAAGCCCCAGCGACGTTT
>CAJXNS010000065.1 GCA_913057165.1 uncultured Trueperaceae bacterium
TGCGCTCAATCTTAAGGGCGAGAATGCGGCCGCTGCTGATTTCATCACCGAACGAAAAGCCGCCCGGCAGGGCGAGGAGTTGCACGCCCGCGAGGGGGTCTGACATGTCTTGCAGGTCTGCTAAGTGGCGGATGTGCGCGGTGGCGCCGGCTTGGGTGAACGCAGCGGCGGTTTCGCGTTCGCAGTTCAGGCCGTCGCCGGCGAGGACCAGGGCGGTAGGAGCCGTCATGCGGCGTCCTTCCAGGCGCTGAGCAGACGCGCACCAGGGAGGGTCACGCCGCCTTGAAGCTGCACCTCAAACGCGTCCAGGGTCGTGCCGATCCGCACGGCGTGGCTACCCAGGATCGCGGTCAGGCCGTCTGGGTCTGCGGTGCTGATGAGGATGCGGCCGTGCCGTTCGTCTGTGAGCACGTGCGGGTCGGCGGGCAGGTCGAGCTGAACGCCGATGTGCCCGCCGAAGGTGGCTTCAGCGGCAGCCACGATCAGGCCGCCTTCGCTGAGGTCGTGCGCGGACGCCACCAGGCCGGCCTTCATGGCGGCGTGCAGCGCGCGGTAGGCGTCCGCAGCCACTTGCAAGTCCTTGGGTGTGACGCCCTCCGGGCGGGCGTCCATGCCGTAAAGGCGGGTGTACTCGCTAAACGCCGCAGGCGTGCCGGGCTCAGGCAGGGCCGGCCCTAGCAGGAAGACGGCGTGCCCAGGGGCGTTGAAGCTGCCGGTCGTGCGCCATCGTGCGTCTGGCAGGTGGCCGATGCCGGTGACCATCAGGGTGGGTGGCACGCTGATTTTGACGCTGCGGCCGTCGCTCGTTTGCACGCGCGCGTCGTTCTTCATGGAGTCCTTGCCGCTCACAAGCGGCGCGCCGAAGGCCAGGCAGGCGTCTTGCAGGCCGGCGGTGGCGCGCACCAGACCGGCGGCCTTGTGAGCAGCATCCGGGTTGCCGGGCCCGGGGAGTGGGTCGGGCCAACAGAAGTTGTCCAGCAGCGCCAGGCGCGCGGGGTCCGCGCCGCTTGCGACCAGGCTGCGGACGGCTTCATCGACACTGTGAACCGCCATGAGGTACGGGTCGAAGCGGCTGTAGAGCGGTTGGTTGCCGTGGGCGATCGCGAGCGCGCCGCTGCCGCCGTGCACCGCAAGGTCGATCACGCCCGCGTCGCTGGGGGCTTCTTGCGTGCGGCCGTGAAACGGCTTGGTGAGGGTGGCGGCTTGCACCTCATGGTCGTACCGGCGCACGAGCGTTTCTTTGCTGCGCACGTTCGGTGTCGCCAGCAGTTCGGACACCCAGGAGGCAGGATCATCCGGCACAGGCTTGGAGGCCTGCATCCCGTGCCAAGGCCGATGCGGCCAGGCTTCGGGATCAAAGCGGGCAGCGATACGCATGGTGGGCACGCCGTCGTGCAGGAACGCCATATCGAGTTTGGCGACCAGGTCACCATCATGCCGGACGGTCAGGAACCCGTCGCGGGTGAAGGCGCCCAGGTCGGTCGCTTCGACGTTCATTTGGCGGGCGAGGTCTAAAAACGCGTCCAGCTTGGCGGGCGGAACGGCGAACGTCATGCGTTCTTGGCTTTCGCTGATCATGATTTCAAACGGCGATAGGCCGGGGTACTTAAGCGGCACGCGCGCCAGGTCGATCTCCGCACCGCCGGTGCGTTCGGCCATCTCGCCGACGCTGCTGCTGAGGCCGCCGGCGCCGTTGTCGGTCAGGCCGCTGTAAAGGCCGCGGTCTCTGGCTTCAAGCAGGAAGTCGGTGACCTTCTTTTGGGTGAACGGATCGCCGATCTGAACGGCGGTCGCGGGCGCACCGTCGGCGAGTTCCATGCTGGAGAACGTCGCGCCGTGAATCCCGTCGGCGCCAACGCGGCCGCCGACCATGACGACACGGTCGCCGGTTTCAAAGTGTTTTTCGCTCATCGCACCGAGCGTCGCGTGTTCGCGCGGGAGAACCCCGACCGTGCCGACGAACACGAGGGGTTTGCCGACGTAGTCGTCATCGAAGAACAGGCTGCCGTTGACGGTGGGGATGCCGCTTTTGTTGCCGCCGTCTTCAACGCCTTGGTGGACGCCCTCAAGGATGCGGCGCGGGGGCAGCAGGCCTTGCGGGAGGGGCGCGCGGTCTTCAATGTCGCTGCTTGCGAAGCAGAAGACGTCGGTGTTGGCGACCGGGCGGGCGCCCATGCCGGTCCCGAGAATGTCGCGGTTGACGCCCAGAATGCCGGTGAGGGCGCCGCCGTACGGGTCGAGGGCGCTCGGGCTGTTGTGCGTTTCGACCTTCACGGCAATATCGATGCCGTCACCCCAGCGGACGATGCCGGCGTTGTCACTGAAGACGCTCACAAGCCAGTCGATGCCTTGTTCCTGCCGGATGCGCTGCGTGGTGGCTTTGATGACGCTCTTATAAAGGCCGTCGGTGCGACCCGCAGGCAGCTGGTGGTAACCGTGGCCGTCTGCTTCCTCGTAATCGACCGTCGCCGCGAAGATCTTGTGTTTGCAGTGCTCGCTCCAGGTTTGCGCGAGGATTTCCATTTCGACGTCCGTCGCGCCGGCGGGCAGGCCGCTCTCCTGGCGGGCCTGCTGCACGTGCGTTTGGGCGTAATGCTGCTGAATGGCGGCGAGTTCGTCTTCGCTTAACGCCCAGACGCGTTCGTCGCTGAGGCGCTTCAGGTCGGCGGTTGGGCGGCCTAGGTCGATGGTTTCAACCGGCCTGGCGTGCGTGCGGACGTGCGGCAGGGCGAGGCGGTCGTGGCGGCCTTGCTTAAAAGCTTCTGGCGTGTAGGTGCGCACGCGGTGCAGCAGGGCGTTGGCGAGCAGGTCGAGCGTGACGCGTTGCGCCTCCCCCTCGTCTTGAAGGCCGGTCAGGAAGTGCAGCCGGCCGCTCGCGACACGGCACTGCAAGTCCGGCAGGGCAAGATGCAGGGCGTCGCGAATGGCGTTTGCGGGGTTGTCTTGCACGCCGGGTTTAAACGCGACTTCGCAGGCGACGTCATAGGTGAAGGCGGGCCCGCTGCCGGGTGCCGTGTGGGCGTCTTCGAGGACGGGGTCTGCCAGCACGTCCTGGATGGTGCGCACGTCGTCTGCTGAGAGGGGCGTGTCGGTTTCGATCCACGCCACTTGGCCGGAGACGGCGCCTGCAAGCTGCGTCATGCCAGCAGCGGCGGCGGCTTGGAGGGTTCTCGCGTCGGGCGTGGCGTGCTTAGGCGTGACGTCGACGCGCAGGACGTGCGGGGTGGTGTGGCCTGTCGTTTGCGTCATGGGTGCAGGGTTCCGTTCACGAGGCGGCGTAGGACGCGGGCGTACAAATCGTGTTCAAGGGCCAGACCGCGCGCGGTGAACGTATGAAGCGTGTCGTCTGGTTCGCGGCTGTATTCGGCTTGCGCGAGGACCGGGCCGGTATCCACGCCTTCATCGACGACGTGCACGGTAACGCCGTGGCGTGCTTGCTGGTCGTTCCAGGCGCGTTCGTAGGCGCCTAGGCCGGGGTAGGCCGGCAGCAGGCTTGGGTGGATGTTGAGGATGCGGGCGTGACCGAGGGCTGGGTCGTGAAACGCGCGAATCACGCGGGGGCTCAAAATGCGCATGAAACCGGCGAGCAGTAGCCAGTGGATGCCGTGCGCTTCAAGGCGCTCAAGCAGGCGCGTTTCGAACACGTCGCGGCCGCCTGCCGTGTCGACCGTTTCGCTGGGCACGCCTGCGCCTCGGGCGTGGTCGTGCGCGCCGGCGTCCGGTCGGTCGCTAATAAGGACGCGTACGGGCGTACCAAGCGCGCGGGCTTCCTGCATGAGCGTCTTCGCGTTGCTGCCGCGGCCGGAAGCCAGGACGGCAAGCCTTAACTCCGGTGGGGGCGTCACCGGGTTTCTCCGGCGGCGATGTCGCTGCGGTGGTGCTTGCCGTCAAAGTGGATGTCTTTGAGGCGGGCGTAGGCGCGCCGGCGGGCGGCTTGGCGGGTGGGCGCGGTGGCGGTGACGCCGAGAACGCGGCCGCCGGCGGTGACGAGGCGGCCGTCTTGCACGGCCACGCCGGCGTGGTAGACGGCGGTGTCACCGGTGAAGGCTGGGCCGCCCAGGTCGATTAGGTCGCCGCTGCGGACGGGTGTGCCTTCGGTACCGGGGTAGCCGTGGGCGGCTGCGACGACGTGCACCGCAGCGAGGTCGTGCAGGATCGCGGGGTCTTCTGTGTTGAGCGTGCCGTCGGCGGTGCCGCGGAGGAGTTCAAACAGGTCGCCCGCCAGGATAGGCAGGAGGCTTTGGGTTTCTGGGTCGCCGAAGCGGACGTTGAACTCGAGGACCTTCGGGCCGTCTGGGGTGAGCATGAGGCCGGCAAAGATCACGCCGCGGTAGCGGATGCCCCGGCGGGTGAGTTCGGCGTGCAGCGGCGCGAAGACGCGTTCGTGCACGTCACGGCGGGTGGCGTCATCCACCCAGTCGGCCGGCGCGAAGGTGCCCATCCCGCCGGTGTTGGGGCCTTGATCGCCGTCACGGGCTTGCTTGTAATCGCAGGCGTCACCTAAGGGTTTAAACCCGCTGTCTGTGAACAGCGCGAAGAAGGAGACTTCCGGGCCGGTGAGGCGTTCTTCGGTGATGAGTGCGTGCTCCGGTTTACCGGTCAGGCTGCCGTCCGCAAGGCGTTCAACGGCCCTGAGCGCCTCGTCGCGGGTGTCGCAGACGACGACGCCTTTGCCGGCAGCGAGACCGTCGGCCTTCACCACCACGCCGCTGGGCCAGTCGCGTTCCCTTAAGTAGTCTGCCGCCTCACTGGCGCTGGCGAACGCTTGGTAACTGCCGGTGGGGATGCCGGCCTGGTGCATGACGTCTTTGGCGAACGCTTTGCTGGTTTCAAGCCGGGCGCCGTCCGCACCCGGGCCGACGGTGGGGATGCCCACGTCGCGCAGGTCGTCTGCCACGCCTGCGGCGAGCGGGCCTTCAGGCCCGACGACGGCCAGGTCGTAAGCCCCCTGCCGGGCGTGCGCGACGGGGTCTGTGTCTTCGGCCACGTGCAGGTCGTGCCGGCCGTACGGGTCGCCGCGTCCCCCCAGGAGGGTGACGGTGCTGACGTGCGGGCTTTCAAGCAGCTTGAGGGCGAGCGCGCGTTCGCGGCCGCCGCCGCCGACGACGAGGACCTGCTTGCGGGTTTGGACGTCCTTCACGCGGTCCGCGAGCGCATCGAGGGCGTCAGGGCCCGCCGCGCCGGTGACGGCCTCATCCAGAACGGCGTAGAGGCTTTCGGCCAGCTGGCGTGCCTCAACCGGCAGGGGGCTGGGGGTCACGCCGGCGCGTTCCATGCGTTCTCTGAAGCCTGGTTGGGTCTTCTCACGCTTTAAGGTCTCGTGCCAGTGGCTGCCGGCGTAGAACTGCCGGAGGGTTTCTTTGGACAGGGTGACATCACCCCGAGTGAGGCGCAGTTCGTCGATACCGATGCTGTCGATCAGGACGATCCGGCCTTGTTCGTCAAGGGCGAACTCGAGTTTGCCGTCCCACAGCGTCAGGCCGGCTTGATCGAAGTGGGCCTTGAGCAGACCGGCGATCTTGGCGGTTTGCTGCCACAGTTCGTGTTGTTGGGCGTCGGTGAGGCCGCCTACGGCGGCGGCGTCGCTGCGGGTGAGCAGCCGGTCGGACGGCTCAAGTTTGGTGCTGGCTTCGACCTTGACGGTGTCGAACATCATGCCTTCATGCACGGCTGGGACGCCCAACTCGTCTAAGCGGGCTTGCTGAGCGTGCAGGAGGCTTGACCCACGGGGGACGCCGAAGCGGAAGATCATCTCGAGTGGGATCAGCCGGCCGGGACCGGCGTCGCGTACGGGCGTGTAGTCGTACCCGGCGTCCGTCTTGTGGGGGTGGATGACCCGGAAGCGTTGCCCGTGCAGGGTGAGGCCGTCGCGGCCGAGGAAGTGCGTGCGGACGCCTTCGCGTCCGAGAAGCTCAAAGAAGAACTCGGCGGTGCGCGCCAGGGCGGCGCCTTTGCCGGGGATTGCGTCGGGCATTTCGCCCCAGTCGAAGATGGAGTAGCGGTCGCTGAACCGCATGTGGATGCGGTCGCCATCCAAGGTGAGGTCTTTGACGGACCCCTGCTTGGTGCCGTCAGTCACCCGCCGCTCCTGCGCGGGTGGCCTGGGACGCGTCGCTCACGGTGTTCGTGGGGTAGTGACCGTCGAGGCAGGCGCTGCAGAGGCTGCGCTTGCCGATCGCGCGTTCTAGGTTGTCTTGCGTCAGGTAGATGATGCGGTCGGTGCCGAGTTCCGCTTCGATCTCGTGCAGGGTCTTGCCGTGCGCGAGGAGTTCTTCATGTTTAGGGAACGCGATGCCGTACCGGCACGGGTGGAGGATCGGCGGGCTGGCGGACGCGATGTACACCTGGTTGGCTCCGGCGTTGCGGACCATTTCGATGATGCGCCTTGAGGTGGTCCCGCGCACGATGCTGTCGTCGACCAGGAGGACGTTTTTGCCTCTGAGTTCATCGGCGACGGGCGTGAGCTTGAGGCGCACAGCGTTCTCGCGGCGGTCTTGGCTTTCGAGGATGAAGCTGCGTTGCACGTACCGGTTTTTGATGAGGAGTTCACGGTACGGCACGCCGGTGACTTCGGACAGCGGGATGGCACTAATGCGGCTGGTTTCCGGGACGGGCACCACGACGTCGGGGTCGATGACGCCTTCGTCCATCAGCGTTTTGACCTGCCGTCCGAGACGTTCACCCATCCGTAGGCGTGTGGCGTACACGTTCTCGTCATCCATG
>CAJXNS010000066.1 GCA_913057165.1 uncultured Trueperaceae bacterium
CCTGGATGAGGCCGACCACCCCAGCGACGGCGGTTGCGTCATCGTGTCGGGCCCCAAGGCGCTGGACGCCGTCCTGAACTCCGGCCAGGCGTCCAACCTGGCGTTGCTGGTGGTCGCTGAGGACGCGGATGTTCGCGATTACGACGGGCCGCTGTTGCGGCACCCGCAACCCCGCTTGGTCCTCGCGAAGCTCACGCGCACCATGGACGCAGAACCCCAACCAGGCGACGGGGTGCACCCCACCGCGTTCGTGCATTCAGACGCTCTGGTGGGTGAGGGTTGCGCCATCGGCCCGAACGCCACTGTTGAAGCCGGCGCCGTCCTGGGGGACGGCGTGATCGTGGACGCGGGCGCGGTCGTCGGTGCGCACGCCCGGGTGGGTGACGGCACGCGCCTGTTTCCGAACGTCGTCATCTACCCCCGCAGCCGTATTGGGCGTCACGTCCGCATTCACGCAGGCAGCGTCATCGGCAGCGACGGCTTCGGGTACGAAGCAGGCCCAAGCGGCGCGGAGAAGATTCACCACCTTGGTTGGGTGGAGATTGAAGACCACGTCGAAATCGGGGCGCAGTGCGCCGTGGACCGCGGCACGCTTGGCGCAACACGCATCGGGGCTGGCAGCAAGATCGACAACCTGGTGCAGATCGGCCATAACGTCCGCATCGGGCGGCATTGCGTCATTGCCGGCATGGCAGGTATTGCCGGCAGCACCACGTTGGAGGACGGCGTCACCGTCGGGGCGGCCGCAGGCGTGACCGACCACGCCACCATCGGCCGTGGCGCCACCCTCGCGGGGCGTGCTGGCGTCACCAAGGACGTCCCAGCGGGCGAAACGTGGGGCGGTCTGCCCGCCAAGCCCGCCCGGCAGTGGATGCGCGAGCTGTACCTCATCGGGTTGCTTGAACGCATGTGGAAGGTCGTACGCCGCTTGGAACGGCAGAACCCGTGAGCGATACCTTCACCCTGGCAGGGGTCGGGTTGCACTCGGGCGTGCGGTCCCGCGTGACGCTGCACCGCGAGGACGGCCCCGTCCGCCTGGTGACGCGCGGGCGGACGGTCCGTCCGGTCTTAGGTGAAGTGGCCAGCACCAGCTTCTGCACGACCCTCGGGCGTGACGACGTGCGCATCGGGACGGTGGAGCATCTGCTTGCCGCCCTGCACGCGCACGGGGTGTGGTCCGGCTTGACGGTTGAGGTGGACGGAGACGAACTGCCCATCTTGGATGGCTCCGCTGAGCCGTGGTCGGAACTGATCGGCGAGATGCAAGCGCAAGAAGCGTTCCCGCCGCCACCCCCAGCCGTCGCCGGTTCAGCACACGCCCGCAACGATGCTGGCGGCGTCGCCACGGTCGAGCCGGGTGAGGACGCCCTTGAGGTCAGCATCGAGTTTGACCATCCCGCCATCGGCCATCAGGCGGTGTCCGTCATGCCGGATGCACGGGTGGACGTGCTGTCGGCGCGGACCTTTGGCTTTCTTGCCGACGCCGAACGCATGCTGGCGGCGGGCTATTCCAAGGGCGCAGGACCCGAGAGTGTTATTTTGTTCGACGACATGAGCGCGATCGCTCCTTTACGTTTTCCGGACGAACCGGTCCGCCACAAGGCACTCGACGCTCTCGGTGATCTTTATCTTCTCGGCGCCCCCATTGCGGGGCGCATTCGTGTGCACCGCGGTGGGCACGCCCTGCATGTGGCACTCGCGGCGGCACTCTCCTCTGAGGCCCTTTCGTCTGAGGCGCACGCGTGAGCCTGCCCGCCACGCGTGTCGCCGTCGTCGGGGTGGGGGTCATGGGCCGCCACCACGCCCAGAACTACCTCGCCATGCCCGGCGCGACGCTGGTAGCGGTCGTCGACCCGAGCGCCGAGGCGCGCGATCAGGCCGCGCGTGCGTTTGGCTGCGCCGCGTACGCCACCTTAGATGAGTTGTTTGCCAGTGAAACGATCGACGCTGCCAGCGTGGTGGCGCCCACGAGTGAGCATTACGCCATCACCCGCGACCTGCTGCAGGCAGGCGTGCACGTGCTGGTCGAAAAGCCGGTCGCGACGCGCGTGCTGGAAGCCGAAGCGTTGGCGCGTCTTTCCCGCGAGCGTGGGTTGGTCCTTCAGGTGGGGCATATCACCCGCTTCTTTCGTGCCGTGCAACTGCTGACCGAGCGGATCGAATCGCCGTACCTGATCGAAGCGCGGCGTCTCACGCCGTCGGCGCGCATCCAGGATGTCGGGGTGATTTTGGACCTGATGATTCACGACATCGACATCGTGCTCGGCCTGGTGCCGTCCGACATTGCCAGCGTCACCATTGCGGGTCACAGCGTTGAAGCGTCGGGCACGGAAGATGTGGCCGCCGCACAGATCGAGTTTGAGAACGGTTGCATCGCGCGTTTTCTTGCGTCGCGGATTTCACCCGATGCGGAACGCAGCCTGGTCGTCGCGGAACGCGAACGCACCCACCGGGTGGATTTCTTGCGTGACCCGCACACCGAAATTGCGTTATTTCACGCCCGCAAGGACGACCTGGGCGACACGCACGTGCGGACCGACCGGCAGTTCGTGCATGAGGACAACCCACTACGCGAACAGCTGACGCACTTCTTGGACCGGATTACCGCAGCCGCCCCGCCGGTGGGCACGCTGGAGGACGACCTGCGGTCGTTGCGGGTGGCCACCCGCCTGCTTGAAAACCTCAAGCCGTCGGCGGTTCCAGAAGCGGTATTTGAGGCTCAGGTAAACTGAACGGCATGCAAACCAACCCTCAGGCGGTGCTGCCGCACCGGTACCCGTTTCTGCTGGTGGACCGGCTGATCGCCTTTGAGGACGACGCGTTCCACGCCATCAAGAACGTCACGTTTAACGAACCGTTCTTCCAAGGGCACTTCCCGCAAGAACCTGTCATGCCTGGCGTCTTGATTGTGGAGGCGCTCGCGCAGGCTGCCGGCATGGCCGTCGCCGCCAAAGGGGTCGCCAGCGAAGGGGCCGTGGGGTACCTCACCGGGATCGACGGGGCGAAATTCCGCCGTAAGGTCGAACCGGGTGACGTGCTTGACTTGACCGGCCGGATCGTCACGTTCCGCCGCAACCTCTGCAAGGTCGAGGCGGCCGCGCATGTCGCTGGTGAACTGGCGGCGGAGGCGCAACTCTCGTTCATGTACAGCGGTTGACCGTGGGGGGCGTGGCCGCAAGCGCCATCGTCGATCCTGCGGCGGACGTGCATGCGTCGGCCGTGGTGGAAGCCGGCGCGGTGATCCATGCCGGCGTGAGTGTCGCTGCTGGCGCGATCATCAAGGCCGGCACCGTCCTAGAACCTGGTACCCGCATCGAAGAAGACGCCTCCGTCGGGCCGTACGCCGTCATTGGGGGCGTGCCGGCCGATCATGCGTTTCAGGGCGAAGCCAGCTTGGCCGTCATCGGCCCGCGGGCCATGATCCGCGAGTTTGTCACCGTCCACCGCGCCACCGGCGAAGGTCGCGCCACCCGCGTGGGGGCGGACGCGATGGTGATGGCGTACACGCACGTCGGGCATAACGCCCACGTCGGCGACCGGGCGGTGCTGACCAACCTGGTGCAGCTCGGCGGGCACGTCCAAGTCGGTGATGACGCGGTCGTGGGTGGCGGCACGGTCGTACACCAGTTCAGTCGTGTGGGACGCCTGGCGATGCTCGGCGGCGGTTCTGCACTCGGTCGTGACGTCCTGCCGTTCGCGATGGCGCGCGGCAACCCCGCCCGGCACTTGCGCCTCAACGCCGTGGGTTTAAAACGCGCCGGGTTTGACCGTTCAGACGTGCGGGCGCTTGGTGAAGCGCTTGCGGCACTACGGTCCGGCGACCGCGAACGCCTTGAGACGCTTGCGGCAGAGAACGCCTTCGTGGCGGAGTTCAAGGCGTTTGAGGCCGACTCAACCCGCGGGATTGAACGCTTCGTGCGGAGGGCGTCGTGACTGGCCGAGAGGTGGTCATGGTGTCCAACGGCCCAGGCGAGCTGTATACCTGGACCCAGCCGATGGTGCGCGCCTTCAGGCAGCTTGACCCGTCCGTTCACCTGACGCTGGTCCTGATTCCGTGCCAGTTCGCATCCGGCAGTGAAGCCGAGATCGCCCAATCGTTCGGGCTGGACCGCGTCGTCACACCGGGCGAGTTCATGCGCACCGTCCCGGCCGGCCGCACGCCCGACGGCGTCGGCGGGCGGCAAGGGGTCGTGCTGCAGTTGGGCGGATCGGTCTCGCTGGCTGCTCAGCTCGCCAAGACGCTGCGTTACCCGTTTGAACGTTACGCCTTCACAGCCGTCACGCACCCGCGTCTTGACCGCCTGCACGTCAGCGATGACGCGACCGCCAAGAAGGCCCGTCGCGGGTTGGGTCTCAGGCGCAAGACGGTCGTCGAGACGGCCGGCAACCTGGTGGCGGACGCCGTGGAGGGCAGCCAACCTGCCGCCTGGAACGGCAGCCCGCGGGTGCTCCTCGTGCCCGGCAGCCGTGACGGGTTCGCCGTGGTGCTGATTCCGTTCATGCTGGCGGTCGCCGACCGCATCAAGGCCGCCCTGCCGGACGCGACGTTCGCGTGGCCCGTCAGCCGCCTGCTTTCAGAAGCCACCGTGGCGCGTGGCGTGGCTGGCGACGAACGCGACGCCCTTGGAGGCACCACCGCGCGCGTGGAGGGCAAGTCGGTCATCACCGAGGCCGGTACGGTGATTCAGATGGTGGACGAAAACGAACGGCACGCCACCATCCTGGCGGCCGATGCGGCCCTCACCATCCCCGGCACCAACACCCTTGAACTCGGTATTGCGAACCTGCCTGCGGTCGTGATGCTGCCCATGAACGAACCCGAACGCATCCCCCTGGAAGGCGTCGGGCATTTCCTTGGTTTGATTCCGCTGATCGGCAAGCCGCTGAAACGCTTTGCGGTACGGCTGTTCGTGGAGAAGCTTGACCAGCCGATCTCGCTACCCAACCGTATTTCCAGTGAGCGTATTTACCGTGAAGTGGCCGGCATCCTGTCGGTCGACCAGATCGCAGACGAGATGACGAACCTGCTCAGCGATCCGGACGCCCTGGCCGCGCAACGCACCGCGCTTGAGCGTGACATGCCGAAGCCTGGGGCGTCTGAACGGCTGGCGCGGGACATCCTGTCGCGCCTCGCGGCGGAGGCTTAAGCGTGCGTCAGGTGCTGCTGCCGTACGGTCGGTTGGGTTGGGCGGGCGTCCTCGCGGCAGCCGGCTCCAGTATCCTCCGGGTGGCGGTGCTACCGCTGTTCATTGCGCCGGTGCTAGACGATGTGATTGCGGCCGGCAACCTGGCGGCCTTGCCACGCATCCTGCTCCTGACCGGCCTTGCCGTCGCCGCAAGCTCGCTGCTGCTGCTACTCCAAGATGGGCTTCTTGCCCGCTCGGGGGCGCGACTGATTGCCAACCGGCGACGTGCCGTCTACGAACGGCTGTTGGGGCGCCGTCCGGGAAGCTTAAGCGGTACCTCGGGTGGCCTCGCGGGCCGCATCGTCAGCGACCTGCGGGAGGTGGAAACGTACCACCAGTACGGTATCGGCACGCTGGTGGCCGAGTCGTTTGCGGTGGTCGGCATCCTGGCGGTGTTGCTGTGGCGCGCGCCCATCCCCACGCTGGTGCTGCTGGCCTTGAGTGTGCCTGTCGCGCTCATTCTGGCGGTTCTTGGGCGGCGCCTAAGGCAGCAGGCCACCCGCACGCAGGAAGGCACGGAGGACGTCGCTGCACACCTGCAAGAGGGCCTGAAGCATCACGCCGTCGCGAGGGTGTTCCGCGCCGAACGGTTCCTGCTGGAGCGGTTTAGACGCCCGAACGAACGCACCCGCGATGCGGCCGAACGACGCGGCTGGCTGGCGGCCCTGCAGACACCTGCCGCGCAGGTGGCGGTCTTTGCCGCCTTAGGCTTCCTGGTGTGGCTGCTGGCGCAGCAAGCAGCGGCGGGGCGCCTGACGGTCGGGCAGGTTGTTGAGTACATCGCGCTGGTATCGCTGCTGGCCACGCCCGCGCAAATCCTGCCGCGCGGTTACGCCATGCTGCGGCAGGCAGAAGCGGCCGCGCGCCGCATGGCCACCCTCGAAGCGCAGCCCGCCCAGCCGCTGGCTCGCCCTGCCACGGAAACGGGTGAGGTTGAAAACGAACACGGGTTGGTGCTTGACGGCCTGAGTGTGGGTTACGACAACCAGCCGGTCTTAAGTGGGATTGACGTGACCCTGCCCGAGCGGGGTCTCGTGACCGTGCAGGGTGAGAGCGGCGCAGGCAAAAGCACCCTGCTTGCGACCTTGCTTGGCATCCTTCCGCCGCTCGCGGGTTCCGTACGCCTCAACGGCCAGCCGGTGACCGACCCAACCGAGGTGTTCGGTTGGGTCCCGCAGTCGCTGGACCTGATGCGTGGTTCCCTACGGGACAACCTCACCATGGGTCGGCATGTCGATGATCACGACGTGCGCGCCGCCTTAGCGGACGCCGGCATGGCGTCGGCGGTCGCCGCCCTCGAGGACGGGTTGGATCACACACTCGACGAGGACGGTTCAGGATTGTCCGGCGGTCAGCGTCAACGCCTGTCCATCGCGCGGGCGCTTCTCACCCACCCGGCGGTGCTGCTGCTCGATGAGCCAACCGCCAACTTGGATGCGGCCTCAGA
>CAJXNS010000067.1 GCA_913057165.1 uncultured Trueperaceae bacterium
ACAGGATCGGGTAGTGGTCTTTTAGGCGGTGTGCGAGGTAGTTCGCAGCCAGGATGGCGTGTTTGGAGGCTGCGGTCAGTCCTGCGCCGCCCAGCATGCGGACGTACATCCACGAGATCGTCAGGATAGAAGCGGAGCCTTCCGGTGCGGCTGAGACAGCCCAGCCGTCTTCATCGTCGGGCCGGCCGGGCACAAACGGTGCGAGGTGGGCGGCCACCCCGATCGGCCCGACGCCTGGGCCACCACCGCCGTGCGGGATGGCGAACGTCTTGTGCAGGTTCATGTGGCACACGTCACCGCCGATTTCACCGACGCGCGCGAGGCCAACGAGGGCGTTGAGGTTGGCGCCGTCGACGTATACCTGTCCGCCGCGGTCGTGCACGATCTCGCAGGCGTCTTTGATGCCTTCTTCGAACACGCCGTGGGTGGACGGGTACGTCACCATCATGGCCGCCAGGCGGTCTTTGTGCGCCTCGGCCTTGGCGTGTAGGTCTTCAAGGTCGATATCGCCACGGTCGGTGCAGCCAACCACGACGACCTCGTAGCCGGCCATTTGGGCGGAGGCGGGGTTGGTGCCGTGCGCAGAGGACGGGATCAGGCAAACATCGCGGTGGCCTTCGCCGCGGGCTTCGTGGTACCGGCGGATGGCGATCAGGCCGGCGAACTCGCCTTGGCTGCCGGCGTTGGGTTGAAACGATACGTCCGCGAAGCCGGTGACGTCCGCCAGCCACGCGCGCAGGTCACCTGCGAGGCGTTCGTAGCCGGCACGGTTGGCCGCGGGGGCGTAGGGGTGAACGTCACTTGTTTCGGTCCACGAGAGCGGCATCATTTCGGCTGCGGCGTTGAGTTTCATGGTGCATGAACCGAGCGGAATCATGGCGCGGTCGAGGGCGAGGTCTTTATCCGCCAGACGGCGCAGGAAACGCATCATGGCGGTTTCGCTGCGGTTTTCATGAAAGACGGGTTGGGTCAAGAACCGCGTCATGTCGCGTGCGGCGGTTGTGGGTTCCGGGGCGGTGTCTGCCGGCGTGAACCCGAACACGTTCGCGACTGCCTGGAGGTCGGTTTCTTGGGTGGTTTCATCGAACGCGACGCCGACGCGTCCGTTGCCGGCATCCCGCAATAGGAGGCCTTCTGCGGTGGCTTGGGCCAGGACCGCACCGGCGCGGTCTGCAAGATCGACGGTGACGGTGTCGAACACCTGGTCGTTGACGACATGCAGGCCGGCGTTGCGGGCCCCTGCGGCGAATCGTCCTGCCAGGTCGCGCACGCGGTTGGCAATCTGCGTGAGGCCTTCTGGGCCGTGGTAGACGGCGTAAGCGGCGGCCATGTTGGCCAGCAGGGCTTGGGCGGTACAAATGTTGCTGGTGGCCTTTTCGCGGCGGATGTGCTGTTCGCGGGTTTGCAGCGCAAGCCGGTACGCCACGCGTCCTTGCGCGTCGACCGACTCGCCGACCAGGCGGCCAGGCAGCAGGCGCGCCATGCGTTCGGGCGCCGCCAGGAACGCGGCGTGGGGCCCGCCGTTGCCCATCGGGACGCCGAAGCGTTGCATGGAGCCGAGCACGATGTCTGCGCCGTCATGCCCGGGGGGCCGCACGAGCGTGAGGTGCAGCGGGTCGGAGACCACAATGAGCAACGCGCCGGCCGCATGCGCCTTGTCTGCGAGATCGGCAATGGCGTGGAGCTCACCGTGGGTGTCGGGGGTCTGTAGGACCACCGCCGCCACGTCGTCGGTCAGGTTCTCGTCCGCGTACGGCTGGATGTTCACGCCAACGGTGCGGGTGCGGGTGTGCAGCACGCCCATGTGTTGCGGATGCAGATCGCTGGCGATCAGGACGGTGGAGCGCTTACCGCGGTGGTGACGTTGCGCCATGCCGACCGCTTCGGCTAGCGCGGTGGATTCGTCCAGCAGCGACGCGTTCGCAACATCCAAGCCGGCCAGTTCGGCTGCCAGTGTTTGGAAGTGAAACAGCAGCTCCAGACGGCCCTGCGCGATTTCGGCCTGGTACGGGGTGTAGGACGTGTACCAGGCGGGGTTTTCAAGCAAGTTACGGGCGATCACGGGTGGCACATGCGTGCCGGTGTACCCCTGGCCGATCAAGCTTTTGCCGGGTTGGTTACCAGCCATGATTGAACGGATTTCTTTGAGTGCGTCGGCTTCACTTAACCCGGCGGGCACGTTGAGTGGCGTCCGGCTGCGAATGGCTTCCGGGACCGCCGCGTCGATTAGGTCATCGAGTGTGGCGTAGCCCAAGGCGTCCAGCATGTGTTGCGTGTCGTGGGGGCGTGGCCCGATATGACGTGGTTCAAACGGCGTGTCCATGGTGGCTCCTTACGGCTTTTCTACGAGACGGACGCTTCGTAAGCGTCGCGGTCCATGAGGCCTTCTAGCTGGGATGCATCATCAATCTTGATCTTGAACATCCAGCCTTCGCCTTCGGCGTCGGCATTGACCGTTTCGGGGGCGTCTTCTAAGGCGGTGTTGACGTCAAGGATTTCGCCATCCACGGGCGCGTAGGCTTCCGAGGCGGCCTTGACGCTTTCGATGACCACGACGTCGTCGCCTTTGCTGAAGTGCGTGCCGACCTCGGGCAGTTCGATGTAGACGACGTCACCGAGTTCTTCTTGGGCGTGGTTGGTCACGCCGACCGTGCCGGTGTCGCCTTCGACGCGGATCCATTCGTGTTCGGACGTGAAGTAGGTGTCGGGCATGGCGGTTCCTCCTAAAGGTTTAGCGTTTGAAGCGGTGGGGAACGAAGGGTGGTTTGGTGGGCGTGAGCGGGATGCGCCTGCCGCGCAGTTCCGCGTGGAGCGGCCCGAGGTCGGGTTGGTGCCGTACGAGGGCAAGGGCGATCGGTCTTTCAAGCACGGGGGAGAAACCACCGCTGGTGATGACGCCGACATCGCGGCCTTCGTCGGTCAACACGCGTACGCCTTCACGCACGGGCGCTTTGCCTTCGGGAAGGAAGGCCGCCCGGGCTCGTGGTTTGCCGGCCTCCCGTATTGCAGTGAGTGCAGCCGCACCGAGGTAATCGCCGCCGCTGCGGATGGTTTTGGGGATCGCCCACACAAGGCCTGCCTCGAGGGGTGTGACGTCGGGGTCGATGTCGTGACCGTGCAGCGGCAGTGCGGCCTCGAGCCGCAGGCTGTCACGGGCGCCCAAGCCCGCAAGCTCAACGCGCGTATCTTCAAGCAGCGCCTCTAAAAACGCGGCGGCTTGATCGTTGGGGATCCCGATCTCAAAACCGTCCTCGCCGGTGTAGCCGGTGCGGGAGGCAAACCAACCGCTGTCGGTTTCGGTTGCGTCCATGAAGGCGAGGTGTTGCAGGTCTAAGCCCGCATGGGCCAGGGCAGCTTCGGCAGCGGGACCTTGTAACGCCACGAACGTGCGGGGGACGTGCTTGATGGTGACGTTCAACCCTTGGGCGTGCGCTTCAAGATGGCGCTGATCGCCGTCGGCATTGGCGGCGTTCGCGACGACGAGGAAACGGTCGTCGCTGAGCCGGGTGACGATCAGGTCGTCTAAGATGCCGGCTTGCTCGTTAAGGAAAAACGTGTACTTGGCCGTCCCGACCGCCTGGTCGTGCGGAAGGTACGGGCACAGCCGCGCGAGTAGGCCAGCTGCATCGGCACCTGACACTTCAAGGTTGCGCATGTGCGAGACGTCAAACAGTCCAGCTTGGTTGCGGGTGTGAAGGTGCTCACCCTTGACGCCCAGGGGGTAACGGATGGGCATGGTCCAGCCGGCAAACGGCGCAAAATGCGCACCGTGGCGTTCGTGGATCGCATGTTGAGGCAGGGTGTTCACGGCGGCCTCCAGGGTGGTTTGCGTCGGCACGGGTGTGCCGGACGCCCCTCTGTTTGGAAGCCTGAGAGATTCACCGCGTTGGCGGCTTACACCGTCGGCACGGACGTTCGTCCGTTTTCCAGAGTGTTCACGCGAGCGCGGTCCTTTTGCCTGAGAGATTACGGGCGTTTGCTCCTTCGGCGACCCAAGGGCTGGGTTCTCTCCCACGCGGCGTTCGGCATAAAGCCGTTGAACACGGCGAGTATAGCAGCGTCAAACGAGCCTAGAACCGGTGTTGGCGCACGTTTCACTTGTACCGGTGTTCAGCCAAGAAACTCACAAGATCTCGGCTGGAGCCTGGGCCGACAGGTGAATCGATTCGGTTCCCAGCGTGAATGGTTTATTTCACAAAGTTCCTCAAGGCAATTTTACGTCAATGTAGAGAAATCACTACATGCCGCGTATCCGTCGATTTGATACGCCAAAGGTATGAAAATATTGACCCTATTTCAACTAACCGCAGTCAGCCTCCTCGTCATGGCACTCGCGTCATGTGGCTACGAAGATCCCCGCGAGTTCTTCAGCAATGACCCAGCTGCCGGTTACACCGCGCCCGAACCGGAAAACACGTCTGGAGACGACGCGGCCAGCGACGACGCCAAGGCGAACGACAATTCTGATCAAAACGACAATAATGGCGAGAACAACGAACCTGCACCCGACCCGACGCCGCCCGAACCACCCACGCTGGCCACACTCGTCAGCGGTAACGAACAACTCACCCTCAACTGGGAAGCCGTCGATAATGCGGCTTCGTACGAGATTTGGTTCGCCTCTGATGGGGTCTTGGCAAATGCAAGCAAACTCAGCGACACGGTGGGACGCATCACGGGGACAAGCGCCACCATCTCTGGCCTGAATAATGCCGACACCTACACCGTTTGGATTCAACCGATTGGTGCCGACGGTACGGCTGGCACGCCGATCGAACTCGGTTCTCAACAGCCTGAAGCGGACGCGTTTACGCCGGACGCCGATGCGGTGTTTCCACCTGAGAACGCCCAAGAAGTAGACCCAAGTACCCCAGTGACGATTGGCTTGAGCAAAGAGGTGGACCCCGCGACGGTCACAAGCGATACCGTCGTTGCCAAGAAGTCAGACGGCTCAAACGTTGACGTCAACGTCACGACCAACGCGACCAATACGGGTATTGAAGTGACACCAAACACCCCAGACGGGACCTGGCCTGCGGGTGAAGACATCAGCATCACCGTCACCAAAGACGTGAAAGATAAAGATGGCAACGCCTTACCAAGTGACTACCGCTCCAACTTTAGTACGGTCGACCCGGGTTCGCTTTCCGCCTGGTTTAGTTTCGACGGAGCTAACCCGTACACGGACGCATCACCCAACGGCTTCAACCTCACCGGCCCCAATTGGGTCAGCAACAGCGATAGCAAGACAGGATCGTCTGCGCTGCATTTCCCATCGTCTCAATCGTTCAGCCAACAACTACGTCTAGACGATGCTTCCTTTGATCTGGGTGACCGGTTCACCATCTCGTTTTGGGTCAAAATCAACACGCTCAACTACAACATTCAAGGCATTGTGGCCAACGCCGTCGCGATGGAGCGTTCGACCGGTTTTAAATTGGGGATCAACAATTGGCAGAAGACCGATGGTGTCGTGCTTATCGAAGCCGGCGACGGGAGCGAGGGCGGCAAAACCCGAACAGGGGGAAACTTCGTTCAAACCGACGAGTGGTACCACTTTGCTTTTGTGGTGGACACGACCGAGCCTCTCCTTAACGAAAACGGTAGTGACTACCATTCGGCCATTTACTTCAACGGCGAACGGGCTGAAAATCTAGGCTTTTCTGGCGCTCACGACCCATCATCTGGCAGCCCCATCGATTGGACTGCGATGAGCACGACAGGGCCGTTCAATATCGGTTCTTTTCCTGGCCCCTCGTACAAAGCCCGAGACATTGCCATTGACGATCTACGCTTCTACACCCGCATTTTGGAGGCGGACGAAATTAAGAACTTGTCGCGCTAAGCGCGATCCATTTATAGCTGCGGAGGTCACGACACGCCATCTTCGTGACCTCCTAGGCTTGACGTATCCTTGGGCATGGCCTCACCCCGTATTGTCGTTCTTGATTCGTATGCCGCCAATCCTGGCGACCTAAGTTGGGGCGCCCTCGAAGCGCTCGGCGACGTCACGCTGTACGACCGCACACCACCCGAAACGGTCGCTGAGCGTGCGGCTGGGGCGGAGATTGTGCTGGCCAATAAGGCCCGCTTGGACCGCCAAGCGCTGACCGCACTGGGCGACCTCAAGTACGTCGGGGTGCTCGCAACAGGCGTGAACAACATCGACCTTGAGGCCGCAGAAGAACGCGGGATTGCTGTGACCAACGTGCCGAGCTACTCAACCCACTCGGTGGCGCAGGTGGCGTTTGCGCACATCCTGGCGCACGTCCACGCCGTTGAGCGTCATACGACCAGTGTGGTGGAAGGCGGCCGCTGGAGCGCAGGTCCTGATTGGTCGTACACCGTCACGCCCCAAACGGAGCTCGCGGGTAAGACCTTGGGTGTGGTCGGGTTCGGTCAGATCGGCCAGCAGGTCGCGCGGGTGGCACAGACCTTCGGCATGCACGTGCACGTGCACAGCCGCACCGAAAGGACCGTTGCCGGGCTTGAAGCCGTTCAGTGGGTGGCCGCCGACGACCTCTTTCGCGCAAGCGATGTGCTGGTGCTGGCATGCCCTGAGACGCCTGATACGCGCGG
>CAJXNS010000068.1 GCA_913057165.1 uncultured Trueperaceae bacterium
TGAGCGATCCACAGAGCGTTGATGGCGCGTGCAAGATTTTCGCCTTCATCCACACCCGCAAACACGAGGAAGAGCATTTTGTTCACAGTTAGTCTCCTTCCGGGCGTTTAGCCCCGGTCAGGTTAGACCACGGTGGGCGACCGACACGTGTCCCAAGCCAACCCACGCGTGCAATTGGTTACGGAATGTTTGGTGATATAACAAAATAAGCATGAAAAACACTATTTTGGCAGGTTTCACTGTCGCGATGCTCATCGCCGGCTGTAGCGGCCTCGATCTTGCCTCCGCCTTCAACCCGACGGTCACCTCATCCGCCAAAGCCGCAGAGATTCTCAACCTGGACAGCATTGACGCGTCCAACGCCACCCTGATCGCCGAGACGGAGCCCAAGCAGGAAAACCTCAGTGCGCTTGAAGCCAGCGAACTTCAGTTGACGAACTGCGGCGTCGGCATGGCAGACGTCAGCATCGCTTGGGATGAGGCTTCGGGCTGGTGGAAAGGGCCCACCCACTGCTCAGCCTTCACGACGCTTGACCCGATCCCACCCCTTGAAAAAGACGACTTTTTCAAAAGCGTCAAATCCATCAAAACCTTAAAGATGGACGTGGGCCTGATGCCGAGCATCAAGGTTCACTACAAACCTGGTCAAGCCCCAGGGAGGTTTGACGAGAACCGTATCGAGGACGTCTACGTTTGGGGTTACGGCGCCACCATGCTGTTCACGCATCCCGAAGACTTATACGAACCCATTTGGGCGATCACGTCCTCAACCCCGCAATCGACTCTGGATACCGAGTACCGCTACGATTCTGTCGCCACAGATAAGGAAAAAGACAACGGCAACGACGACGTTCACGTTTTCATCAAGTCTTTCGAGTTGTTCTCCGAATCTGACATTCATATCCTCGGCGACCAAACCTTAGACGACCTACGGCGCATGCTCACGTTAAACGGTGAGACCGAAGTGCGGGTCGCCGCGTGGGCCATTCTGGGCAAAAAGAATTTCTTTAACGTTTGGTCAGGTCCCGATAATCTGGGTTCCGATGACAGAATTGAATCGATTTCATTCGTATTGAGCACGCGGGACCTGGAGATGGTGGCTGACAACTTGCAGCCTTAAAGCAACCGGGAGCGGCTCGTCTGATGACCATGCTGCTCGTGGCTGACTGGCGCAACGTTGCTGTTCTTCGGACTCACTGCTAGGCCCTAAACGTTGGACGCCAAGCGTCTAAGGCACCCAGCACCGCATGCGCCTTAAGCGTCGGGTGTGCCTGACCCACCTTAAGCACCCACGCGCCGCTCGCCAGGGCGGCCTCAAGACCGGTGGCGCTGTCCTCAACCACCAGGCATCGTTCCGGCGCGATACCAAGCGCCCGTGCGGCATGCAGGTAACCATCCGGCGCGGGCTTCGGGCGTGGTACCTCATCGACCCCGAAGCGCACGTGCAGCGCATCCGCCCAGGCGTGATGCTCGAGCGACAGGTCGACCTGCAAACGTGGTGAGTTGGACACCACTGCCGCTTGACGGCCGGCCGTCAGGGTCGCCTCCACCCACGCCTGCGCACCCGGCATGGCGGGCACACCCGCAAGGGCGCCCGGCAGGCGCCTGAGCACCTCGCGCCACACCGCGCGCAGGTCGGCGGTCACGCCGTGCCGCTCGCGCAGGTGCGCGCCGGCCTCTTCGGTACCCATCCCGATAATCTCGCTGTGCGCTTCGTGTGGGAGGTCCACGCCAACCTCAAGCAGGACCTCGCGCGCGACCTCAAACCAGACCGGTTCGCTGTTCACGAGCGTGCCATCCAAATCGAACAGCACCGCATCGATATCCACCCACGGCAAAGCTTGAATAGCGTTCATGCGCCCTCCTGAGAGCGAGGGTCAAGCTCGTCGCGCAACCAATCACCAAGGAGATTAATACCCAATGTCGTGAACGCAATCGCAAGTCCAGGAAAGATCGCCATCCAAGGATGCGTCGTCAAAAACCGCCGTCCGAGCGACAGCATATTGCCCCAGCTCGGTACCTCAGGCGGCACGCTCAACCCTAAAAACCCCAAACCTGCCTCATAGAAAATCATGGCGGAAACCTCAAACGTCGCAAGGGTGGCAAGCGGTCCAATCATGTTCGGTAGCAG
Organism: uncultured Trueperaceae bacterium; assembly: GCA_913057165.1. Classification (GTDB taxonomy): domain Bacteria; phylum Deinococcota; class Deinococci; order Deinococcales; family Trueperaceae; genus SLSQ01. The sequence continues at coordinate 2,132 of CAJXNS010000068.1, forward strand.
ATGCTTAGGAACAATACGCCAGGCGGTCGCACCCATGCCTTTGGCGGCCTCAACGTACATCAACTGCTTAATTCGCAACGCCTCTCCACGCGCAAACCGAATGAACACCGGCGTGCTCGTCACACCGAACAGCAGAATGACGTTCGTGAGGCTTCGCCCCAGCACCGTTGCAATCACAATGACCAGCACTAGGTACGGCACCGACAAGAGTAGGTTCGTGAAGCCGCTCACGAGCGAATCCACCCAACCTTCAAACCAACCTGCCAGCAGGCCGAGGGTGACACCCAGCGTTACGGCCGTCAGAGCCCCAAGTACGCCGACTAAAAGTGACACGCGCGCGCCGTACACGATGCGGCTGAACAGGTCTTGACCCAGTTGGTCGGTGCCCAAGAGGTGCGCCGCACTTCCGTCTGCATTCCAAACCGGTGGGGTTCGGGCCGACAAGAAATTGGCTTGGCCAGGGTCGTGTGGCGCAATCCAGGGCGCGAACACGGCCGCCGTGACGATCGTCAGGACGATCAGAACGCCAACAACCCCTGAAGGGCTGCGCAACAGCTGGACCAACAACCGGCGTGGATCGAGCAGGTCACGCGGTCCCTCGTTTGCGCTTTGGGTGCTTGATGCCGCCGCTTGCATCAGGCCACCCTCATGCGCGGGTCGATCAGGCCGTAGAGCAGGTCGGTCACCAGATGGACGGCAATCGCCACAAACGCAATGAATGCGGTAATCGCTTGCACCAGCGGGAAGTCGGTGTCACGGATGGCGTTCTCAAGAAGCGTGCCCAATCCTGGCCAGGCGAATACCGATTCGATGTACACCGACCCACCAAGCAGGTACGTGAACTGAATCCCTAGGATGCTGAGCAGTGGAATGGCGACGTTGGGCAGCACGTGCATCCACGCGAGGCGTGACGCAGGCAAGCCTTTAGCACGCGCTGTGCGAAGGTAGTCGCTTCGTCGTACTTCAAGCACAGCGGAGCGCGTGAGCCTTAGCAGTTGCCCCATGCCGGCAAACCCAAGCGAAACGGCGGGAAGCACCATCGAACGCCACGAGTCACGCCCAAACACCGGAAACCAGCGGAGCTCCACCGCAAACAGCACGATCAAGAGCATGCCCAACCAGTAGTTGGGAACCGTTTGGCCCGCCAAGCCCACCCCACGCGCAATACGGTCAATCGTGCCGTGCGGCCGCATGCCCGCGGCTAGGCCTAACGGAATGGCCACCAGTGCCGCAAACGCCAGCGCCCCAAGGGCCAACTCAAGGGTCGGTCGCAGGCGCTCAAACACGATTTCGACAGCGGGACGTTTCTGGCGTAATGAGTCACCAAAATCGCCGCGGAGGACGCCACCCAAATAATCTGCGAACTGTACGGGCAAGGGCCGGTTGAGGCCCATCCGTTCGGCGAAGACCTCACGCTGTTCTTGGGGGGCGTCTTTAGGCACCATCAGGGCGACCGGATCGCCGGTGAGGCGCACCAAGAAAAACACCAGAATGAGGACACCCAGCATCAGGCCGAGCGACTCGAGAACCTTACGGATGACGTAACCGACCATGGTTAGAAGCCGGCGGCCGGCCCTTGAGAGGGCTGGCCGCCGGCACTGGAAAGCGTTGAAGGATTAGTCGGCAAGACGCACGGCACGCAGGTTGTACTCCTCGGCCGGCAAGGGCTGGTAACCCTCAACCGCACTGTTGACCGCTTCGAAAATGACCGGTTGGTACATGTAGATGAACGGCGGGTCTTCACGCATCATCACGTGCAGGTCTTGGTAGAGCGCGGCGCGCTCGGACCGGTCGACCGTTTGGTCGATCTCGTTGATGATCGACTCGAACTTCGCGTCGTTCCAGGTCGTGTAGTAGTTGCCGGGAATGAGGGCACCCTGCAGTCGCGGCAGCGCCTCGCCGACCTCGCTGGACCAGGAGTCCACGTACATGGGGCCGGTCACGGCGTATTGCGGTTCGCTCCAGTAGGTGTTGGTGGTTTGGTAGTCCACCTCGACGTTCACGCCGATGCCGCTCAGGCTTTGCGCAACCGCTTGGCAGACCTCGTTGATGTTCACGTAACCGTCGGCCGGGCAGCCCATGGTGATGTCAAAGCCGTCTGGATAGCCAGCTTCAGCCAGGAGCTCTTGGGCGCGCTGCGGGTCGTACGGGAACGGTGCCATGGCGGCTTCATCGAACCCGAGATTGCCTTCGAGCACGAAGCCTGGTGCGGCGTTCGCAAAACCGCTGAAGATCGCTTCGTTAATCCCGAAACGGTCGACACCCAGGTTGAGGGCTTGGCGCACGCGGGCGTCCTCGAGGGGCGTACCCACGCCGGCGCCGACGTTTTTGAACGCGACGTAGTACACGCGATCGTTGAGGTAGGTGAGCACATTGACGCCGTCTTGACCGTCGAGCGACTCGGCCAGTTCGGGCGTCAGGCGGTTGGCGATATGAACATCACCCGTCTGCACGGCGGCCACGCGGGTGGAGGGGTCAGGAATGATACGGAATTCAACGCCGTCAAGGTACGGCAGGCTGGCATCCCAGTAGTCTTCGTTGGCTTCCATAACAATCCGTTCGCCCGGCGTGCGCGACACGAACTTGAACGGACCGGTACCGATCGGCGCTTCTGCAAAGGCATCGATGCCGACCTCACGCATGTAATCGCCGGGGATGATCGCCCAGTTTTTTGACAGTGTGGTGAGGAAGATGGCGTTCGGTTCGGCGGTGGTGATCCGGACGGTGTAGTCGTCCACGGCTTCAACGCTGCTGGCCACGGTGTAGTAGCCGGGGTAGTCGTTGCTGTCGTCGGAACCAAACTCCCAGGTGGCCACCACGTCGTCGGCGGTGAACGCTTCGCCGTTGTGGAAGGTGACGCCTTCACGCAGGTTGAAGGTGTACGTCAGGCCGTCGCTGCCGATCGTCCAGTCGGTTGCCAGTTGCGGCTTGAGTTCGCCGTCGGCATCCAGGTAGACGAGGCTGTCGTACAGCGGCCAGCTGGCGTTGCCAGCGGTGCGATCTGCGGCGCGGGGCATGTAGAGCGAGGTGGGATCGCTCGACAGCGACACTTTAAGAACGTCACCTTGCGCGAACGCGCCGGCGGTGAGGACGGCGGCAAGCAGTGCGGTGATGGCTTGACGGAACGTACGCATGAAAAACCTCCAGAGTACCGGGCATCCGTTCGCCCGCATCTACAAATGCAAGGTTAGTGACTGAACGTCAGTGCGCCGTCAAGGGCGTGTCAGGGTTTTTTCAGGCGACGTCTCCCATGCCATGACGTGCTCAATCGGAGATGAGGGACGGGCCATGGCCACCCGCCGGCAAACCCAATAGCGCCGCCAGGGTCGCCTCGACCGCACTTGCGGGAGCCCCCGCTTGCTTGCCGGCTGGAATGTCGGGTCCTGCGAGAACGCAGGCACGGTCGTCGCGTGGACTGCCTGCACGAAACCCGTGGCTTGAAACGTACCGGGGTTGACCCCAGGTCACCTGGGAGGGTGCATCATCAGCAGCGGGTTCGAATGCGGTACCGGGTGGTGCCGCAAAAGCGTGCACATGCGGTCGGTCGGCTGGAATGACATCACCGTCCAGTGGGCGAACGTCGTGGGCGGCAAGACGTTCCGTCGCCTCATCAAGCCCGCCGTTGGGCAGGTACAAGAACAGCGTGCCGCCTTCACTGGCGTGCGTCACGCCTGGCAGGATGCGCTCGGGGTGCAGCGCTCGCTCGACCGGACCGTGCCCGTGGTCGCTCACGACCATGACGTTGACGTCGTCCAGCCTGCCGGCACGCTCAAGTTCCGCTAGAAACACCGCCACCCAGGCATCGGCCGTGGCGAGACTGCCGACGGCAGCAGGTGTGCCGGTTCCGGCCACATGCTGCACCACGTCCGGCATTAAGACTTCCGTGAGAATCAGGTCGGGTGGCGTGTCGCTCGCCGCCAACGCCGCCGCGATGCGCATGGCACGCCGGTCACCTTCCGTGCCGGCCGTCAGGTAACCCAGTTTGCCACCCTGGTACGCATCGGGCATGTCGACCTCCACGCCTGCATCCCGCAAAGCCGCTAGGCGGGCATCGGGGCGGCCCTCAAGCAGGCGTGTCCAGCCGCGGTCGGCCTTCACGGGGGCGGCGTCGCGCCCGCGCATGATCATTTCGCCCACCCACCAGGGCGGCACGAAGGTGGTCGTGTCCTCAGGCCGCACCATGCCGTAACCGACCGAAGCCACGTCCAAACCAGCCTCTTTCGCTCTCTGGGCAAGCGTCGGGACGCGCACATCGTCTGGGTTGGCGTATCGAAACGCCTCGCCGTCCAGGATGCTGTTGCCAAAGATGCCGTGCGTGCTTGGCGGCACGCCGGTCACGATGCCGGTGCGACCCGGCAGGCTGGTTGCGGGGAGGTCGCTTTGAAGGCGCGTGACGTGCATGCCACGCTCGCCTAACG
>CAJXNS010000069.1 GCA_913057165.1 uncultured Trueperaceae bacterium
CTGATCTCGTGGGCGACCACCAGGAGCGGTTCGCCGGTGGGTGAAACGTCGGCGTGGATGAACGCGAGACCTTCAGGACCGAGGTCGCCACCGTCGTCGCTGTCGGCGGGCGTGTCGATGGGGCGGTCGTTGTGGTAGCCAGCGAGGCTCGGGCTTTCTGGGTTGCTGACGTTCCAGGTCATGACGCCACCGATGCGCTCAAGGCCGACGAAGGCGTACTGCGCGCCGTTAATTTCACCCACGACGATCCCTTCGGGTTCGGCGCCTTTGGCGTCGCTGCGGGAGTCGTAACTCTCGGCGACGGATTCATCGTTGTCAGCGCCGAACAGTTCTGGGCGGCTGGCGGCGATGGCTTGTTCGATTTGGTCGCCGGAGTCCCAGACGAGGCTGCCGTCTTCACCCCAGATGGTGATGCTGCGGGCGCCGTAGGCGTAAATGCGGTCATGGTCGCCGTCGCCGTCAATGTCACCGATGGCGGTGGTGGTCTCGAGGCGGCCGAGCATGCTTTCGCTCTGAAGCTCAGCGGCGTTCGGGAAGACGGTCGGGTCGAGGGTGAGGTCTTCGACGCGGGTTTCTTCGCTGTACGTGTCGTAGTCGCGGGCGTCACCTTCGTTGGCGGTCACGACGTATGCGCTGCCGTGGGCGGCAAAACCGTCGATCGCGTCGGGTTGGTACATCCCGAAGATGGGCCAGTTGCCGAGGTTGATCGCTTCGTCGCGGTCGTTCACGTCGATTTGGGAGCCTTCAGACCAGTTTTTGTAGCCGAGTGGCACGATCGCTTCGACGGTGCCGGCGACCAGGTCGATCTTCGCGACGGCGTTGTTTTCTTGCAGGGTGACGAATGCGGCTGTGCTGTCGGGCGTCACGGCGACGTACTCGGGTTCCAGGTCTTGGCTAACCGACGCACCGGGGCCGTAAATGCGGACGCCTTGGGCACGGAGGGCGTCCTCTTGGCCGTTGAAGGCGCCAAAGGTGACGTGGCGGACCGTCGCGCCTTCCACGCCGCTTTCGGGCAGGTCGATGATGCTGATGCTGCCTTCAGGGTCGATGCTGTAGTCGTCGCTGGGCTCACCTTCGTTGGCGGTGACGATGTGCCGGCCGTTCGGGGTGAAGGTCACCATGTCGGGCAGGACGCCGACCTCGTACTGGGCGAGGACGTTCGCGTCGCCGTCGAGGATCAGCACGTGACCGTTCTCGTCGACGCCTTCGGCTTCGATGGCGACCGCGACGTGACCTTCGTGCACGTCGACGCTGTTGGCACCCGCGCCGTATTGGGTCATATCCAGCTGCGCTTCTAAGGTGAGGTCGGCCGGGTCGCTGACGTCGAGCACATCAAGGGTGACGGCCTGCGAGTTGACGACGTAGAGCCGCTGCTGGGTGGCGTCGTACGCCACGATCTCAGCAGCGCCTTCATCGAACCCGCCGTGGTCGTAGCGGCTGAGGGCTTCAAGGGTGATCTCACCGCTGGGGGCTTGTGCCAGCGCGATGGGCGCAAGGAGCAGGCTCGCGGTGAGGGCGAATACGGCTTGACGAATATTCATTATGCAACCTCCGCGTATAAACATGAAGGTTGAACGTCAACGTGCCGTCAGCATCCGGTCAGGGGTGTGTCAGGCCCCCTCTTGCACTTGCTTTAGGTTGCGCTCAAGGCCTGCAATTAACTCGTCGGCTTCCGCCACGCGACGCTTGGCTTCCTCGACCACGTCGACGGGGGCGTTGGCGGCGAACTTGGGGTTCTCAAGCTTTTTGGCGTTGCGGTCACGGTCTGACTTGAGGTCCTCAATCCGTTTGCTTTGCTTGGCCACCCAGGCACCTACGTCGATCTGGCCTGCGAGCGGGAGAACGACCTCGCCGCCCGGGACGGCTTGCGTGAGGGCGGCACCGTCGGGTACTTCTGTAAGGACGTTGACGCGAGCGAGCGCATGCAGGACGGCTGCCTGTTCGGCCGCCATGCTGCCGATCGGGCCGGAGACGAACACGGGCACGGCCTGCTGGGGTGGCAGGTCCGCCGCAGCGCGTTGGGCGCGGATGACCGTCACAGCGGTTTGCAGCCGTTCGAATGCGGACTCCGCGTCCGCGTCGTGAGCGCCGGACTCATCCCCTGCCGGCCAGGCGGCTTGCGCGACTTGGCCGTCGTGCCCCATGGCTTCCCATAGTTCGCTGGTGACGAACGGCAGGAAGGGGTGCAGCAGTTTGATGATCGCCTCGAGGGTGGTGCGCAGCACGTAGCGGGTGCGGGCGTCGCCTTCGTTCAGGGCGGGCTTGGCGGCTTCTAGGTACCAGTCGCAGAACTCGTTCCACACGAAGTCGTAGGCCGCGCGGTTGGCGCCGCCTAAGTCAAGGGCGTCGATCTTGGCGGTGACATCGCCGACGGCGGCATGCAGGCGTGAGCGAATCCAGCGGTCGGCGAGGCGTTCGGGCGGCCCGGCGTCCTCAGGGCCGTTTAGGTTCATGAACGCAAAGCGGGTGGCGTTCCACAGTTTCGTGCCGAACGCGCGGCCCATGTCGACACGCCTGGCGTCCCAACGGATGTCCTGCCCGCCGGTGCTGGCGTGCGTCATGGCGAACCTGAGGGCGTCCGCCCCACTGTCTGCGATGACGTCGAGCGGGTCAACGCCGTTGCCTTTCGATTTCGACATCTTTTGGCCGTGCTCATCGAGGATGAGGCCGTGCAGCATGACCTGCTTGAACGGTGCTTGGCCGGTGAACTGGTAGCCGGCCATTTCCATGCGGGCGACCCAGAAGAACAGGATGTCGTACCCGGTGACGAGCACGTCGGTCGGATAGAACGCCTTGTAGAACGGGTCGTCCTCGTCGGGCCAACCCATGGTGGAGAACGGCCATAGGTTGCTGCTGAACCAGGTGTCGAACACGTCGGGGTCTTGCGTGAGTTGCTTGCCGGCATGCTGCGGGTCGTCGGTCGGGTCGGTGAACGGGTCCTCAGGTGAAGGGACGATGACCTCGCCGTCTTCTGCGTACCAGGCGGGAATGCGGTGTCCCCACCACAGTTGCCGGCTGATGTTCCAGGGCCGCAGGTCGGATAGCCAGTCGCGGTGGATCTTGTCGTAACGACCGGGGACGACCTCAATATCGCCGTCATTCAGACCCTGTGTGACACGGTCGGCGATCGGTTGCACGTCGTAGAACCACTGCAGCGACAGGATCGGTTCGACCGGTTCCTTGGTGCGTTGGCTGACGCCGAGGGGCACGGTGTACTCCTCGCGCTTGACCAGGCTGCCGTCCCGCTCGAGGGCGTCGGTGACGGCCTTGCGGGCGTCGAAGCGGTCCATGCCTTGAAACTCAGGCGGCACAAGATCGGACGTGAGTTTGGCGCTTAGGTCGATCACGCTGGGGTGATCTAAGTTGTGGCGCTGACCGATCTCGAAGTCGGTTGGGTCGTGCGCGGGCGTGATCTTGAGGGCACCCGTTCCGAAGTCACGCTCGACCGCTTCGTCAGCGATGACCGGAACCGTGCGGTCGGTCAGGGGAATGCGGGCGTGCCGGCCCACCAGATCAGCGGCGCGTTCGTCTTCTGGGTGCACGGCGATCGCTTGGTCGGCAAAGATCGTTTCAGGCCGCACGGTGGCGATTTCGATCGTGCCGCCATCCACGAGAGGGTAGGCGATGGTGACCAGCTCGCCGGGGCGGGACTCCCGGTCGACCTCAAGGTCGCTGAGGGTGGTTTGGCTGACGGGGTCCCAGTTGACGATGCGTTCACCGCGGTAGATGAGGCCTTGGTGGTAGAGGTCGACGAACTGTTTGCGGACCGCGCGGGAGAGGCCTTCGTCCATGGTGAAGCGACTGCGGCTCCAGTCGGCGCTCACGCCGAGGCGTTGCAACTGCCGTTCGATGATGCCGCCGTACTCGTCTTTCCACTGCCAGACACGGTCCAGGAACGCTTCGCGGCCGAGGGTGTGTCGGTCGGTGCCTTCGCTGGCGAGCTGTCGTTCGACCATGACTTGCGTGCTGATGCCAGCATGGTCCATGCCCGGCTGAAACAGGGCTTCGTACCCTTGCATGCGTTTGGCGCGCGTGAGCGTGTCGATGAGGGTGTTGTCGAAGGCGTGCCCGAGGTGCAGGTTGCCGGTGACGTTGGGTGGGGGGATGACGATCGTGAACGGGGGTTTGCCGCTGCTTGGGTCGGCTTGAAACGGTTCACGGGCCCAGCGCTCCACCCATTTGGCTTCCAGGGTTTGCGGGTCGTACTGCTTGGGGAGTTCAGGCTGGCGGGCGTCCATGGGCGTGCCTCCGTGGTGTGGGCTTGAGCGGACGGGTGTGCCCCGCGGTACCACCGCTCTTCCCGGCCGAGACCGGACGCTTGATCGGGTGCGCTTGCGCGCGGGGGTCTACTAACCAAAACCCGCTGTTGGGCTTTGGGGTTCTTCCCGGAGCGCCCCCGCGTGGGGTGCGGGGCGCGGCAGGGGACGTTCGGCCGGCGGGACGCGCGACGCTTGCAGCCACGGCGTTCGCTCTCTAAAGCGTCCTGGTTCGGCGTACTCTTCCTGCCGGCGTGAAGTATACCGCTGGGTTAGAGAACCGGCAGCGTGTTCAGGGACTGCACGGAAATGTGTCCAGCGAGGGCGCGGGCGGCGGCCCGCAGGGCGATGGCTTGCTCGCTGTCTGGGTGGCTGAGCACCAGCGGGCGTCCGGCGTCGCCCGATTCGCGCACCTCACGGGCGATGGGGATTTCACCGAGGACGGCGAGCTTTTCGGAGTCCGCCCAGGCTTTGGCTGTGCCTTCACCGAAGAGGTAGTCACGTTCGCCGTCCGGCAGGGCGTAGTAGCTCATGTTTTCGATCAGGCCGAGGACGGGCACGTGGGTCTTGCGCATCATGGTGTGGGCACGCCGGACGTCGGCGAGTGACATTTCTTGCGGGGTGGTGACCAGCACGGCGCCGGTGACGTCCACGAGTTGCGCCAGGGAGAGTTGCACGTCGCCCGTGCCTGGGGGGAGGTCGACGATCAGGTAGTCGAGTTCGCCCCACAGGGTCTGTTCGACCATCTGTTTGAGGGTGCCGTGCAGGATCGGCCCGCGCCAGGTGAGCGCCTGGCCGTCCTCCACGAGGTTGGCGATAGAGATGACCTTCACGCCATGGTTTTTGAGCGGGATGATGTTCTTGTCGTCGTCCGCCATGAGGCGTTTGCCTTCAACGTCGAACATCTTGGCTTGCGATGGGCCGTAAATGTCCGCGTCGAGCAGGCCGACGGCGGCACCCTCGAGCGCCAGGCTGGCCGCGAGGTTGGCGGCCACGGTGGACTTGCCGACGCCACCCTTGCCAGAGCCGACGGCGATGACGTGCTTCACGCCGGGCATCGCTTGCTTGCCGCCGTCGCGCACATCCGCGGTGAAGTGCACGTCCACGCGTTCAACCCCGTCGATCGCCGCAACGGCCTGTTTGACGTCGCCTTCGATGGTGGCCTTCATGGGGCAGGCGGGGGTGGTGAGGTTGACGGTGACGCCGACCTGGCCGCCGTCGATGCGTGTCTCGGTCACCATGCCGAGCGACACGAGGTCTTGGTGGAGTTCGGGGTCGTTGACGGTGGAAAGCGCCTCAAGGACGCGGGATTCGCTCAGGCTCATGGCGGCAGGTTAGCAAGCCCGCCGCCCTGCCTTGGATGCCTGCGGCACGCACGCGTGGTGGGCGGTTGCCGCCCGCCTGGGCGGGTATCGTGGTCGCATTCTTGGGCGGCCGATGGTCGCCCTCTTGGAGGACGCCGCATGCCCGAACGCCTTATCGTGGTGGATTACGGTTCGCAGTACACGCGCCTGATCGCCCGCCGCTTGCGGGAGCTTGATGTGTTTTCAGAGATCGTGGCACCGGACCGCGTGGAGGCGGCCTTGCAGGCCAACCCGCCGGCCGGTGTCGTGCTGAGCGGCGGGCCGCAAAG
>CAJXNS010000070.1 GCA_913057165.1 uncultured Trueperaceae bacterium
TGCCACATGACCCTGCACAAGACGTTTGCCATCCCGCACGGCGGTGGTGGCCCAGGTGTCGGTCCGATCGGGGTGGCCGCCCACCTCGCACCGTTTGTGCCCGGCCGGCCCGACGAAGAAGACGGCTGGGCTGTCTCAGCCGCACCGGAAGGCTCCGCCTCCATCCTGACGATCTCGTGGATGTACGTCCGCATGCTGGGCGGCGCAGGACTGACGGCAGCCTCCAAGCACGCCATCTTGGCTGCGAACTACCTGGCACACCGCCTCAAAGACCACTACCCGATCCTGTACACGGGTGCGAACGGCTTGATCGCCCACGAATGCATCCTTGACACCCGGGTCTTAAAAGACCTTGGTGGTGTTAGCGTCGATGACATCGCCAAGCGCCTCATTGACTACGGCTTTCACGCCCCGACCATGTCCTGGCCGGTGGTCGGCACGATGATGATTGAGCCAACCGAATCGGAACCGCTCGCTGAGCTGGACCGCTTTGCGGACGCCATGATCGGTATCCGTGAGGAAGCCGAACGCGTCATCACCGGCGTCATGCCGGCGGACGACAACCCGCTCGTGAACGCGCCGCACACAGCGGAAGACCTAGCCGCCACCGATTGGCCCCACCCTTACACGCGTCATGAGGCGGTCTTTCCCGCCGGCGTGACCCCAGCGTCCAAAATCTGGCCGCCTGTGGGGCGGGTGGACAACGTTCACGGCGACCGCAATCTGGTGTGCACGTGCGCACCGGTTGAAGCGTACGACCAGTGACCGCCGCCGGGCGTCTCTCGGCGCCCGCGGCTGCAGCGGGGTGGGTGGCACTCACCGTGACGGTGGTCGCGGTGTTGCTCGCGCCCAGTGTGCCGCCCTTATGGGGGTACGTCCCGCTGCTGGTCGGCATCGTTCTAATCGGTCTACCGCACGGCGCCCTTGACCACCTCGTCCCCGCCCGCGTCGGCTTCCGGTGGGGCAGGACACCCGCCGGTGTCACCGTCTACCTCCTGGCGTACGCCGCCGTGGCGGTCGCTTACCTCGCCTTGTGGACCGTGGCGCCCGTCGCCGCATTCGTCGGTTTTCTGCTCGCCACCGTCTGGCACTGGGGTCAAGGCGACATGCGCTTCCTGGAGATCTTCTTCGGCCGCACCAGGAGCAGCGCCGCGTCCTACACCGGCGCACTGCTCCTGCGGGGGCTGCTGCCCATTGCGGTCCCGGTGCTGGCGCACCCAGGAGATGTTGAGCATCTGCTGCAGCATTCCGCGGGCGCGTTTGGCCTTGATGTCGCCGGCGTCAGCGTGGCTTCGCCCGCCTGGCAAGCCCCCGCAGCCTTGGCGTTGCTGGTGACCTTTAGCCTTATGCTCGGCGGCCTGCGGTGTTCGTGGACCCGCGCCCGCGGCGCGTGGCTTGATGCCGGCGAGATCGCCCTCTTGACCGCGTTCTTCGTGCTTGTACCGGCCTACCCTGCCATCGGCATTTACTTCATCGCCTGGCACTCCCTGCGGCATTTGGCTCGTCTTATTCTGCTTAAGCCAGCCGACCGTGACGCCCTCGCCGACGGCCGCTGGCAGCGCCCCATCATGCGCCTCACGCGTGATCTCACGCCCATCACGCTGGCCGCCATCGTCCTGCTCTTCGGGCTGTATGCCGCCACGCGCGGCAACGTCACCACCACCGAAGGCTTCGTCGCCCTCTACCTGGTGTGGATCAGCGCACTCACCATGCCGCACCTCGTGGTGGTCGCGTTGATGGACCGCGCCCCCCAGGCACCCAAACCACCCAGCGCTGCGTGACCGGCACCGCGCCTGACAGGTAACCTCAACACAATCCCGTCAACCTTCAGGAGGTTCTCATGCACGGTGTTCACCCGATCCTGCCCACGCCGTTTCTTGCCAGCGGTGAGCTCGACATTCCAAGCCTGCGCAAACTGATCGACTTTCAAGCCGCCGTCGGCGTTCACGGCGTGGCCATCCTCGGCTTCCTCGGCGAGGCGCACAAGCTTTCCGGACCCGAACGGCAAACGGTCACCGAAACCGTGCTTGAGCAAGCCCAAGGCAAACTGCAGGTGTCAGTAGGCGTCCGCGCATTCGGGGCGGCCGGCGCGATCGAGCAAGCCACGGCGGCCGAACGCGCGGGCGCAGACGCGGTGTTCGTCGCGCCCATCGGCATGCAAAACGACGACGCGCTTGAAGGCTTCTACCGCGAGGTGAGCGGCGCCATCGGCATTCCGCTCCTGCTGCACGACTACCCAGCCTCGTTCGGCACGAAACTCAGCACCAACCTGATCGCCAGGCTCGTCAACGACGTGCCTGGCATTATCGGCATCAAGGCCGAAGACCCACCGGTGCTGCAGAAGCTAACCGCGCTCATGGAGCAAACAGACGGACGCATCGAATCGTTTGGCGGCCTGGGTGGCGAGTACTTCCTAGAAGAACTGGCACGCGGTGCGCGCGGCATCATGACGGGCTTTGCCTACCCAGAAATCCTGCTGGCCATCTACGAGCATCACGCCGCCGGCCGGCACGACGACGCCGCTGCCGTGTTCGACAAGTACGCCTCCCTGATCCGTTACGAGTTTCAACCCGGTGTGGGTCTCGCCTTCAGGAAGCACATTTACGCCAAGCGCGGCATTTTCGCGACGACGTTCGTGCGTGCTCCCGGCGCCTCACTTGACGCCACCACACAGCAGGAACTTGACGGCCTGGTTGCCCGCATGGGCCTCACGTACGCCAGTGGGCCCGAAGCGGTGGGTTGAACCCGGTTAGGACCGCAAGTACGACGCGCCGTTGACGTCGATGATCGTCCCGGTTGACCACTCTGCACCCCGCGACGCGAGAAACACAATCGCGTGCGCAACCTCTTCAGGTTGCGCGACCCGCCCGTGTGGGCTTTGGTTTTTGATGGCGTCACCTGCCGCACCCTGCAGGCGTTCCTTGGCCAGGTCGGTCTCCACAAACCCAGGTGCGACCGTGCCGACAAACACACCGTAAGGGGCAAGCTGCTGCGCCAGGGAGCCCGCCAAGCTGTTCAGGCCAGCCTTGCTGGCGCCATAGGCAGGCTGGTCTGGCTCCCCGCGAAACGCCCCTCGGGACGACACGAACACCATCCGGCCACCGCCGTGGTTCATCATCCACCGACCGGCGTGATACGCCACGTTGGCCGGGCCGATCAGGTTCGTTGCCACAATGCGCGACCAGGCTGCCTGCCAACCATCCACCGTGTCCTCATCGATGCGGTGGCGACCCCCCACGCCAGCGTTGTTCACCACCACATCCAGGCCGCCCATACGCTCAGCCGCCGTGCGCACCAAACGCTCGCAATCCTCCGGCTTGGACACGTCCGCCTGCACCACGCTGTGCTCGCCGGCAGGCAGGTCCGTCAGCGTCGCCTCCGCGGCCTGCGTGTTGGACCGGTAGCCAAGCGTGACCGTCGCCCCACGCGTGGCAAACGCCAAGGCGGCCGCCCGGCCGATCCCGCGCGTGCCTCCCGTGATCAAAACCCGTCTGCCTTCAACATCCACAATGACACCATCCTCTGGGCACGCACGGTATCGCGACCGGCGCGCGGCACTGCTATCCTGACGCCAATCACGCCCGGCGAACGCCGCCGGGCGGAAGGAGCCAAGCGTGCCTCAAATCGACCGAACCCTCGCGATGTACGGACTCGTCTTCGGGATTGGCGGATCCATGGCCGTCCTGTTGTTCTGGATCATGGCAGCCCTCAATGTGCAGCGCGGCTACGGCCTCGTCTACCAGCTTGACCTGACGGGCATGTGGAGCACCGCGTTCTACGCCTACCCGTTCCTGCTGGCCGCCGCCATCGCGGGCGCCCTGATCGCCTTCTTCGCGAACCGTGAACCGGTGGCTGTCGGCGTCGGTGGCTTGCCGGTGGTTGCCGCGATCGCGTTTTACTTCGCGCTCCTCTTCCGCGGTTAGCCCGTGGCAGACCGGTCCAAGACCGCCCGGCAGACGCGCGTCCTGCGTGCCGGATTGGACCGCTCACAGCACCTCGAGACCAGCGAAGCGCTCTACCTGAACTCCGGCTTTGTGTACGACAGCGCCGAAGAGGCAGAAGCCGCCTTCGCCAACCCGGGTGACCGGTACGTCTACAGCCGTTACGCCAACCCGACCGTCGCCACGTTCGAGCGGCGCCTGGCGGACTTTGAAGGCGCAGAAGCGTGCCGCGCGACGGCGTCTGGCATGGCGGCGGTGTTCGCAGCCCTCGCCTGCCAAGTGGGCGCTGGCAGCCGGGTGGTGGCGTCCGAGGCGCTGTTTAGCTCCTGCCGGGTCGTGGTTGGCACCATCCTGCCCAAGTGGGGTGTGGACGTCACGTTCGTTCCCGGTGCCGATCTTGACGCCTGGCGTGACGCGCTGGCCACGCCCGCTGACGTGGTCCTGATTGAAACACCGTCCAACCCTATGCTGGAACTGGTGGACCTGGAGGCCGTCAGCGCCCTAGCGCACGCGGCAGGCGCCACGGTCGTGGTCGATAACGTCTTCGCCACCCCAGCCCTGCAGCAGCCTCTGAGGCACGGCGCGGATGTCGTGGTCTACTCCGCCACCAAACACATCGACGGCCAAGGCCGTGTCCTCGCGGGCGCGGTGCTCGGCAGTGAGGCGTTCATCCAAGAGACCTTCATGCCGTTCTTTCGGCATACCGGCCCGTCGCTCAGCCCGTTCAGTGCCTGGCTGTTGAGCAAGTCGTTAGAAACGCTTGAATTGCGGGTGGAACGCCAGTCGCAAACCGCCGCGTTGCTCGCAGACCGCTTGGCGGCAGAGCCTGACGTTTCGCTCGTGCGTTACCCCGGGCGCCACGATCACCCGCAGCGAACGCTCGCTGCGAAGCAGATGGACGCCGGTGGACCGCTCGTGACGTTCGAACTGGCGGGCGGCAAGCCGGCCGCGTTTGCGCTGCTTAACGCGCTTGAATTGATCGACCGTTCCAACAACCTAGGCGACACCAAGTCACTCGCATGCCACCCGGCAAGCACGACCCACGCAAGCCTCACGCCTGAGGAACGCGAGCGTCTCGGCATTCGCGGCGGTACGGTTCGTTTGTCAGTCGGTCTTGAGGACGCGAGCGACCTGGCTGAAGACCTCTTGAAAACGCTTGGTTGACGTCTGCGGCACGCATTTCGAAAGTCTGCGTTGCGGCGTTGTCCTTGTTAACAACGGTAAACAGCAATTGTTCTTGACATCACAATGACCGGCTGCGTAGGGTGACCGTGATCGTTACAACCTACAGGGTCTGCGGCACGGCCGCGGACTGGACTTTGGAGGTCCAAACATGAAGCATCGCCTTCTCATGCTCCTCGTGGCTGCGGCGGCCGCTTTCGGTGTCGCCCAAGCCCAAACCCCATCCGGTGTGACGTGCATCGCGCCCGCCGATCCTGGCGGCGGTTGGGACTTCACCTGCCGCGGTATTGCGCCTGTGCTGAGCGACCTTGGTCTTGTTGACGGCCAAATCCGCGCGCAGAACATGGCCGGCGCCGGCGGCGGCGTGGCCTACTCGTACGTGGCATCCGACGCCCGTGACGAGGAAGATCTGATCGTGGCCGCTTCGACGGCGACGACCACCCGTATCGCCCAAGGCCAGTACCAAGGCTTCGGGATTGATGACGTCCGCTGGGTTGCCGCGGTTGGCGCCGACTACGGCGTGATCGGTGTGGCCCCTGACAGCGACATTGACTCGCTGACCGAACTGCTTGATATGTACCGCGCCGACCCTGCGAGCCTGACGGCTGTGGGCGGTTCCGCTGTGGGTGGCTGGGATCACCTTAAAGTGCTCCTGACCGCGCAAGCGGCTGGTGTGGAGAACGTCGTGCAAATCCCGTACGTGTCGTTCTCGAGTGGCGGACAAGCGATCGTCGAAATCATCGGCGGG
>CAJXNS010000071.1 GCA_913057165.1 uncultured Trueperaceae bacterium
CTCAGGTCAGCTGCCAACGCGGCGGTGGTGATGAGCCGTTTGGGCCAATCGAACCGCGCGGCATTCTCAGCGCGCGCTCCTTCGGATAAGGGCGTGAGGAGGGCAAGCAACCACGCGTCCTCCGGCACCACCCAGCCGTCCGTTTGCAGGGCGGCAAGACCGTCGATCAAGGCAAGATCGCCCGTGAAGCCGTACAGGCCGCCTAAGATCTGCAGGTCGTGCATGACGTGCAGCGTGCGGGCGGCTTGCGGCTCGGCGATCGCCAGCTGCAGTTCCTGCCGCAGTCGCGCGGGCGTCACGCCCAAGCGGCCGGCCTGCGCGAGCGCCTCACGGGCGAGGTCGCGCGTGACCTCCTCAAACGTGAACGATAGGCGTGCTGCTAAGCGTGCGCCACGCACCAAGCGGGTGGCGTCATCGATGAAGGACGCCTCATGCAGCACCCGCAGGACGCCGGCCTGTAGGTCCGCAAGGCCGCCGTACGGATCCACCAGCGGCCCGCCGGTGGTGAGCGGCACCGCCATGGCGTTCACCGTGAAGTCCCGCCGCGCCAGATCACGCCCAACCTCACTGGTTTCAACGTCCGGCAGGGCGCCCGGCCGGTCGTACGATTCCTCCCGCGCGGCCGCCAGGTCGACCGCCACGCCGCCTGGCAGCTGAAGCGACGCTGTGCCGAAGCGGGCATGTTCTGTCACCACCGTGCCGGCCGCTGCGGCAACAGAGGCGAGGACCGTGCCGGCGTCGGCGCCGTCCACAAGCAGGTCCACGTCGGTCAGGCTGACGCCCAGCAGGGCGTCACGGACGCTGCCCCCCACGGCGTACACGACCGCACCGGCAGGGGTGGCGTCCTGAAGCCAGGCGGTCAGTCGGCCGTGCTGCCGCTGCAGGCGCGCACGCACCCGCGCCGACGCGGCCGCGTCACCCCCGCCGTCCCCCTCAACGCCGGCCGGGTCGCTGGCCTGACCGGTGGTGCGGAGGCGCAGCAGGTCGCTGCGGGTCACAATTCCAACGAGCTCGCCGCCGTCAAGGAGTGGCATGCGGCCGAGGCCCAGGCGCGCCATCTCACGCTCGACGTCGCTGGCGAGCGCGTCTGCTGTCATGGTGACCGCTGGGGTGCGCATGAAGCCTGCAACCTGCGACCGGCCGAGCCCTAAGCGAAGCGCCCGGTCGACATCACGGCGGGACAACATGCCGACCACCCGGCCGTCCTCTACGACGGGCAGGCCGTGATGGCCGTAATCGAGCAGCAGCCGGCTGGCGTCGTGCACGGTCGCGGTCGGCGCGACCGTCCGGACGGGACGTGAGGCGATGTCACGCGCGAGCGGTGCGGGGGTCACGTGACGCTCAAGCGCGCGGAAGGCGGCATCAAGCAGGTCGCCTGCTGGCAGGTCCGAGCGGGCGTAACCGACCTCGGGGTGCCCGCCACCACGGCCGACCTCGCGGGCAACCTCGGCCAGGTTGAACGTGCCGCGCTGCGCGCGGGCGAACAGGTGCGACTCGTCCTCCATGCGTACCGCCAGCAGCACCGCGTCCGCACCGGACTGCCGCATCGCATCCTCAGTGAACGGGGCGACGTCGCTGACGTACCGGTCCGACTCCGCCACTGCAGTCGCGACCGTCCGGCCGGCCATGCTGCGGACGTTCAGGTCCTGCAGGAGCCGTTCCCGCAGTGCCGTGCGGGCCTCGTGCGGTGCGGCGTCTAAGAACCGGTCGGTGAGCGCAAGCGTGCCACCTTGCGCGTGCAGCCAAGCAGCCGCCTCGTGGTCGGCCGCCTGGGCGCTGCCGGTGGGGCCGTGCCGGAAGCTGCCGGTGTCTTCGTGCAGGCCGAGCAAGGCCAGGCTGGCCACCTCGGGTGTGACGGTCAAGCCGCGGCGCCTGAGTTCGCGCACGAGCAGGCTGACGGTCGCCCCGGCGGGCGCCACGACCCCTGCACCGGAAAGGGACGGCAGGCCGTCGGGCAGCGGTGGGTGGTGGTCGTACACCCACACCTGACGGGCGTCCTGCGGGTTGACCGGCAGCCGCACGCGGCCCGGGTCGGCGGTATCGACCACGATGAGGTTGAACCCTTCAGCCAGCTCACGGGCGTGTAAGTCGTGGGCTTCGGCGGCGTTTAGGTCGTCAGCGAACAGGTTGAGGCACGCCTCCACGGCGGCCGGCCGGGCGGGCGGCAGGACCACCCGCGCGCCCGGATGAAGCCGCCGCGCGAGCGCCAGGCTGGCCAGCGCATCAAAGTCAGGCCGTTCGTGCGTGACGATCAGGTCCACACCAGGAGCGTACCGAACGGCACACCCCAGCAAGCCTGCGCTTGCGCGCCGCTGCCAGTGCTGCGGCCTTTAGGGTTGCGTGAACGGCGTCAGGTTCTTCAGGCGACGCGTGAAGGCGACGATGAGGTTGATGGCTTGCTCCACGTCGCGCGTATCGATCGTCTCGTTGCCGCTATGCATGTACCGGTTCGGAATCGACACGACCGCCGTGGCGACCCCCGCTTTGGTTTTGGCCAGGAAGTCCGCATCGGTCGCTGTGCGCCGCGGGGACGTGCCGACCGTGAAGGCGATGCCTTCCTCATCCGCGGTGGTCTTGAGCGCCTCAAACACCCCGCGGTGCACGTACGACCCAACCGACAGTTCGGGGCCGGACCCGAGCGGGTGGTGGCCTTCCTGGCGGGTGGGGACGTCCGGTACATCGGTGGCGTGCGTGACGTCGATCGCGATCGCCACGTCCGGGTTCAGGCCGAACGACGCCGCCGCGCTGCCCACCCCGCCGATCTCCTCTTGCACCGTCGCCGACGCGATCACTTCAGCGTCCAGACCGGCGCTGCGCTTGGCCGCCTCAAGTGCGACGTACGCGCCGATGCGGTTATCGATCGCTTTGCTGCTGATGCGGTGGTTCTTAAGCAGGATCGGGGCGCGTTCCAGAACGGCAATATCACCCGGGCCGACCACCTCGAGGGCTTCCTCCTGCCCAGCCGCCCCAACATCGATCCACATGTCCTCCATGCGGGCGACGCGCTTGCGGTCTTCAGGCGTCATCAGGTGGATGGGTTTGCGGCCGATCACACCGAGCGTCTCATCGCTGCCGTGCACAATGCGCACGGGCTGCCCGACGAGCTGTTGGGGGTCCCAACCGCCGATGCCTTTAAACCAAGCGAAGCCTTGCTCATCGACGTGCGTGACGAGCAGGCCGATCTCGTCGATGTGCCCCGACAGCAGCAGGCGCGGCCCGCCGCCTGGGTTGGCGGTCGCGAAGGTGTTGCCGTACGTGTCGCGTTCGGTGGTCAGGCCGGCAGCCTGGGCGTGGTCTTGCCAGACGCGGGCGGGTTTGCTTTCGAAACTGGACGGGCCGGGGGCGCGCAGGAGCGCTTCAAAAAAGTCGTGGTTGAAAGGCATGGGCAACCCTACCGCGTGCCGGCCGCCCGCCGGCTTGGGGCGCCAACGGGCCTTCAGGGGTGGTTAGGCGGTGTCGCGTTTGCGGCGCAGTAGGAACAAGCCAGCCACGATCAGGGCGGCGGGCAGCACCCAACCCACCATGCCTTGCAGGCGGTCGCTGTACACCAACAGTTCAAAGAACAGTCCGAAGGCGGCGAAGCCGACGAGTCCGAAGCGGATGAGGCGCAGGCCTTCGCGCTGTTCGTCCTCGTCGCCCATCAGGCTGGCCTCCAGAAACGTTCCAAGTCCGACGGCTGCGACGATGAGGCCCCAGGTGTAACTCCACGTGTCAAAGCGTCCGGTGAGGGTTTGCAGCAGCAGGATGAGCCCGGTGACGCTGACGATGCTGCCGGGGACGACCAACCCAGCGGCGCTGCGGGGGCCGGCAAGGCCGGCGGCGAGCATGGCCAGGCCGGGCGCGAGGATGAAGGCCGCCCAAGCGTCCTCACCGCCGTAACGGAGTGCCAGCAGCAGCAGACCGGCGGCGGTGAGGACGATCCCGAGGGTGAAGCGGTTCATGCCGCCAGTGTAGCGGACGCGCCGATGTCCGTCACGGACGGACGCCCTGCCGGGTGGGTGGTGGTGCTCATGTGGCTTGAGGGGTGGTTTATGCGCCGCGAGACGCGGGCGCGTGTGTCGCTTGCCGTTTTGCGGCGACGTCCGCGACGGCCGCGCGGGCGTGCGTCAGGCCGTTCTCAATGAACACGTCGCTGGTGCGGTTGCCGAAGCCTGCCGAGCCGATCGCGTAAAGCCCCGGAACGGTCGTCTCGAAGGCTTCTGTGAGTTTGGCGGCGCCGGTGGCTTCATCCAGGTCTGCGCCAAGGTGCTGCAGGAACGCTGGGTTGGCGGAATAACCCGTCAACAAAAACACCCGCACGGCCGGCAGGGTCAGTGCTGTACCGCCCTTGTCGATCTCAACCGCTTCGTTCGTGATGCGCGTGACGGTCGCACCAAAGTGCGCCTGGATGCTGCCTTCCTTCACGCGGTTTTCAAGGTTCGGGCGGATCCAGTACTTCAGGCTGTGCCGGAAGTCGTCCCCGCGATGCACCATCGTCACCTGCGCGCCAGCCCGGTAAAGATCAAGCGCTGTGTCTGCTGCGCTGCTGCCGGCCCCCACAATCACCACCGGCCGCCTGAAGTACGGGTGCGCCTCGTCATAGTAGTGCGACACGTGCGGCAGGTCCTCACCCGGCACGCCCAAGCGGTTGGGGCGGTCAAAGTACCCGGTCGCCAGCATGACCGTGCGGGCGGTCAGGCTGCGCGCCTCCCCGCCGGCGGTAAAGCGCACGCGAAAACCGTCCGCCTCACGCTCCACGCCCGTGACGGGCGTGAACGTGTCGACGTTTAAGTCCTCGTTGGCGGTCACCTTGCGGTAGTAATCGAGCGCCTCTTTACGCGTTGGCTTGTCGGTCGCGGTGACGAGTGGATGCCCGCCGATCTCCAGCCGTTCGCTGGTCGTAAAGAACGTCATGTACGTCGGGTAGCGGTAGACCGCGTCCACCAGTGCGCCCTTTTCAAGCACCCGGTAGGTCAGGCCCGCCCGTTTGGCTTCAATGGCAGCCTCAAGCCCAATCGGGCCCGCGCCGATGATGAGTACGTCCAACACGCCCGTTAGGTTAGCAGCCGCGCTGGCGTCCACGCCCAGCCGTGCTTACGTTTTGCGTCGCTTGCGGGTGTTGCCGCCTGCCCGCCCGGCAGGCTTCTTAGGGGGCGCCACCTTAAACGCACTCGGGCAGTCCGCCTTCAGGGTGCACGCCTCGCAGTCGGGCTTACGCGCGTCACACACCCGCCGTCCGTGCAGGATCAGCGCGTGATGCGCAAAGATCCACTCGTCCTCCGGCAGGACCTTCATCAAATCAAGCTCCACCTTGTCGGGGTTCTCCTGACTCGTGAACTTAAGCCGGCGTGCAAGACGCCCCACGTGCGTATCGACCGCAATGCCCGGCCGACCGAACGCGTTCGACGCGACCACATTGGCGGTCTTGCGGCCCACGCCTGGCAGCGCCACCAGGGCGTCAAAATCGTTCGGTACCTCCCCGCCGTGTTCCGCGACGAGGATGCGCGCGAGCTTCGCGACGTTTTTCGCTTTGTTCCTGTAAAGCCCAATGGTTTTGATGTACGGCTCGATCGCCTCTGGTGTTGCCTGCGCCATCGCGCGGGCGTCCGGGTACGCCGCAAACAGGTGCGGTGTGGCCGCGTTGACACTGACGTCCGTCGCTTGGGCCGATAGGACGGTCGCCACCAGCAACTCAAACGGTGTGCCGAATGCAAGCTCGGTTGCCGCGTCCGGGTAGAGGTCGTGTAGCGCCTCAAGCACGCGGGTGGCGCGTTCACGTTTCGAGCGGAGGCTTTCGCGCGGCATGCCGCGCAACGTACCACCCGCCCGTCAGGCCGCCCGAAGGGCGGCACCTGCGAACCCCGCAGGATGCAGC
>CAJXNS010000072.1 GCA_913057165.1 uncultured Trueperaceae bacterium
GTGCTTGGTGTAAGGCAGGTTGATGGCGATGTACGTGAGCGGTTCTCACGGTCAGGCCTTGCGCACCTGCTGGCCTTATCCGGTTTGCATGTCGGCCTGCTCGCTGGCGCTCTTGCCTTGCTGCTCACGCCGTTAGGACGCCTGCGCTGGCTGGCCGTGATCGCTGTGGTCGTGGCGTACGGCAGCGTGGTGGGCTTCACCCCGAGCCTGCAGCGTGCGACGGCCATGCTGACGGTTGGGGCCGTATGGCTGGCAGCCGGCCGCAAACGCCCGCCGCTGCTCGCCCTTGCACTCCTGGCGGCCGCACTGGCGTTGGCTTACCGGCCGAGCGTCGCCACCGGTCTGTCGTTTCAGCTTTCCTACGCCGCGGTGGGGGCCATCCTGCTGCTTGGTGGTCCACCCATCCGGCGGCTTGAGGCCTCACGCTTGCCGCGCATCGTTCGCTGGCCACTCGCGTCCCTCACCGTCAGCGCGGCAGCAACCGCGGGTACCGCCTCCCTGGTGGCGGGCGCATTTCAGCAGGTGCCGCTGGCGGGTCCGCTCGTCAACCTCGCTGCGATGCCCGCTGCGACCCTGCTTGTCCCTGCCGGTTTTGTGACCGCCCTCGCAGGCGCGGTCCTTGAGCCGCTGGTCGGTGGGTTGCCACCGTGGGTTTCAGCACCCGTGCACACCGTCGCGACCTTGCTGGACCGCCTGGCGCTGGAAGGGGCGCGCTTGCCGGTGGTCGTTTGGGGTGAGATCACCTGGGGAGGGCACGTCCTCTGGTTTACAGCACTCGGTGCGCTCGCGGCCGCGCTGCATGGGCGCATGCCACCCGCCGCGGCTGGCACGGTCGCTTGCCTGGCGGCCGCCGCGTCTTGGTCGGCCGCACCGCTGCTGGATCGCCCCGAAGCAACGGTGCTCGATGTTGGGCAAGGCAACGCCGTGGTGTTACGCCTCCCGGGTGGGCACGCGTGGCTCGTGGACGCTGGCGGCACGCCGTTCGGTGATTACGATGTCGGCGCGGAGGTGGTCGTGCCAGCCCTGCGGGCGCTGGGGGTGTTCCAGCTGGATGTGGCGGTCGCCACGCACGCCGACGCGGACCACATCGAAGGCTTTGAAACGGTGTTGACGGCGGTGCCGACCGGCGTGCTGCACTTCGGGCATGGCGGCGACCGCCCGCTTTGGCAGGATGTGCAAGCGGTCGCCAGAGAACGCGGCGTGGCTGTCGAGCCTGTCCGCCGGGGTGACGCGTGGCAGGTCGGCGAGACCACCCTGCGGGTGTTACACCCCACCCCTGAGACCACCGGCAACGCCAACGCCGACTCGGTCGTGCTGCAGGTCGATTGGCGTGGCCGGCCGTGGTTGCTTCTCACGGGTGATATCGACCATGGCGTCGAAGCGCTGTTGCCTGCCGTGCCAACCCCTGTCGTGCTTGCGTCCCACCACGGGGCGCGCAACGGCACCGGCGCCACCCTCCTTGCCAAGACCGGCCCGCAGCAGGTGATCGTCTCCGCTGGGGCAGGCAACCGCTACGGACACCCGCACGACCAGACCTTGGGGCGCCTGACTGGCCGCGGCATTACGGTCATGAGAACCGACCAGGACGGCGCCGTTCGGCTTAAACCCGCGTGGTAACCTCCCGCCATGCGGACCCCGATCCGACGCCTCGCGGATCACGGCGCCGTGCACGTTGACCTCATCGACTGGGACGGTCGGCTTGCCGTCGTCAAACGCCTCGTTCGTTACAACCCCACCCTTGAACGTCGCCTTGCACGCGAGGCGGTCATCCTGCAAAAACTCAACCACCCCAACCTGCTACCGATTCTGGCCGTGGAGGACGGCGCGGTGGTGTACCCCTACGCGCCCGGCATCGACCTTGATGAGGTGCTCGACCACGGGGCGTTGCGGCTGCGCCGCGTCATGCTCATCGCGTCGGCCTTGCTGGATGCGTTGGCGCACGCCCACGACCGTGGCGTGCTGCATCACGACGTCAAACCCAGCAACGTGCGGCTGCGCGGGCGGGACGTCAAACTGGTCGACTTCGGTTTCGCCAAAGACTTAGGCCTGAGCGCCATCACCGACGCAGGCATGGTGCTCGGCACCCCGCAGTACATGGCCCCCGAACAGTTCCGTGGTGAGCGTGACGATCCACGAAGTGACCTCTACGGCGTGGCGGCCGTCGCGTACCACGCCCTGGCGGGCACGCCACCGTACGGCCGCGATGCCTTGCGCATGCTGGCCGGCGACGCCAGCATCACGCTCGAGCCTGTCCGCGGTGAAGGCGCGTCGCTCTTCCCCTGGCTGGCCCGCGGGCTGTCACGCGAACCGGGGCGACGCTACGCCGACGCCCGCAGCATGAAAGCGGCCCTGCTCGAAGCTGGGTCTGGGATCGCCGCATGATTCACGCATTCACAGGCGACCCGTTCCTGGCACGCCGGGCGTTGCGGCAAGCCATCCGCGATGCGGGTGTGCCTCGCGAAAGCCTGGCGGAGTACGACGAAGAGCTGACGGCCGACATGCTCGCTCGTGAGTTGCGTCAAGCGGGACTGTTCGGCGGGGTTCAGGCGTTCCTCAATTTCGACCAAGCGTTTCAAGGCCAAGCGGGCGTGACGCCCCGCAAGGAAGCCATGAAGGCGCTCCAAGACACCCCTGACGACGCCCTCGTGTTCGTGCTCGACAGCAGCGCCACCGAAGCCCGCAAGAAGCAATGGCGCGCCCTTGGTCAGCTGACCGACCTTCCCACGCCCCGCTTTGACCGGCTGGTCGGCTGGGTCAAGAGCGAGCTCGAGGCATTCGGCACCCAATTTGATCGCGACGTGCCGGCGACGCTCACCGACATGTTCGGCGAGGACATTCCAGGTCTTGCCACGGAGATCGAAAAGCTGTCCGTGCTGCAAGAGCCCCTGACGGCTGACCGGGTGCGCGAGATCGTCAACCGGCCTGCCTCCCGCAGCGCGTTTGACCTGATCGACGCCATGCTTGACGGCCGCGTCGACACCGCGGTGGCGGTCGCGCGGAACCTGCTGGATGCCGGTGAGCCCGCCCCGAAAATCCTGGGGGCGCTCAGCTGGCAGTTCGCCTTGATCGCCCACGCGGTCGCCATGTTCGAGCGCGATGGTCGCGTGGATAAGGCGGTGTTTGCCAGGGAGCGACGCGTGGCTCCGTTTGTGGCGGGCAAGGCCACCGGTTACGCCAGGCGGTTTGACATGGAGGACGTCCGCGTCATGATCAACGGACTTCTGGACGCCGAGGTGGCCGTCAAGTCGGGCGGCCGCAACCCACGTTGGGCGGTTGAGTCACTCGCGCTTCAGCTCGCAAGCCGGCACGCACGGTAGGCTGCCGCATGGTTCACGCCGTCTACCCGGGCAGTTTCGACCCTGTGCATAACGGGCATGTGGACGTCATTCGGCGTGCGGCCCGCATTTACGACCGCCTGACCGTGGCGGTCGTCAACAACCCCCTCAAGAGCGATCAAGCGTTTACGCCAGAGCAGCGCCTTGAGATCCTGCGTGAAATCACAGACGACATGCCGAACGTGACGGCGGACCGCTTCTCCGGTTTGCTGGTCGATTACATGCGCGATATCGGCGGGACGGTCATCGTGAAGGGCCTGCGGGCGATTAGTGACTTTGAGTACGAACTGCAGATGGCCCACCTGAACCGGCAGATCAATCCCGATGTCGAGACCACCTTCGTCATGACCGCGACGCGCTGGTCGTACCTGTCGAGCACGCGGGTGAAGGAGTTATCCCGCCTCGGTGCGGATCTTTCGTCCATGGTGCCGCCCGCCACCCTGCGGCGGCTTCAGGCCCAAACAGACGTCGCCAGCAGCAAGTCACAAGACGCTTAGCCTCGGTACACTATCCGGCCGGCCCAAATTGGGCCTGAAGGAGACGCATGTCGTTTATTCATAGGGGACTCGCCGCCGATGGCGGCATTCGCGTGATCGCTGCCGATACGACCGACCTGGTGGCTGACGCCACCCGGCGTCACGGCACACGCGCCACCGCCGGGGCGGCGCTTGGGCGCACCCTGACCGGTTCGCTTTTGCTGTCGCACGTCCTGCTAAAAAAACCGGAAGACCGCGTGACCGTCAAAATTAACGGCGACGGGCCGCTTGGCGGCATCATCGCTGAAGCCGGCCTCGACGGTTCGGCACGCGGTTACGTCGCCCACCCGCACGTCGATCCGCCCATCCGAGACGACGGCAAACTCAACGTCGGTGCGGCGGTTGGCACCCGCGGCACGATCGAGGTCACCCGCAGCCACGCGCCGTACGGTGAGCCGTTCAGCAGCGCGGTTGACCTCATGTCTGGCGAGGTTGCAGAAGACGTCGCTGGCTACCTGGCGCGCAGCGAACAGATCGCATCGGCGGTGCTGCTCGGCGTGTACTTCGAGGCTGAAACGGTCCACACCGCCGGTGGGGTGATCTTGCAGGCCATGCCTGACGCCGACCCCGCCGCGCTCACGCTGCTTGAAGCCAACGTCAAGGCGCTTGGCGCGCTGACCGATAGCCTGCGCGAACGCAGCCTGATCGACACCATGCACGAGCTTACGTGGGGCCTGGATATGCACCTCATGACGGACGCGGACAAGCCCCTGCCGGTGCGTTACGCCTGCCGTTGCAGCGACGAGAAGGCACTCGAGGCGCTGGCGTACTTCAGCCTCGAGGAACGCGAAGCGATGATTGCGCAGGATGGTGGTGCCGAGGCCGTCTGTCACTGGTGTGGCGAAACCCGTTGGGTGACCCCCGAACAGATTCGTTCGCTCGGTGACGGCACGGGTGAAGTGCGCTGCCCGGACTGCCAGACGCTTTGGTACCGTCCGGGCGTTACCACCATGGTGCGCGACGGAGAAATCTGCAGCTGCGGACGTCCCGTCGAGCTTCCCAACTAACAGACACACCGAGAGGGTTCGCCATGCCGATCGTTGCTTACGCCGCCATGCTTGCCGTTGTGGTTCTCTGGGGATCGGCATTCCCAGCCATCAAGATCGGCCTGGCCGGCCTTGAGCCGCAGCACCTGATGCTGCTCAGGCACCTGGTGGCCGGTGCGGCCTTCTTCCTCGTGTTGCTGGCGTTCGGTCAGCGCCGCCGGCCTGACACGAAGGACATTCCGTTGTTTCTCGGGCTTGGTTTCGCTGGCATTTTTGTCTACCACTCGGGCGTGACGTTCGGCGAGTTGCGCGTGTCGGCGGGAGCCACCAGCCTCATCGTCGCGACCGCCCCTGCCTTCACCGCCCTGCTGTCACGGTTCGTGCACGGCGACCGCATGCCGCTAGCGGGATGGATCGGTAGCGCACTGAGTTTCGTGGGCGTCGCCCTCATCGCCCTGGGTGACGAAGGCGGGCAGCGCATCGACCCGCTCGCCGCGTTCGTGCTGCTATCGGCGGTGGGAACCAGCTTCTACTTCGTGTTCCAGCAACCGCTGTTTAAGCGCTACACACCGCTCGAGGTGACCGCTTTCGTGACGTGGGCGGGCACGGTTCCCATGCTGCTGTTCCTGCCAGGTTTCGCTGCGGACGTCCTTAGCGCGGCCGCACCGGCTTTGCTGGCGACGGTCTATACCGGCCTCATTGCGTCCGCGCTTGCGTACACCCTGTTTGCTTTCGCGCAGTCCCGCGCCAACCCTGTCATCGTGTCAAGCCTGCTTTACAGCGTCCCGGTGTTTGCCGGTCTGCAAGCCTGGTGGCTGATCGGTGAGGTGCCCGCACCCC
>CAJXNS010000073.1 GCA_913057165.1 uncultured Trueperaceae bacterium
CCGGCTGGGGGTGCAGCGTGTGTTGTTTGGGCAGTCGATCGGGCCGCTCTCCCCTGCCGGCGCGCGGTCGGTCGCGCGGGCTCTGGCCGGTGCGGACGTGCTGGTGCGTGACGCCGCGTCACAGGAGCGCTTGGCCGCCATGGGGGTGGACGCGGCGCTTGGAGCCGACGCGGCGTTGGGACTGCCGACGGTGGAGCACGCTGAGGCGCCTGAAGGGTGGTTGCTGATTCCGCGGGCGGACGTCGCGGGTGCGCAGGCCGCCCTTGAAGCGTTTGCGCGCCGGTGCGTGGCTGACGGCATTCCGGTGTCGGCCATGGCGACCGAACCGGGTGAGGACGACGCGGCGGTAGCCGCCCTGGTGGCCTGCGGAGCCACCGCCGTCCCGACAGGCTCGGTGGCGGACGCCCGCGCAGCGGTGGCTGCCCGGCAGGGTGTGGTGTCCGTCCGGCTGCACGGCATGATCTTCGCGCTGGGCCTTAAGCGGATGGCGGTCGGCGTGGCGTACGACCCGAAGGTCACCGCGTTCGCCAGCGAGACAGGCTTTGGGGTGGTGGACGTGCCCGTCGAAACGGACGCCCTACTGGAGGCGGTCAGCCAAGCGCAGCCCGCACCTGATGAAGCGGCCTTGGCGATGCAGGCACGCCTTGAGGACGGCTTCGCGTGGCTCAAGCGGACCCTCGCGAAGGGCACGGCCGGTTAGCATGACGGCCATGAACCGCGTGGTGCGTCACCTGAAACCAGCCGCCATGGTCGCGCTTCTGCTGGCCGGTGGCGCGTGGGCGCAAACAGAAGCGGTGGTCAACCCGGAGGCTGAACTGCGTGAGTTGATGGACCGCGGGTTTTACAACGCCGCCGCCCAGCTTGCAGGCCCGGCATGGGTGGCCGAGGACCCCACCAATCCAGAGGCCCACTTGGGTCTGGCACAAGCGGCCTGGTTAAGCGGCGACCTGACCACCGCCCGCACGGCGGTCAACGAGGCCTTCTCGCTGCTGGGGGACGCCAGCCCGCCAGCCGCCCTGTTGAACGTGCACGGCCTGCTGCTTAACGATGAAGGCCAGGCGGACGCTGCGATCGACACGTTACAGCGCGCATTTGACGCGTCAGGCGCGTACGAGCACGCGATGGACCTGGCGCGGGTGGCGTGGCTGAACGGCCGCTACGACACAGCCCTTGAGGCGTACGCCGACGCAGCCGGCACCCCCGCGGGGCAACTTGAGGCGTGGCCGCTTCTGAACCGCGCGCGGCTGCTGGACGCCACCGGCGACCCAGAGGCCGCCCTCGAGGCGTTCCGGGAGACGGTGGCGACGTTTGATCGTCTGGAGGCCAATGGGGGCACGGTGGATGTGGCGGCGTTCGTCGAAGCGCACTACCGGATGGGTCAGCTGCTTGAACGGTTGGGCCAGCCGGACGCAGCCCGCGACGCGTACCTCACGGCACGCCGGGCGTTGCCAACGTACTCACCAGCGATCTCAGCGTTGGATGCGTTGCGGGAGTCCGCCCCGTAAGCCACCCAGTCAGCCGCTTAGTTGACGCGTTTGATGCGCCTCTCGGCAAAATCCTGAAGCACGTACTGACCGATATTGTGCGGGTTGGTGAAGTACGCACGGCCTTGCGTCATGCGGGTCATGCGCTGCACGAATGCAATCAACTCCGGGTCGCGCGCCAGCATGAAGGTGTTGATTTGGATGCCTTCACGGCGGCAGGCGCCCACCTCGCGTAACGTCTCCCCCATCACGGCCGGGTCGGCGCCGTACGCGTTCTTGTAGACACGCCCGTTGGGCAGCGTGATGGCGGTGGGTTTCCCGTCGGTGATCATCACGATCTGCTTGATGGGGTTGCCCTCCTGCTTAATGAGCCGGCGGGCAATCTTCAGGCCTTGCGCGGTGTTGGTGTGGTACGGCCCCACGCGGGCGTGCGCCAAACGGGCATGGGGGATCTCCTCCGCATCGTCGTGAAACAGCACGAAGCGAACGGCGTCGCCTCGGTACTGACTGCGGATCAGGTGCGCCAGCGCGAGGGCGACCTGCTTGGCGGGCGTGAAGCGGTCCTCGCCGTACAGGATCATCGAATGGCTGCAGTCGAGCAACACGACCGTGGTGGCTGCCACCTGCAGGTCGGTCTGCTGCACGTGCAGGTCGTCCTCTTCTAAGGCGGTCGCGCCGCCACTTCTCAGCATGGCGTGCTTAAACGTCTCGGTCAGGTCAAGGTTGAGCGGGTCACCGAACGACCAGGGACGGCTTTCGCCGGCCGATTCCACCCCAGCCGTCTGCCGGCGGCTGTCGTGCTGGCCGAGGTTCGCTTCGCGTCCACCGAGCATGTCACGCAAGCTGTTGTAACCGAGCAGGTCGCTGGCGCGTCCGGTCAGACTGAAGCGTGACGCCGTCGGGTCAGCCTCCTCGCCGGTACCGCTGGCGCCGTCCGCCTCACTGCCTTCCAGGCGAATCAGGCCGGCCTGCTCCAGGTTGCGGGCTTGCCGTTTGACGAGCTCACCGAGTTCGCTTTCAAGCCAGTCGTCCGCCTCGATGGCCTTCTCAAGCATCCCTTCAGGGATCATGTCGTTCTCGTAGAGCGCCTCGAGGATGGCTTGGTACAGATCCAGCATGGTCTGTCCCGCGTCCGGGTCAGGTTCGAACGGGTTGTCCTCAAACCCAGACTGCATGAGCTGCTGCTGCATCATCTGCATCAGGTCGTGCGGATCAAGGTCGTCGAGGGTCGCCTCGTACTTGGTGTAGCGAAGGGCGCGCACGGTCAGTTGAAACTCCGGGGGCGGCCGCCCGGGTCGATGCGTTCCTCCCGGCCGACGTAACCGCGTTCTTCACTGCGGCCGATCTTGCGTTGCGCGTGCAAGCCTTCAAGAATGAACTCGGCGAGCGCGGCGCGTTCGGCGTCGCTGCCGTCCGGGTCGGCGGCGTTGACGGCGTCCATCAGGCCAGCCGCTTCGCTGGCCGCCTCAAGCTGTTCGGCGTACGACCCGTCGGTCGGCAGCCTGAGCATCTGGTCTTCATCGAACCAGCTGACGATCGCCTCGACGTCTGCGGCGGCGGGATGGCCCGCGAACGCCCGACCGATGGCGTTACGGACCATGTCGCGGGCGACCTTGTCGCCGCCTTTGAGTTCCCCTTCGTACTCCAGTTCGATCTTGCCGGTGATGGCCGACAGCGCTCCGTACAGGTCGGTCACCCGCGCGACCGGTTGCGTGTCACCACGAAGCAGGGCGCGACGTTCGGCATTGGACGCCACCGCCTCGGCGAGGGTGATCGGCAGGCGTTGCGAGACGCCTGAGTGGTGGTCGACGCGGGGGTCTTCGCGGGCGACGAAAGCGACCTGTTCGACGGCTTCGCGCACGAAGTCAGGCAGGGTGACGTTGCGGTCAAGCCACGCCTCTTGGGCGGTGACCCGCATGGCGTCTTGCACGTCGTGCGGGTAGTGCGTCCGGATTTCGCTGCCGATGCGGTCTTTCAGGGGCGTGACGATCTTGCCGCGGGCGGTGTAATCCTCAGGGTTGGCGCTGAAGACAAGGAGGACGTCGAGTGGAATCCGGATGGGGTACCCGCGGATTTGGACGTCGCCTTCTTGCATGACGTTGAACAATGCCACTTGGACCTTGCCGGAAAGGTCTGGCAGTTCGTTGATGGCGAACACGCCCCGGTTGGCGCGCGGCAGCAGGCCGTAGTGCACGCTGCGTGGGTCGCCCAGTTGGGTGCCCAGCCGGCTGGCTTTGATCGGGTCGATATCGCCGATCATGTCGGCGACCGTCGCGTCGGGCGTGGCGAGCTTTTCGATGTAACGCTCCGCGCGCGGAATCCAGCGGACCTCGGCGTTGTCGCCCTGCTCAGCCAGGATGGCGTGACCTTCGTGGCTGGTGGGGTTAAGCGGATGGTCGTTGAGTTCACTGCCAGCGAGGGCGGGCACGAGCGGGTCGAGCAACCCGGTGAGCTGACGCAGGATGCGGGTTTTGGCTTGCCCCCGGAGGCCTAAGAGAATGAAGTTGTGGCGGCTTAAGATGGCGTTGACCACCTGCGGGACGACGGTGTCGTCGTAACCCACGATGCCGTCAAACACCGGCTGGCCGCTTTGCAGCCTCGCAAGCAGGTTGCGGCGGAGTTCGTCTTTGACCGTCTCGTACTGGCGGTCAGCATGTTCGGACGCTTTCAGCGCACCCACGGTGGTGGGCAGGTCAGCCGTCTTGGGATCCATACGGAAACGGTAGCACCGGCAGCCGCCACCGGCTTGGGTCTACGTTGCATTCTTGGGCGGTTGCGGCGGTAGGCTTGCGGGCGTGACGCACCCTCCCATCAAACGCGCTGAAATCCTCACCGTCGGCACCGAACTCCTGCTGGGCGAAACGATCGACACGAACGGTGCATGGCTGGCCGCATGGCTGGCAGAGCACGGGGTGGACGTGCTGCGGTCGGTACGGGTGGGCGACAACCTCACCCGAATGGTCGAGGCGATCGAGGTGGGCCTGGAACGCAGCGACCTGGTGGTCACCACCGGCGGTTTGGGGCCGACCGATGACGACATGACACGCGAGGCGATCGCCGCGGTGGTGGGAGAAACCCCCGAGGTTGACCCGGCGCTTGAAGGGGCGCTCGTGGCGTGGTTTGAAGCCACCGGTCGGACGATGCCGGAACAGAACCGCAAGCAGGCCTGGCGGGTGCCGTCCGCCACGATCTTGGCGAACCCGAACGGCACCGCGCCTGGATGGCTGGTGCGCTTCGAACGGGGCGGGGTTCCGAAAGCCGTGGCTGCCCTGCCCGGCCCACCACGCGAGCTCAAACCGATGGTGCATGACGAACTGGCCGCGCACCTCACCTTCCCCACGTCGCACCTGTGGAAGCGGACGTTCAAGGTCGGGCAGCTGGGCGAGTCGACCGTCGCTGAGATGCTCGGCGACCTGACGCAGCAAGCCAACCCGTCGGTGGCCACCTACGCCAAGGCGGACGGTGTCCACGTGCGCGTGGCCGCGAAGGGCGCCACGGAGGCGGACGCAGCAGCGCTTGGTGAGCCGGCTGCTTTGCAGGTGGAAGGCATCCTCGGAGATGACGTGTGGGGACGTGACGAAGACACCCTCGCGGGGGTGGTGCTCGCGGCCCTGAAGCGGCGCGGGATGACCCTGGCGGTCGTGGATCAAGGCACCGGTGGGCGGCTGCTGACGATGCTGCACGACGCCGACCCGGCGGGCGAAACCTTCAAGGGTGGCGTGGTAGGCTTGCGGGACGACGCATGGCGCGCGTCGGACCTTGTGTCCGACGGGCCTCGGGAGCCGAATCACGACGCTTCCACGTGGGCCCGCGCGCGTTTTGCGGCGGACGCAGCGCTCGTCGTAGGGGACGTGCGCCCGGTGGATTCAGAGACTGGACCGTTGGTTGCGACCGTCCAGGTTGCAACCCAAGGAGAGACGAACGAGGAGACCGTAAGACTTCCTAAACGCAAGCCCGAATGGGTGCGATCTCGCGTTACGGTTCAGACCCTAGACCTCCTGAGGCGCCGCCTGCGGTAACCCGCTCGCGTACATGAATGCGCCACCGGCGCGCAGGAGGCAACGCTCGTTATGAGCACCGAATTAGATCAACAAAAACAGAAGGCGTTGGATCATACGTTGTTGCAGATTGAGCGGCAGTTTGGTCGTGGGGCGGTGATGCGTCTTG
>CAJXNS010000074.1 GCA_913057165.1 uncultured Trueperaceae bacterium
CCCGCCCCTGGTCGTCGCCTACGCCCTGGCCGGCACGGTCGATATCGACCTGGCGAGCGAACCGCTCGGCACCACCGCCGACGGTCGCGCGGTGTACCTGAAAGACGTCTGGCCGACCACGGCGGAGATCGCGTCGCACCTTGAAGCGGCCATGAACCCAGAAACCTTCCGCCGGATGTACGACGGGATCGAGCAGTCCAACGAGAAGTGGAACGAGATTCCCGTCCGCGGCGGCGTCCTCTTCGACTGGGACGAAGCCAGCACCTACATTCAAGAACCCCCGTTCTTCAAGGGCATGACCACCGAGGTGGACGCCGTCCAGCCCATCCACGGCGCCCGCGCGCTCGTGAAGGTCGGCGACTCGGTCACCACCGACCACATCAGCCCAGCTGGGGCGATCGCCCCCGACATGCCCGCCGGCCAGTTCCTGAAGGAGCACGGCGTCGCGCAGAAGGACTTCAACAGCTACGGCTCCCGTCGCGGTAACGACCGCATCATGACGCGCGGCACGTTCGCAAACATCCGCCTGAAGAACCAGCTCGCCCCCGGTACCGAAGGCGGTTACACGACCGACTTCACCACCGGTGAGGTCAGCAGCATTTACGACGCCAGCCTCAATTACGCCAAAGAGGGTGTGCCCACCGTTGTGCTTGCCGGTAACGACTACGGCATGGGTTCCAGCCGCGACTGGGCAGCCAAGGGCACCTTCCTGCTCGGCGTCAAGGCCGTCATCGCTGCCAGCTACGAACGCATCCACCGCAGCAACCTGATCGGGATGGGCGTCCTGCCACTCCAGTTCGCCGACGGTGAAAGCGCCGACAGTCTCGGTTTGGACGGCACGGAAACGTTCTCCATTGAGGTGGACGACACCGTCACGCCCCGCCAAGAGATTCCCGTCGTCGCGACGAAAACGGACGGGACCACTGTGCCCTTCACGGCTGTCTGCCGCCTCGACTCACCGGTGGAGATCGAGTACTACCGCAACGGCGGGATCCTGCACACGGTTCTGCGCCGCCTGTTCCAAGAAGCTGGACAGACCGCGACCGCCTAAACCGCACGCGCCAATGAGAACGCGGGCGGCCCGTCAGGGTCGCCCGCGTTCGGTTTTCTGATTCGGTTCGCTCAGCCGCGCGACAGTTTGACCGCGGTGAGCAGGTCACCAATATCCACACTGCCTGAGTCAAAGTCGGCCTGGCAGCGCGCCACGTAGTTCTCAAGCACCACATCAGCGGACGCATCGAGCGCACTGCGGATGCTGGCCAGCAGCGTCAGCATGTCGCGGCAGGACCGCTCCTCATCCACCATCTTCTGGAGGCCACGGATCTGACCCTCGAGGCGCTTCAGGCGGTTTAAGAGCTTGCGTTTTTCCTCTTCATCAAAACGCAGCGGGCGGGCGTCGGGAGCTTCACGGGTGGTGCTCATCCGTGCGGCAACCTATTCATGACCATGCCGTACACCCGCGTGCCAAGAATGGCGCCAACGAGTGCGATCAGGAAGGCGGGTAGGCCCGCCCCGATCAGCGCCAGCATCGGACCGGGGCAGGCGCCGATCAGGCCCCAACCGAGCCCGAAGAAAGTGCCGCCCAGGATGTAACGAAGCCACGTGCGGTCTTTATCTTGGATGGTGATGTCCTGGCCGTCCCAGCTTTTAATGTTGAAGCGTTTGATGAGCTGGATGGACGTTGCGCCCACCAGAACGGCGGAGCCGATGACGCCGTACATGTGAAAACTCTGGAAGCGGAACATTTCTTGGATGCGGTACCACGCAAGGATTTCGCTTTTGACGGCGATAAACCCGAACGCCATGCCGGCAAGCAGGTACGGCAGCAGCGACACGGCGATTTCGGCCACGCTGCGACGTTCGCTTTGGGGGGATGCCACGGAAGTCGTCATGCTCGCCTCCTAAAGGATGATGGGCAGTAGCAGGTGCGTCATGATCAGGCCACCGATAAAGAAGCCGATCACCGCCACCAGCGACGGGAGTTGAAGGTTTGATAGGCCACTGATGGCGTGACCGCTGGTGCACCCGCCGGCGTAACGGGCGCCGAAGCCAACCAGGAAGCCACCACCGAGCAAAATCAACCAGGTTTTGATGCTGCCAAGCGCGGCGAGTGAAAAGAACGCTTCGGGCGCGAAGCCACCATCGACACTCACGCCGATCGCGGCCAGATCTTGCTCCGTGGCGGGATTGACCGCCAACGGTTCTGGGTTGCCGAACCAGCCGGCCGCCAGGAACGCACCGAGCATGATGCCGCCGGCGAACACCAGGTTCCAGCCGCCGGCCTGCCACCAGTTGTAGTTAAAGAACGGGATGCGGTTCGGGAGGATGGCGCAGACGTGGCGCAGGTTCGATGAAATCCCGAAGACCTTGTTGCCGAGCAGGAGCAGCAGCGGCACCGTCAGACCGATGAGTGGTCCGGCGACGTACCACGGCCAGGGGGACGAAAGAAGCTCGTGAATACCCATAGGGGGTAATGGTAACCAAGGCAGGTGCACCCGGCAAGGGACATCCGTGCCAACGCAAGCAGCCTGCTAACCTAATCCTCGTGAGCCGCCTCGTTCTCGTCCCAAGCCCCATCGGCAATCTTGCTGACATCACGGCCCGCGCCGTTGAGACACTTAAGGCAGCCGATGTCGTCGCCTGCGAGGACACCCGGCATAGCCGCACGCTGCTGCAGCATCACGGTATCGCCACGCCCACCCGCCGCATCGACGCGCACACCGTCGATACGAGAGGCCCTGCGTTACTCAACGAGCACGCCCTCATCGCCTACCTGACCGACGCCGGCACGCCAGGCATCAGCGACCCCGGTGCCGACTTCGTCCGGTTGGCGCTGAAGCACGGCCACGAGGTCGAGACGCTGCCTGGCCCAACCGCGTTCGTGCCGGCACTCATCAACTCCGGTCTTGATACCGCCCGTTTTGCCTTTGAAGGGTTCCTGCCACGCAAAGGCCGCGACCGTAAAGACCGCCTGGCGGCCATCGCGGAGCGTGATCACACCACGGTGCTGTACGAGGCTCCCGCACGTCTGGCCGGCACCCTGCACGACCTTGCAGAAGCAGCCGGACCCGAACGGCAGGGCAGCTTCAGCCGCGAACTCAGCAAACGCTTTGAAGAAACCCGCCGCGGCAGCCTGAGTGCCCTCGCAGACGAGGTGGACGCAAATCCCGTCAAAGGTGAGTGCGTGGTGGTTGTCGCGGGCAGGCCGCCGCAGGGGGAAGGTCTTGCTGAGACGCAAGCCGCGCAAGCGCTCGCGGGCGTGCTTCTCAAGGCAGGCGTGGCACGCCGCACCGTCCGTGATGCCCTCGAGGCGACCGGCGTGCCACGCAACACCGCCTACGACCTGGCCAACCGCGGGCAAGACGACGGGTAAGCCTTCGCGTGGTGTGAGGCGTCACGCGGACCGACCGGCCGCCGGCCTGCGGCTGCTATCCTGCTCCGGCTGCCTCGGGCAGCCGAGGCTGGCCCTGTGAGCGAGAGCGAAGCGCAACCCAACCCTGCCCAAGACCCCGCGCGCGGTACCCGCACGCTCGGATTAAGCGTGGTGGAGCGCTTTGTGCGCTTCCTGAACACGCCAGGGCCGGCGGTGCTCCTGACGACCGAAGAACGCCTGCGCCGGTTTGAAGATGCCGCGGCGTTCGGTACCGCCATCACCGTCGATCCCGATGTCGGCAACTGGCACGGCCGCTCTGAGAAGACGGTGCTTACCGTGCAGCACGCCGTCCGTGCGTTTCCAGCCGATCCAGACGCCTACCAACTCGAATTCACCAACGGTGCAACCTTCGGGCGTGACGATCTGATCGACCGTCTCGACCGCTTCGGCTACCCACGCGACGCCCTGCCTGGGGTCACCGTCCGGGGTGACACCGTCACGGTCCACCTCACCGAGCAACCCGAAGGTCAGCAGCTCAGACTGTCGTTCTTTGGTGATGAAATCGACGCCCTGCACCTCAGCGACAACCCCATCGAACGCTTCACGCTCGAACCGCAGCGTGACGCGGACACGTTCGACGCCGAAGGCACGTGGGAAGACCGCGTGCTTGATCACCTGCCGGGCACGGTCTTCCTCGACGTGCCTGAGCTGTACGCCGGAACGGTCGGTGATGACGAGACCGTCGAGCTACTGGCCGGCCTGGCCGGTCGTGAGGTGCACTCGTTTGGGCGGGACGCCCTCACCACCCTCGAAGACCAACCACACGGCGCGTCGCTGCCGTACTACCGCGCTCAGCTGGACCGCTTCGCCACGGACGTGGACGCCTGGTGCCAAGCCGGTTACGCCGTCTCGGTCCTCTTGCGGTTTGATCGCACCGGCCGTTACCTGCAAGAGAAAGTCTTGACCGCCCAAACGGTGCGGTTTGCAAACACCTTGGACGGCGCCGCAGGTGAGGTCACCATGGCGGTTGGTGTGCCTAGCGAAGGCGGCTTTGTCGATGAGCAAGCCAAGCGCGTCTTCGTCACCGAGGACCTACTCTACGGCCACCAGGGCGCCCGCAAGCTTGGCAGGCTCCCAGGCAAAGCGGTGCAAGACGCCACCCAACTCAGTGTCGGCGATTACCTGATCCACCCCGACCAAGGCGTCGGCCGTTTCGCAGGGTTGGTGTCCCGCGAGGTCATCGGCGTGGCGCGTGACTACCTCGAGATGCATTACGCCGGTGAAGGCCGCATGTTCCTGCCGGTCGAAAGCCTGCCGCTGTTACGCCGGCACCCAGGCACCAGCGATGCGCCCCCCAAACTAAGCACGCTCGGGACCAACGAATGGAACCGCGCCAAAGAGAAAGCCCGCGTGAACGCCCAAGAGCTTGCCGCGGAGCTGATTAAGACGTACGCCAAGCGGCAGGTCACAAGCGGTACCGCGTTTCCACCCCAAGCGGAGTTTGACGCCATGGCGGACGTGAACTTTCCGTTCGAACTCACGCCCGACCAGGCGACCGCCGTGAAGGACGTCCTGGCGGACATGGAACGTGACGTGCCCATGGACCGCCTCATCAGTGGCGACGTGGGATTCGGGAAGACCGAGGTGGCCGTCCGAGCCGCCTTGCGTGCGGTGGGTAACGGCCGTCAGGTCGCCATGATGGTGCCCACCACGGTCCTCGCGCAGCAGCACTACGAGACGTTTAGCGAGCGGTTTGCCGGACTGCCTGTTGAGGTGGGTCTGCTGTCACGCTACACGTCCGATAAAGAAGCACGGCGCATTGTGGAGGGATTGGCCGACGGGCAGGTGGACGTGGTGATCGGCACCCACCGGCTTCTCGCCGACGCGATTAAGTACAAGCAGCTTGGGTTGCTGATCATCGACGAGGAACACCGCTTCGGTGTCGGTCAGAAGGAGACGCTTAAGTCGCTGCGCGCAAACCTGGATGTGCTGTCGCTGTCCGCCACGCCAATCCCGCGCACGCTTTACATGAGCCTGGTTGGTCTGCGTGACGTCAGTCAGATCATGACGCCTCCCAAGGGCCGCAAGCCGATCCAAACGGTATTGCAGCCGTACGATCCGATGACGGTCCGCACG
>CAJXNS010000075.1 GCA_913057165.1 uncultured Trueperaceae bacterium
CGGCAAGCACCTCAAGGACGCCAAAGGCAGCGAGACCAACATGTCGTTCAGCGACATCGAGGGCATCCTCGGCCGCAAGCTGCCCACGAGCGCCTACCGCCACCGCGCCTGGTGGGCCAACACCGACACGCACTCCCAGGCCCTCACCTGGCTGTCGGCCGGCTGGCGGGTCGACACCGCCGACCTCGACAAGCAAGAGGTGCACTTCGTTCGGGAGTAACGCCGCCGAACCGCACCAAACGCCCCGCCTGGGCACGCGCCCTGGCGGGGCGTCTTCATGCTTGAAGGTTCATGCTTGTAGGGTCATGCTTACAGGTTCATGAATGCGGTTCGCGACCGGCTTCTGCGGACGCCACCGCCGCCCAGTCGTCCGCTGCCTGACGCGACGACGTGCGACGCCGCCACGGGCGCGACAACGCGTCCGTCACGGCATCAAAACGGCCGTACAGCACGCTTGCGAGCACCACCGACAGAATCACGAAGCTGGACACCAACGCCTGCAACGACGCACGCTCAGCCGAAGCGATCTGCGGCGCGGCCGCCGCCAAGGCGAGCACCACCAGCGTGAACTCACCGCGCGGTAGCAGCATCACCGCATGCCCAAACGACCCCCGCCACGACAGGCCCGTCGCGCGCCCAGCCAGCACACCCGTCACCGTCTGCGTGGCGGTCACCACCACCAGCAACAGCGCCGCGAGCGGCACAGCCTGCAACGCCTCAAGCGCGTTCACCTGCAGGCCCACATCAAAAAAGAACACCGCGGCAGCCGCGAAGTACCACGGTTCCAGGGCCGCTGCCAGGCCCGCTTTGGCGTCACTCCCAGATACCCACATTCCAAGCAAGAACGCCGCGACCGCTTCAGGGAAGCCGAGGGTGTAACCACCGAGCGACACCAACACCACGAGCGCCAGACCGACCAGCACCAACGACTCCCCATCCCGGTTAAGCAGACGGTTAAGCCACACAGAACCGAAGCGGACCGCCAGCAAGTAAGCCGCCAGAAACGCCGCCACACCGAGCAGCGCCACAGGCGACCCGCCCGCCACCAACCAACCCAGGAGACCTAAGACCGGCACCATGACCAGGTCCTCAAAGACCAGGACACCAAGGGTGCGTTCCGCCTCCGGGTAGGCAATCAAATCCCGCTCGGTCAGCAGCCGAGCGATCACCCCGCTGCTGCTGATGTACACCGCCACCGCTAGGAAGGCGGACGCCCACAGGCCAAACCCAAGCAGCCAACCCAAACCGAACGCGACCGGCAGGTGCAACAAATCGATCGCGCCCGCCACCGCCGTGCGTCGCCCGCCCTCCACAAACCGTGCGATCGAAAACTCCAAACCCATGTAAAACAGCAGCAGCAACAAACCAAGCTCCGCGAAGAGCGACACGACCACGCCGGACGTGAAGACCGGTAGCGCCCCACCCGGCCCCAGCAGCAAACCCGCAAGCAGAAAACCCACCACGCTGGACACGCCCACGCGGCGCGACAGCCAACCGGCCACGTACAACACCAGCAGCACCAGACCGAAGGTCAACAGCGGGTTCACAACAACAAACTCAGGACGCCTCGATGGTCGCGCGCGCCGCGTCTGTTTGTGCTTCGCTGCCGACAATCAGCAGCGTGTCGCCCGCCTCAAACGACGTGTCCACCTCCGGGTTCGGCACGG
Organism: uncultured Trueperaceae bacterium; assembly: GCA_913057165.1. Taxonomy (GTDB): domain Bacteria; phylum Deinococcota; class Deinococci; order Deinococcales; family Trueperaceae; genus SLSQ01. Next base: position 1,668 of record CAJXNS010000075.1, read on the forward strand.
CCGTATCCCCACGCAAGATCGCCACGACACTCGCACCCGTGCGCTTACGTAATTGCGACGAACCGAGCGTCATGCCCACCAAGTCAGACCCGTCCGGTAACGGCACCCACTCGATCTCAAGGCCACCAAGCGCCACCTGCAACTCACCCAAGTCGGGCGCTTCGACCATCGAACCGCCCAGCAGGTTGGCGACCTGCTGCGCTTCATCCGGATCAACCTTCAGGACGTCGCACGGCCGGTCTTCATGCTCAAGGAAGTGAAACAACTGCCGCTCACCATCGGGACGCACGACGATCGCCACGTTGCCTCCCGCACGGAGCGGCATCACGTACTTCTTCCCCACACCCGGAAGTGTGGCCTCACGAATTTGCGGCGGGGCGTCTGAATCGCTCATGGGCGCATCATAAAGCGGACACGCCGGCCACCGCGACCCACGCACACGGCGCAGACCACAAGGTGTTGCTTCTTAAAGCGTCAGGCGGCAGGCGGGCTAGCCTGCCTGGGCGTCCGGCCGGGCCAGCAGCACCGGCACCGGCGCGTCACGCACCACCGCCTCAGCCACGCTGCCCATCACCATGCGCGCAACCCCCTTACGGCCGTGCGTGGCCATCGCGATCACCTGCACGCCGTTGCGTTCCGCCGCCTCGCGAATCGCCGGCGCGGGTGGGCCCAACGCCGCTTCTACCCGGACTGTCCAACCGTCACGCCGAAACGCTGCGGCCTCCACCTCCAGCGCGTCGCGCACCTCCGTGCGTGCCGCCTCCCACACCTGTGAATCCCACACACCATCGGCGGGCACGGCCTCGGGCACCTCAGCGTACGCGTCGTAGTTAAGGCCACCCGACGGGCTCGGACGGCGCACCGTCACCCCGTGCGTGACCGGTTCGCTACCCGCCCGGAACAACACCAACTCGGTGGTCGCCGGGTCAAACAACCGCGCGAGAGCCGCCTTGACGACATCCGCACCGGCCGTGGCGTCAAGCGGCACCAAGGCCGTCACGTTAGGCACCTGAACTCCCTTGCGCCGCCTCCTTCTCACGCTCGACCATTTCGATCTCCTCGTCGCTACGGATCAGCAGGTACGGCTGCGAGGAACGCCGCACGGCCGCCTCCGCCACCGAACCAAACATCCAGCGGTCCACCCCGCGGCGCCCGTGCGTCCCGAGGATCACCAGGTCGTAATCGTCCTCAAGATCGTGAATGGCGTCCGCAGGCCGGCGGTTCTCCACCAGCTTGGTGTGCACCGTCACGCCTTCTTGCTCGCCGAGCTTCTTGGCGTCATCCAGAATGTCCTCGGCGGCCGCTTTGAGGTCCTCGTAAAGCTGCGCGGAGTACGGCAGCGCTTCCGGTGCGGCGTAGCCCGCCACCAGCGGGTTCTCAAGCGCATGCAGGAACGTCACCTCGGAACCAAGGTTCTTGGCGAGCTCCAGTCCTTTACGGGCGGCCTTGCCCGCCGTGGCGCTACCGTCGGTGGGAATTAGGATTTTTTCGAACATGACGCCTCCTCCTTCATTGAACAGCCCCACCGTACGATGCGGCGCCCGTCATGCCAAGGAAATCTGTCCTAAGCCCGCACGGGCGGCCCGCTGGTTATATTCACCGCAACACCACGGCGTGTACGCCGCGAAGGAGTCCCCCGTGACCGAAGCCAACATCGATCGTTTCCGGCAAGCCGTCAAGCAGGGCGAAACCATCATCCTGGCCGGTGGTTACCTGTTCGAGGTGGAACGCCGCGGCTACCTGACCGCCGGCGAGTTCGTGCCCAAGGTCGCCCTGGAGCACCCTGAGGTGCTTGAGCACGTCACGCGCGATTTCGTGCGCGCCGGCAGCGACGTGGCGCTCGCGTTCACGTACAACGGGCACCGCGAGAAAATGCGCATCATCGGTGAGGAGCACAACCTGGAGCCCCTCAACCGGGCGGCCATGCGGATCGCCCGCAAGGTCGCTGAAGAGGAAACCGAGGCGCTCGGCCGACCGATTTACCTGGCGGGCAACATCTCCAACAGCAACATTTACGACCCGGACGACCCCGCCAGCCACACGCAAGTGCGCGAGATGTACCGCGAGATGGTCGGCTGGGCCAAAGAAGAAGGCGCGGAACTGATCGTTGCCGAGACGATGTACTACTACGGCGAAGCCAAAATCGCGCTGGAGGAAATCCACGCGGCCGGCCTGCCGGCTGTCATGAACGTCGCCGTGTTCGCCACCGGCGTACTGCGTGACGGCATCACGCCCGCTGAGGCCTGCAGCCGCCTGGCGGCCGACGGGGCGGAAGTGGTCGGAACGAACTGCTTCCGTGGGCCTGCCACGATGCAACCGGTCGTCCATGACATTTTGGATGCCGTTGGCGACGGCACGGCCGTGTGCGCCATGCCGGCAGGCTTCAGAACGACGCACGAACACCCCACGTTCTTTAACCTCCCAGACGACGGTGACGCGTCCAGCCGCGCGGGCGAACGCACGTTTCCTGACGCGCTTGAAGCGCAGAACGCCAACCGCTACGAACTGGCCGACTTCGCCAAGGACGTCCGTGAACGCGGCGCGAACGTGATCGGTATCTGCTGCGGCGGTTCGGTCATTCACCACCGCGCGCTCGCTGAAGCCCTCGGCCGCAAGACGTACCTCAGCCGCTACGCACCCGACATGAGCAAGCACTTCATGTACGGCAGCGACGAGACCCTCAAAGCGCACGTCACCAGCTTCGGCGACGAGGCCTGACGCGCGTCTGACCCCAACCTAAACCGCGCCCACGGGCGGGTGCGACGTGACGGCGCGCAGCCAAACTGCGCGCCACGTACGCGATGCTTGGGGGCATGCCCAACCCCGCCCCATCCGGCCTGAGCGAACGTGAGGCGCAAGCGCGCCTGAAGCAGCACGGCCTGAACGAGCTGCCCACCGCCGCCAAACCCTCGCTGGCGCGGCGACTCCTGAAGTCGCTTAAAAGCCCGCTGGTGCTGCTGCTGCTTGGCGCACTCGGTCTTGACCTCGGCGTGTGGCTGGCCGAAGGACGCCCAGGCGTCCCGGTCGACGCGATGGTGATCGGGGCGATCGTGCTCCTCAACTCAGGCCTTGAAACCCTGCACGGCTGGCGGGCCGAACGGGCACTCGACGCCCTTGAAGACCTCGCCGCACCCCACAGTGAGGTCCTCCGGGACGGCCGCTGGGTGGTGAAACCCAACGCCGAAATCGTGCCGGGCGACCGGATCCTGCTCACCGCCGGCGCGCGCGTACCGGCCGACGCGACGGTCGAAACCGCCCGCGGTGCGCGGCTGGACGTCAGCAACCTCACCGGCGAGTCGGTGCCGGTCGATATCACCGAGGGCGACACCACCGAAGCGGGCACCACGCTGGTCGCTGGCCGGTTAGAGGCCACCGTGACCGCCACCGGTGCGGATTCCGCCCTCGGGCGGCTGGCGCACCTCATCGGCGGGATCGACCGCTCACCCACCCCGCTGCAGAAGCGGCTGAGTCAGTTTGGACGGACGGTCGCCGTGCTGGCACTGATCGTGGCGGGGTTGCTGACCGTCGGCGGCATCGCCGCAGGCGAACGCATCGCCGACGCCCTCCTGCTCGCCGTCGCCCTCGCCGTGGCTGCGGTCCCAGAAGGCCTGCCGGCGGTCGTGACCGGCGCCCTGGCGCTTGGGACGCAGCGCATGGCGAAACGCAACGCGGTCGTGCGGCGCCTCGCCGCGGTCGAAACGCTGGGCTCCGTGGACGTGATTGCGGCC
>CAJXNS010000076.1 GCA_913057165.1 uncultured Trueperaceae bacterium
AGCTCGGTAGCGTCTGGTCCCGCCTCGGCAGTGAAGTAACGGTCCTTGAGTACGCAGACCGCATCCTGCCCGGCATGGACAATGAGCTCGCCAAGGACGCCCTGAAGGTGTTCAAGCAGCAAGGCTTAGGCTTCACGCTCGGCGCGAAGGTGACCGGCGTCAGCGTCAAAGGCCGCGGCAAGAACAAAACCGCGGTCGTGCACATCGACGGTCAGGACGACCTGCCAGCCGACCGGGTGCTGCTCGCCACCGGCCGCCTGCCCAACACCGACGGTCTTGGTCTTGAGGCTGCCGGCGTCACGCTGACTGACCGCGGCCGCGTGCAGGTCGGCGGGAACTTCGAAACCAGCGCCCAGGGCGTGTACGCCATCGGCGACGTCATCGACGGCCCCATGCTCGCGCACAAGGCCGAAGAGGACGGCGTCGCGGCCGTGGAAGGCATGGTGAAAGGCCACGGGCATGTCGACTACAACGTCGTGCCAGGCATCGTGTACACCGACCCTGAAATCGCCACGGTCGGCGCCAGCGAAGCGCAACTCAAAGCCGACGGCGTGCCGTACACCAAAGGCGTCTTCCCATTCCAAGCCAACGGTCGCGCCCGCGCGATCGGCAGTACCGGCGGCAAGGTCAAAATCCTCGCGCACAAGGACACCGACCGGATCCTTGGCGTGCACATCATCGGCCCGCACGCCGGCGACCTGATCGCCGAAGCGGTCGCCGCCATGACGTTCCACGCCAGCAGCGAAGACCTCGCCCGCACGGTGCACGCCCACCCCACCCTCAGTGAGGCGGTCAAGGAAGCCGCCCTCGCGGCGTACGACGCGCCGCTGCACCTGTAACGCGCGACGTGCCAACCCGCCCGCCGCTGCTACGCTTCTGCGCATGACCGTCGCCACCGCCGCCCCGTTCCCCATTCGCGACACCGCGCTTGAACCGATCGCCGACAAGGTCCTAAGCGGCGGGCGGGTCACCTTCGAAGAGGGCATGACCCTCTTCAACACCCGCGACCTGCCCGCCCTCATGGCTCTGGCTGACGCGGTACGCGCAGAGAAGGTCGGAGGCAACGCCTACTACGTCCACAGCCTGCGGCTGTCGCAAACCAACGTCTGTTACGTCGGCTGCACCTTCTGCGGGTTTCAACGCAAGATGGACGAAGAAGGCGTCTGGGACATGGACTTAAGCGACGTCTGGGATTACGTCGGACGGCACAGCCACCCCGACCTGACCGAAATCCACATCAGCAGCGGCCACCACCCCAAACGCGGGTGGGATTACTACCTGGACCTCACCCAAGGCCTCACCGACCGCGGGTACCAAGTCAAAGCCTGGACCGCCGCTGAAATCCACCACTTCAGCCGCATCGCGCGACCCAAGGGCACCACCAAACCGCTTTCCTACCGCGAGGTGTTAAGCCAGCTGAAAGACCACGGCTTGGTCGCCATGCCCGGCGGTGGTGCTGAAATCTTTGCCGAGCGCGTCCGCCAGAAGATCGCCGCAGCCAAGGTCAACGCCGACGGCTGGCTTGAGGTGCACCGCGCCGCGCACGAGCTTGGCATCCCCACCAACGCCACCATGCTCTACGGGCACATCGAAACGCTTCAAGAACGCCTGGACCACATGATGCGCCTGCGGCAGCTGCAAGACGAAGCGCCCGGCTTCATGAGTTTCGTGCCGCTCGCCTTCCAGCCGGACAACAACCCGCTCGCCCGTGAACTCAACAAGACCGAATTCACGACGGGTGTCGATGACCTGCGCAACCTGGCGGTCGCCCGCATCGTGCTCGATAACTTCCCGCACATCAAGGGCTACTGGATCATGATCACGCCCGAACTGGTGCAGGTCAGCCTGTCCGCCGGCGTCAGCGACGTCGACGGCACCATCAAAGACGAACGCATCGCGCACGCCTCAGGGGCCGACACCGACACCGGCATGCCGGAATCGGACCTGATCCGCCTCATCCAAGATGCCGGCCGGACGCCCGTGAAGCGCGACGCGATCTACAACGAACTGGCCGTCCACCCGGCCGCCTGACCCACCGTGACCGCCCTGCACGAGACGCTCGGCATCGTCAACTACGCCAACGTCGCCCCGCTCCACTGGGGCCTCAAAGCGTGGGACGACGACCAAGGACGCCTTGACCTCGCCTACGGCGTGCCGACCGAACTCAACGCCCGCCTGCTCGCGGGAGACCTCACCCTCACGCTCGTCAGCAGCGCCGAGTACGTCCGCCACCGCAGCAGCCTCGTCGCCCTGCCCGACTTTTCGGTCGCCACGCGCGGTCCTGTGCAAAGCGTGCAACTGTTCAGCCGCCGGCCGTGGGCGGACCTGCACGGCGCGACGGTGGCGGTCACGCACGACTCAGCCGCCAGCGTGGCGCTGCTCCAGCACCTTCTAAAGCGAGACGGGCTTGAAACGACGTTCGTGCCGCAACCTCCCGACCTGGACGCCATGCTGGGGCAAGCGGACGCCGCGCTGCTCATCGGCGATCCCGCCCTGCGGGCCGACCTGCGCAGCGACCTGGCTGACTTGGGCGTGCACGAGCAGGTGGACCTGGCGGACGCCTGGCTGCACGCGACCGGCCTGCCGTTTACGTTCGCGGTGTGGGCCGCCCGGTCCGACCGGCCGCCCAGCAACCGCCTTGTAAGCGCTTTGCGGGACGCCCGCGAGCGCGGCCTGGCCGACCTGCCCGCCGTGGCGGCTGACGCGGCTGCGCGCACCGGCATTCCTGCGGACGCCATGGAGCGGTACCTCGCGCGGTTTCGCTACCGCCTGAATGCTGAGGACTGGCAAGGCCTCATGGCGTACGCCCGCGCGTTAGACCCGTCCGCCCGCGAGGATGAGTTCACCCGCCTTGACGTCTAACGGCAGCCCGCGAGACGGACTTGCGCTGAGGACCCGTGACGCGGACGTCTGCCACGCACGCCCACGCCCGTCGCGGGTAGGCTGACGGCACGTGAGCGAACCGAACGGCCTTCCACCCCAAGCCGCCCCCCAAGCCGGCCGGCCAAGCCCACTCGGGGCCACCTGGGACGGTCACGGCGTCAACTTCGCGCTTTACAGCGAAGCAGCCGAGGCGGTCGACCTGCTCCTCTACGACCGCGACACCGACGATGCGCCCGCCCGCGAGGTGCGCCTTGAAGAACGCACCGGCCCGATCTGGCACGGCTACCTCCCGTCCGTCCGGCCAGGACAGCGGTACGCCTACCGCGTGCACGGACCGTGGGACCCCGCACGCGGCCTGCGGTTCAACGCACACAAGGTCCTGCTGGACCCGTACGCCAAAGCGCTCGGCCGCAAGGTCGTCTGGCACGACAGCCTATTCGCGTACGATTCCCACGACCCAGACGCGTTCGACCCCAGCCCCAGCGCAGCGCACGCACCCCTCGGCCTGGTGGTCGACGACGGCTTTGACTGGCAGGGCGACACCCGCCCGCACGTGCCGTGGCCGGACACCATCGTCTACGAAACGCACGTGCGCGGCCTCACCATGCAGCATCCGGCCGTGGAACCCCGCCTGCGCGGCACGTACCTGGGCCTCGGCAGCCCGCCAGTGATCGAGCACCTCCAAGAGCTCGGGGTGACCAGCCTGTCGCTGCTGCCGGTCCATGCGCACCTCACCGAACCGCAACTGCGGGCGCGCGGCCTGCGCAACTACTGGGGGTACAACCCCCTGGCGTACTTCGCGCCCGAACCGGCCTACGCCGCGTACGGCCTTGACGGCGCGGTGAGCGAATTCAAGACCATGGTGCGGGACCTGCACGCCGCCGGCTTCGAGGTCTTCATCGACGTGGTCTACAACCACACCAGCGAAGGCGGACGGCTTGGACCCACCCTGTCGTGGCGCGGGATCGACAACGACGGGTACTACAAGCTGCAGGACGACGACAAACGCAAGTATGTGGATTACACAGGGACCGGCAACACGCTCGATGCAGGCAACCCGTTCGTGATTCAGATGATCACCGACAGCCTGCGGTACTGGGTGGAAACCATGCACGTCGACGGCTTCCGGTTCGACCTGGCGTCCGTTCTGGCGCGCGAACTGTACGACGTCGACATGCTCGCGCCGTTCTTCACGGTCATCCAGCAAGACCCAGTCCTCAGGGACGTCAAACTGATCGCCGAGCCGTGGGATGTTGGACCCGGCGGGTACCAGGTCGGCAACTTCCCGTGGACGTGGGCGGAATGGAACGGCCGCTACCGCGACGGCGTGCGCGGGTACTGGACCGGCCGTGCCGGCGGGGTGGGGGAGATCGCCACGCGCCTGAGTGGTTCCGCTGACCTGTACGACCGCAAAGGCCGCCGGCCTTTTGCCAGCATCAACTTCGTCACCGCCCACGACGGGTTCACGCTGCGTGACATGGTCACCTACGCCGAGCGGCACAACCACGCCAACGGTGAAAAGAACCGCGACGGTCACGCGCACGAGATCAGCACCAACTTTGGTGTTGAAGGCCCCACCGATGATGCGCAGGTGCGGTCCCGGCGGGAGCGCGCCCAGCGCGGGCTGTTCACCACCCTGATGCTCAGCCAGGGCGTCCCGATGATGCTTGGTGGCGATGAACTCTCCCGCACGCAAGGCGGCAACAACAACGCCTACTGCCAAGACAACGCCGTGAGTTGGTACGACTGGGACCTCGCTGAAGGGGAGCACGACTTCCTGGCGTTCGCGCGGGACGTGATCGCCTTTAGGCGCAAACACCCGGTCTTCAGGCGTTGGCACTTCCTGACGGGCGAAAAGGACGAAGACGGCTGCAAGGACGTCAGTTGGTGGACGCCCGCCGGTGCGGAGATGCAGCTTAAAGATTGGCAGGACCACGAACGCACCGCCTTAGGGATGCTGTTGTGCGGACGGTCGCTGCATGAACCACGCGTGCACGGCCGCCCGCAGTCCGGCGTGAGCGTCCTGACGGTCGTGCAAGGCCGCAACCCCCAACCGTTCCGCCTGCCGCCCGTACCGAGCGGTACCGCCTGGCGGGTGGCGCTGACGACCGCCACCGGTGAAGGCCCGCAGGTGGGCGATACGCTGAAGGCTGGAGACAGCCTGCCTGCGGTGGTGGACGCCGTGACGGTGTTCGAGGAGGTCACGTAGTGCGCGTGGACGTCATCACCCCGAGCGTGGACCGCCCTGACGCGCTCGCGCGGTCGATCACGTCGGTTGCCTCGCAGACGCATGAAGACTGGCGCGTGTGGGGCGTGGACGACGGCGACGGCCGCGCC
>CAJXNS010000077.1 GCA_913057165.1 uncultured Trueperaceae bacterium
CGCCCTTGCTTCTGAGCCGTCTTCGATCACCTTGCGGGACGTGATGCGGGCGATCGATGGGCCGGTCGCGCCGCTGAGTTGTGTGAGTCTGAATTGGCATGAGTCGTGTGAGCTTGAGGATTCCTGCCACGCGCGTGGGGCGGTCTGGCAGAAGGTTCGTGACGCGGTGTTGTCCGCCCTGGAGGACGTGACGGTGGCGGACTTGGTGCAAGACCGCAATCAAGGCAATACGTACGCGCCGTGCTTGTCTCACCTGTTGCGGGCGGGCGCGTGAAGCCCGCTAGATTGTTCGGCACGGTGGTGGTGGCCGGCGTGGGCTTGATCGGTGGGTCGATCGCCCTAGCGGCACGGCAGCGGTTTGTGGCCGACCGGGTGGTCGGGCTCGACCCGGATGGCGAAGCGCTCGAGGTGGCAAGCTTTCACGGCGTGATTGACGCGGCGCACACGGCGCCCGGTGAGTGGCTTCGCGAAGCCGACCTGGTGGTGCTTGCGACCCCGTCGAGACGCATTGCGGGGCTGCTTGAGGAGATCGAGCCGTTTTTGCGTGCCGACGCGCTGGTGACGGACGTGGGTTCTGTCAAGGCTCCAATTGCGCGCGAGGCTATGCGGTCCACGTTCGTACCGGGCCATCCGATGGCGGGTTCGGACCGTGCGGGGGTGCGGCATGCCGACGCGGCCCTGCTTGAAAACGCCGTCTGGGTGCTGACACCAACCAGCCGTACAGATGAGGCGGCCACCGCCAAGGTGGAGGGGTTTGTTGAGACGCTGGGTGCCCGGCCGGTGCGGCTGGATCCTGAGCAGCACGACCGCTTGGTGGCGACGGTGTCGCACCTGCCGTACGTGACGGCGGTGGCGTTGACGCGTCTTGCAACAGAAAGCGGTGAGGCGGAGTGGACGTCGCTGCTTGCCGCGGGTGGTTTTCGTGACCTAACGCGCGTGGCGTCCGGGTCGCCGGTGATGAGTCGCGACATGGTGGTTGCGAACGCCGGTGCGGTGGCTGACGCGGTGGACGGCCTGATCGGTGAGCTTGAACGCCTCAAGGAAGATTTGGCTGACGCGGACGCGTTTGGGTCGGTGGCGGTGGCGGCGAAGCAAGCACGGGACGCGATTCCGGTGGTACGCCGGAGCGTGCTGGGTCCGCGCCCGGAGGTGGTGCTGGCGGTGCCGGATACGCCTGGGCAGCTGATGCGCATCACGGCCGCGTGCGGTGAAGCGGACGTGAACATTAAAGAGATTGAGGTGCTGTCGATCCGTGAGGCGGGCGGTGCGGTCCGGCTGGCGTTTGAGGATCAAGACACCCTGGAGCGGGCGGTGGTGGCGTTGTCTGCCGCTGGCTTTGAGGCGCGGCAGCGGCCGATATAAGGTTTGAGTCCACCGGGAATGACGCATTGTGCTGTGGTGCGTAAGCGCGGTCGTATTGCGTGAATAATTCCTCTTAGCTGATTAATTGCGACGCTTGCTACAGTTTCAGGTTCGACCGCAACGCCTGCGATGCAAATGTTACGTATGTCGCATTTATCCTTGCATGTGAATCATTAGAATAGAGGGCGTTCGTAACCTTTGCGCGCCGTGTCCTGCGGCACGTCGCAAGCCAAAAGGAGGGCATGCATGGAATTACCAGTTCTAACCGTCGGTCAATTTGACCTCATCTATAACGGCTTCTCGCTCGCCATCGCCTCGATGGGTGCGGCCTTCATCTTCTTCATGATTGGTCGCTCGCAAGTCGCGCCGAAATACCGCCCAGCGCTGCTGGTCTCGGGCCTCGTGGTCGCCATCGCCGCGTACCACTACTTCCGGATTTTCGAATCCTGGGGTGCTGCGTACCAGCTGGACGCCGCTATGGGCCAATACGTGCCGTCGGGCGAAGCGTTCAACGACGCGTACCGCTACATCGACTGGCTGCTGACCGTGCCGCTTCTGCTCGTGGAAGCCGTCGCTGTGCTCGCGCTTTCGCGCCAGCAGTCCGGTTCGCTCATCGCGCGCCTGTCGATCGCAGCCGTGCTGATGATCGCGCTTGGCTACCCGGGTGAAATCACGGACAGCAACACCGCCCGCTTCTGGTGGGGCCTCCTGAGCAGCGTGCCGTTCGTGTACATCCTCTGGGTCCTCTGGGGTGAGCTTGGCAACGCGCTTGAGCGTCAGCCGGAGCAAGTCCGCGTGCTGGTGCGCAACCTGCGCCTGCTGCTCCTCTTCACCTGGGGTGTGTACCCGATCGCCTACATGGCGCCGTTCTTCGGCCTGACCGGTGCTGGCGCCGTTGTTGGCATCCAAGTGGGTTACACGATTGCTGACATCCTGGCGAAAGCCGGCTTCGGTGTGCTGATCTACGGCATCGCCCGCGAGAAGACCCGCGCCGATGGCGAAGATCCGCTGGAAGCACCAAGCACTGCCGCTGCGGCAGCCAGCTAAAGCACTCAAGCAATAGCAAGCCGGGCGGGCGAGGGCGCAGGACCTCGCCCGCCCTCTTTGATGCGCTTGAAGCTTCGGTAACCGTCGCGGCTACGCACGTGGCGCAAGCGTCACCCCACGCCAATCCTGACCGCTCATCGATCACTAGCAAGGACGAAGCGAAGGTAGACACGACCGAAGAAACACACGGCCGACGAACTGTGCACAGCACAAGCGTGCATGACGAGCAAATGACTCGCTCAAGGCTGAGGCTATATCGGCTCTAGGGCCATGGCCGCTAGGGGTCGTACTGGTTAGGACGTCCAGTCGCGCACAATGATCTGATCCCCACGCCGTAGGGCGATCTCAGGACCACGCGTTTCGCCGTCGTCTTCTGCGCGCGCCACGGCCGGACCGATGCGCAGTTGCGGGCCAGCCAGATGCTGCGCCCAAATAATGGCGTTCTCGTTGCCTGCCGCACCCGCGTGCGCCAAGCCGCGCAACGTGCCAATGACGATCACGTCGTCGGCTGCCACGAGTTCCGCGCCAGCGTTCACGTCGCCAAGCACCACGATCGAGCCGGTGGATTCCACCCGACCGCCACTGCGGACGGTGCGCGCCACGATGACGGTCTCCCCTTTGGGGGGCGCCGCTGCTGCGCGGTCGCGGGGCGGCCGAATATCCTGCAGGGTGCCTCCCGCCTCTTCGGTCGCCACACGGACCGCCAGCAGCGCTTCCGGTGCGACCTTCTCGGTGATTTCAACCGACACGGCACCGGACACGAGGTCGGCGTGGCCAGCCAGGGCTTGACGGACGGTATCGGCATCGTCTTGCGCCGTCAGGCTGATGAGGATGCCTCCGCGAATCCCGCGGGTTTTCATGGGCGTTCTCCCAAGGTGAGGTTCGGGCTCGACACGCCGGCAGCGTCAAAAAAGTCGCGCACGACGGGCACGGCAGTCCGGGTGCTCGACCCGGCGTTCTCAAGAAAGGCTACCACGCTAATTTGCGGGTTCTCAGCGGGCGTGTGCGCCATGAACCAGGCGTGATCGACGCTGTCGCCGGACGTGTTTTGCGCCGTGCCGGTCTTGCCTGCCACTTCAATCGGGTAGGCCGCTTCCGGCCCGAGGATGCGGCTTGAGCTGTAGTCGGTCACCATCTTGCGCATGCCCCCAAGCAGGGTGTCCCACGACGATCCTGGCAAGGTTGCACTGCTCGGCTGGGTGGCCTGCCCGCCTAGGCTTGCCACCAGGCGTGGTTCGACGCGCACGCCACGGTTGGCAAACGCACTTTCGGCCCGCAGGGTTTGCAGCGGCGTGGCGAGCACGTCGCCCTGACCGATGCTGGTATTGAGCGTGTAACCGGGGAACCAGATGGTGCCGCGGAACGCTTCGGTCCAGGCTTGGTCAGGCACACGGCCGATCTTCTCGTCAGGAAGCGGTACGCCGACCGGTTCGCCGTACCCGAACAGGCGTGCGTCACGCGTGAGGGCTTGCACGAACGGCGCCCAACCGCTTGAGAAGTCGGGTGTGCGCAGCGCGGCCGCCCAGTAGTAGGTGTTGCAACTGTCGGCAATGGCGTCCTGCACGTCGTAGTTGCCGCGGTAGGACTCCGCCCAGTTACGCCAGGTGATCCCACCGTACGTCATGCTGCTGGTGCACTCAAACCGCTCGCGTGGGGTGACGTACCCCTCCTCCAGCAGCGTGTAGCTGGACACCAACTTAAAGGTTGACGCGGGCGGGTACGCCTCCACCACACGGTTTTGAAGTGGCTTGCCGTCTTGGTCGTTCAGCACGGCCGCCACGGCCTCGGGTTCGCTCGGCCGGCGCGTGAACACGTTCGGGTCGAAGGTCGGCGCCGAAGCCATGGCAAGAATCTCGCCCGTTTGGCTGTCCATCGCGACCAGTGCGCCCCGGACGCGGTCAACCGGATCTAAGTCTTCGTCTTCGCGGTAGGCGTTCATGTAGCGGGTCGCGCCTGCGAGGGCTGCTTCTGCCGCTTGCTGCATGCGCGGGTCGAGCGTGACGACCACGTCCGAACCGGGGGTGGCGGGATCGACCGTCTCGCGCCGCACGATGGTGCCCAGGTGGTTGCGTTCCACCCGCTCGAGGCCAGGCTCCCCAAACAGGGCGTCTTGCAGACCGGCTTCAAGGCCGCTGACGCCGATCATGTCGTCCACCTGATACCCAGGGTGCACCTCAGGGTTTGCCAGGCCGGTGTACCCAACCGTCTGAGCAGCCAGACCGGTTGGGTAGATCCGCTCGATGCGTTCACGCAGGTACAGGTTGCGTTGCCCCGCGACGCGTTCTTCGATGGCCGGCACGAGCCGGTCGGGCAGGTTCCACACAGCGACACTGCCGACGCGGGATTCGGTCGGGTCGCTCGGGTCGGGCGCTTCTAGGTCGATTTCGCGGCCGAGCAGCGCTTCGATGCGCGTCAGGCCGGTCACGGGACCACCCCAGTACATGAGGTCGTACGCGACGCGGTTGTCCGCCAGGATCGTGCCGTCGCGCGCCAGGATGCGGCCCCGCAGCGGCTTGACGCGCTCGAGGGTCACGTAGTTGCGTTGGCTGAGCGTCGCAAACGTGTCGATCTGCGCCAGCTGCAGCCACATCAGGCGTCCCACGAAGACGGTCAGGACCGTCAGTAGGAACGCGAGGGCGACCTTGAAGCGGGTGCTCAAAGGTAGTCCTCCGCCAGAACCTTGCCGCGGTCCATCAGCGCGTGCGCCCAAGGCACGATCAGCAGCCCAAGCGCAGCGGTCAGCAGGCCTTCAAGCAGGAAGGTGACGCCCAG
>CAJXNS010000078.1 GCA_913057165.1 uncultured Trueperaceae bacterium
CACTGCTGGGTGTCGGCGTGGCGGCCATGCTGGGTGCGGGCGAGTTTGGTTACCGCACGGTGTTTTGGGTGGCGGGACTGCTGTTCATCGGCGTGATGCTGCTGGGCTTCCGCATGACCCCGCAGGCACCTGAGGATGATGAAGGGTCGTCCGGCACGCCAGCCAGCGCGCAAGCAGGCTAGAATGACCGGCGTTGCCAGGGGTGCCCCGCGTGGGCTGAGATCACACCCTCGAACCTGAACCCGTTCGCACGGGCGTAGGAAGCGTGACCTTCAACCTGATTCCCCTTCCCTGGCATCGGAAAGGGAGTCCCCATGACCCACCACCACCGTTCGTTCATCCGTGTCCCCCGCCTGCGGGCGCGCCTGCTTTCAGCCCTGCTGGCTGTACTGGTGCCGGTGCACGCGGCCGCGCAGTCGGTCACCTTGCTCACCCACGAGTCGTTCGCGCTGCCCGAGGCGGTCGTGGAGGCGTTTGAGCGTGACTCCGGCTTGGAACTGCGCGTCCTGGCCGGTGGTGACGCCGGCGAGACCGTCAACCGGGCGCTGCTCACCCAAGACCGGCCCGTGGCCGACGTCCTGTTCGGGATCGATAACGCCCTCATCGGGCGTGACGGCGCGGTGGGCCTGTTTACGCCGTACCAAGCGGACGGCCTTGCAGACGTGCCGGCAGACCGCCGGTTTGCAGGCGCGACCGTCACGCCGGTGACCGAAGGGTTCGTGAACTTCAACCTTGATGTGGCGGCCTTTGAGGCGCGCGGCCTGCCGCTGCCTGCCGACCTGACCGACCTGACCGACCCAGCGTACGAGGGCCTGACGGTGGTGTCCGACCCGGCCACCAGCAGTCCCGGCTTGGCGTTCATGCTGACGACGATCGACCGGTTCGGTGAGGACGGTTGGCTTGACTACTGGGCGGAACTGCGGGACAACGGCCTGCTGGTGGTGTCCGGCTGGTCGGATGCGTACTACACGGCGTTCACGCGTTACGGCGGAGACCGTCCGGTGGTGCTGTCGTACGCCACCAGCCCAGCCGCTGAGGTGATGTTCTCAGAAGAAGCGCTTGAGGCGGCACCGACGGTGAACCTGCTGTGCGACCGGTGCGCTTGGCGGCAGATTGAAGCCGCGGGCGTCCTGAAGGGTGCGGGTAACGACGCGGCTGCGCAGCAGGTGGTGGACTTCTTGCTGTCGCCTGCGGTGCAGGCCGCCGTGCCGGAATCGATGTTCGTCTACCCCGCCCGCGAGGGCGTCACCCTCCCAGACGCCTTTGACGCGTACGCGCCGCGCCCAACCGCAGAGCAGACGGCGTCGCTGCCCGCCGAGCAGATTGCCTCCATGCAAGAAGCTTGGCTGGACGCTTGGACGCAGGTGGTGCGCGACGGCGTGGCACCTGAGGACGTCCGCTGACGCGTGCGTTCGGCTTAAGCGCCACGCCGGGGCGCGTGGCGGCGTTGCTGGCGGGCGGGTTTCTGCTGGCCGGCATCGCTGTTCCCTTAGCAGCGTTGATCGCCCGTCCGGGCGCAAGCGCTGTCCTCACGGCCCTGGCGGACCTGACGTCCCGGCCGGGCTTTGCCGCCACGCTGGGCGGCACGCTGCTTCAGGCCACCCTGTCGACCATCCTGACGCTCGCGCTGGGCTTGCCCGCCGCGCTGCTGTTCGCGCGTTACGCGTTCCCAGGCAAGAGCGTCCTCAAGGCGGTCTTGACGGTGCCGTTCGTGATGCCGACCGTGGTGGCCGGCGCAGGCTTCTTGAGTTTGGTGGGCCCCAGTGGGCTGCTTGGCGTGAACGGGGTGGACACGCTTTCGTTGCTGGTCGTCACGCACGCGTTCTACAACATCGCGATTGTCGTGCGGGTGGTCGGCGGTTTCCTGGAGGCGAACGCGGCCACCCTGCAAGCGGCCGCGGCGACGCTCGGCGCGAACGCCTGGCGGACGGCGCGCCGGGTCACCCTGCCGCTCGCGGCACCCACGGTGCTGGCGGCGGGCGTGCTGGTGTTCATCTTTTCGTTCACGTCGTTTGGGATGGTCCTCATCGTGACGCCCGGTGGGGCGTGGGACACCCTGGAGGTGGAGATCTACCGCAACCTCTCACGCCTGCTGCGGGTCGACCGGGCGGTCGCCCTGGCGGTCGTGCAGTTGGCGGCCGTGATGCTCCTCGCAGGCGTCTATACGGCATTGCAGCGCCGCTCGGCCGTGCCGCTTGCTGCGTCCGTGCCGCCACGCCGGCCGCGCGGGCGTGAGGGGTGGGTGCTCGCGGCCCTGCTGCTGCCGCCGCTCATGCTCACTGCCGCGCCGCTGGTGTCGCTGGCTTGGCAGGCGTTCCACCCGCCTGGCTCGACCGGTGTGACCCTCAGCGGGTTTCAGGCGGCGTTCGCGCCCAGCCGTTTTCTGGGGGTGGCGTCCGCGGGCGACGCCATCTTTAATTCACTACGCCTGGCCGCCGCGTCCGCCCTGGTGGCCGTGCCGCTGGGTTTGGCGTTTGCGGTGGCGGTCGTGCGCGGCCGGGCGCGCCTGCTGGACCGCGCGAGCCTGCTGCCGCTCGCGGTCAGTGCGGTCACGCTGGGGCTTGGGGTGCTGCTTGCCTACCCGCAGCTGGCGGGACGGTTTTGGGGTCTGGCGCTCGCGCATGCGCTGATTGCCACGCCGTTCGTTGCGCGTACGTTGCTGCCGAGCTTGCGGAGCCTGCCGGCGTCGCGCCTGCAGGCCGCAGCCACGCTTGGGGCCGGGCCGTGGCGGCGGCTTATGCGGGTGGACCTGCCCGCCTTACGTCCGGCCTTGGCGGCCGGGGGCGGGTTTGCTGTTGCCGTCTCGCTGGGTGAGTTCGGTGCGGCGTTGGTGCTGACCCGCCCGGAGTTGGCCACGCTGCCAGTCGCGATTTACCAACGCTTGGCGCGGCCGGGTGCGGAGTCGTACGCCGCGGCGCTGGCGCTGGCCTTGATGCTGCTGCTGCTCACGGGGTTGGTGATGGCGGCCGTCGACCGGCTCGGTGGCCGCGGGGAGTGGTGAGGTCGGTAGCATGACCGGCGTGACGCTGACGCTTACAGGCTTGGTCCGTCGTTACGGCGCCGTCGCTGCGGTTGCTGGGGTGGACTTGACCGTCGGGGACGGCGAGACGGTGGCGCTGTTGGGGCCTTCTGGGTGCGGCAAGTCGACGTTGCTGCGGTTGGTGGCTGGCCTGGAGCCGCCCGATGCGGGGCGCATCACGCTTGGGGGGCACGACCTGACGGGTGTGCCAGCCGAACGGCGGGGTGTGGGCATGGTGTTTCAAGATTTTGCGTTGTTTCCGCACTTAAGCGTGCGGGATAACGTCGCGTTCGGCCTGGTGGAGCAAGGCGTCACGGGTGACGCGCGCGAGGCACGCGTAGCGGCGTTGCTTGAGCGGATGGGCCTGGGGGCGGAGGCAGACCGCCGGCCGGACCAGTTGTCGGGCGGTCAGCAGCAGCGCGTGGCGCTTGCGCGGGCGCTTGCGCCTGAGCCTGACCTGTTGCTGCTCGATGAGCCACTATCGAACCTGGACCGCACCCTGAAGGCGGAACTGCTTGGGTTTTTGGCGGACCTACTGGCGGACGCGCGGGTGCGCGCGATTTACGTCACGCACGACCAGGAGGAGGCGTTCACGGTGGGTGACCGGGTGGCGGTCATGCGTGGTGGCCTTATTCAGCAGGTCGGCACCCCGCAAGCGCTTGCCACCCAGCCTGGGGACGCTTGGACGGCTGGATTCTTAGGCGTCCGTGAGGTCCTGCCTGATGCGGTGGTGCGGATGCTTGGTTTGCCGGGTCCGACGCTGTTGCGTGTGGACACTTTGACGCCGGACGATGCCGGCACGGCGTTTACGGTGACGTCGGTGCGCCGGGTGGGCGAGGCGGTGCAACTCGGGCTTCAGCATGACGACTGGGGGGTGGAGCTTGCCTGGCGGGGGCACGCCCGCGAGTTTGTGGGCGGTATTCCTGAGGCTGGCCGTGAGGTGCGTATGCGCGTGCCGGATGACGCATGGGTTCCCCTGGAGACGCAAGCATGAAGGGCGTCCTGCTGGCCGGTGGGGCGCTGCATGCCGACGCGCGCGTGGCCGGTCTCGTGCAGGGCGCCGACCTGGTGGTCGCTGCCGATTCAGGATTGCGGCATGCCGTCACGTTACGCCTGACGCCTGACCTGCTGGTGGGTGACATGGATTCGGTGGCCGCAACCGACCTGCAGCGGTTTAAGGACGTAAGCGTCGAGCGGCATCCGGTGGCGAAGGACGCCACGGACTTGGAGTTGGCGCTTGCGGCATGCGCCGGGCGTGGCGTGACCGACCTGACGGTGGTGGGGGCGTTCGGCGGGCGGCTGGATCAAACACTTGCAGCGCCAGGCATCCTGCACCGCTTCGCGCAAGAAGGCCGGTCGGTCCGTGCGGTGGACGGTAAGGGCGACGCGGTGGTGCTCCTGGCGGGTTCGGCGCTGCGCCTGGAGGCTGACTTGCTGGGGTTCAGCCTGCTCGCGCTCACAAGCGACGCGCGGGTGAGCATCCAAGACGCTGCGTTTGCTGGGGATGACATCGCCTTACCGGCAGGCTCCGGCTTGGGTTTATCCAACGCCCCGACGCCAGGATTAGCACCTACCGTGGCGGTGCAGCAAGGGGACGTCCTGCTGGTCACCCGCTACGCGGAGGAGGCTTTCACGTGAGCGGACGGAGCGCGAAGCATGTCGCGGCCGTGGCGGTGCTCGTGATCAAGGACGGGCGGGTGTTGAGCCTGCGGCGTTCTGTCCATAAGGATGCTGCGCCCGGCGTGTGGGAGGCCCTTTCAGGCCGGGTGGAACCGGGCGAAGACCCACTTGAAACCGCCGAGCGTGAGGTGCTTGAGGAGTGCGGCCTTGAGGTCAACATCGAACACCGGCCGTGGACGGCGTACGCCGCCGACCGGGCGGGCGAACCGATGCTGGTGGTGGTCTACCGCGC
>CAJXNS010000079.1 GCA_913057165.1 uncultured Trueperaceae bacterium
TAGACGACCCAAGCATTGATTACGTGCAACCCAATCTGTTGTACGAGCCAATGGCCAACGAACGTCTTGACGATCAATGGGCAATAACAGACTTCGGTGTCCCATCGACCTGGGCTGCACTAGAAGTCAAACCTGGACTCGGAGTCGACATTGCCGTCATTGACTCTAGTTTTTATGTGGAACATGAAGATCTGGTTGGCCGTTTTTCAACAAACCAATGGGACTTTTACGCTGGCGATAGCGACGTCTCGGTACCTGCTAATACTGAGGGCTCACTGTGGCAACACGGTACGCACGTTGCAGGAATCATCGCGTCTGCTGACAACAACGTAGGTATTCGAGGTGTAGCAAGTTCAGCAACACTTATCCCAGCCAAGGTTTTTAACAACAAGGGTGATACGAGCGATTCCATCACACTGATTCAAGCCATCCAATGGGTTAGTGGTGAATCCTTATCTCCTAGCGAAAACCCCCACCCCGAACCATTATCGACGCCAGTTGACTTCATTAATCTAAGCCTAGGTTTCGATGATCCACAGACAACATCGGCGGCATATGACCTTGCCCTCCATGAAGCGATCGGGCGTGCATGGGAAAACGGCATCGTCACTTTCGCCGCCGTTGGCAACATCACAAAAGAAAATCCTGACCCCAGTTCTGGTGTATTACCACCCGCCAATGGACCGTGTACCATCGCCGTCGGAAGCGTTGATCACGGCTACAATCGCTCGGCTTTTTCACGGTACGCAACGGGGTTTGAAGTCCTGGTCGACATCATGGCGCCAGGTGGGACGTACACGGACGTTGAACCGCCGGGCATTCTTAGCACGGTTCCCGTTGTGGTGTCACCGGCTCAACTCCCCCTACAAGACTCCACGCTTGAAACGCGTCCTTCTCCCTCATTACCTTTGCGCTGATGTCTCAAAAAGCTCAAAAGCGACCGACCACCCAACTTGCCGAATTCAACGTCCGTGGCTACGCCAAAACCCGCAACCACTTAGACGGCAACGTCAGTCGGCTTAATCCTTACGTCACTTGGGGAGCCCTGACGCTGCGTGACCTTCATAATCATGTCCTTGCCACCCACCCCACGCGCGACAAGGACCACGAAAAGTTCGTCGACGAGCTTGGCTGGAAGGCCTTTTTTAGGGAAGGCTTCCGCTCGCTCGGCGGGCGGGTCTACACCGACCTTGAACCGTACAAGTACCCGACCGAACCCAAGAAACCTGGGTTGCCGCAGGGCATTGAGAACGCGAACACCGGCATTCGGGCGATTGATGACATCACCCAAGAGTTGCTGGACACCGGCTACCTACACAACCACCAACGCCTGTGGTTCGCCTCGTGGTGGGTGCACTTCGCAGGCCATGACTGGAAGTCAGGCGAAGCGTTCTTGTACCGGCATCTACTTGACGGTGAACCAGGCCCCAACGCACTGAGTTGGCAGTGGGTGGCCTCGACCTTCTCAGGCAAGCCGTACGTCTTCAATGCCGACAACATGCGGCGTAACGGCGTGACCGAGATCGGTGACGCCCCCTTTGACGCCAGCTACGAAGCGATCGATGCGCAGTTCTTCGGCGGGTACGCGCAGGGCGGCTACGCCAAACGACCCAAAGAACAACCGCACACGAAACCCACGCCGCACGACCCGAGCTTGGTTAGACCGGTCGGAAGCCGGCCGCTGGTGGTCCTGCATCCAGAACGCCTATCTGCAGGTGCCGAGGCCGTACGGGCATGCCCAGATGCGCCCGTCGTCATCTACCTCGACGGCCGCAGGTGGCAAGCCGAACAACCATCCGAGCGGCGCCGTGCCTTTGCAGAAAGTCTTGCCCAGGCAGCCCGAGACACCCTCGAGGAGCAGGGACGGCAGGCCACAGTCATGACGATCGAGGGTCCCTCCGACCTAGCCGCGAAAGCACGCGAGCTAGGGCGCGACACGATCGCCGCACCTGACTCGTGGCATCCAGGCACGTGGAAAACCCTAAAGAACTTAAGCGAAGACGTCCCCGTGTCCGTGGTTGAAGACGCACCGTTCGCGCATGCGGACGCGAGTCTGCGGTCGTTCACCGCATTCTGGAAGCACGCCCGCAAGACGGTCGCACGCAGAGGACCCCAACAACCGTTGTTTGAGAACTGACGGGCGCTACCCCAGCAGCTGCCACACCATGTACACGACGTTGCCTAACGCCACCGCCATGACGGTCGTGCCGATCAGGCCCGCAAACCGCGGAATGCGCCGCTGAGCGGGCAGTCCCTGCCGCGCGAAGCCGTACAGCAACCCACCGATCACGCCACCCACGTGACCCCAAAGCGACACGCCAGGAATCGCCACGGAAATCACACCGATCAGCAGGAGCCACTGAAGCAAACTGCGCGATAACGCCCGGTCGCTTGACCGGCGGCTACGCAGGACATCGGCAAAAAGCGCTCCCGCCACGCCGAGCACGCCCCCTGAGGCGCCCAGCAGCACCACCACGTCGCCCGATTGCGCCACGCCGGTCATGTACGACCCCATGGCGGTCCCGAACGCGAACGACATCACCAGATCACCCCAGTGCCGCCGGCGCTCATACATGCGCCCGATATCAAACAGCACCCAAGCGTTCAGACCGGCATGCAGCAGTCCGCCATGAACAAACGCGTAAGACAGGTAACGCCACCAAGCGTCTGCCGCCATCACGTCGGGAATCCCCAGCAAGAACGCCGATGACCACTGGCTCGCCGTCAGCATGCCAACCGGTGTCTGCAGCGGCCCAGCCGCGGCGTCCAAGACGTTCTGCAAGGTAAAGAGCAGCGCAAGCAGGCCCACCATCACCAACGTGCCCACCGGCCGGCTTTCCTTCACCACGGGCGGCGTAACGCCTAAGGCCTCGAGACGCTCCTGGTAGTAAGGACGCAGCGGCGCCGGCGCCGCCGAGTACGCCCGCGCCCACAACTCACCCTCGCCTGAGCGGCGCGCATGATGGGCCGCCTGAGCAAGCACCTCAAACAGCACGTGGGGTGGGACGCCCACCGGCGGGGGTTGCAAATGCCTTTGGGTCTCGTCAAACCGGCCACGGAACGCCGCAAGGCGCGCCTCGGCCAGCTGGGCAACCCGCCCAGCGAGAGGATCGTCCTCATCACGATCGGCCGCCTGACGGAGCGCATCCACCTTTAAAGCGGCTTCATCGGTACGCCCAAGCTCCATCAGCGCGTGCGCATGGACGCCTTCACCGATTGCAGCCTGTTCCGCGCTACCTTGCACGTTGACTTGCAGGGCTTCCTCCCAGCGGCGGCCTTGCGCAAGCCACTGCGCCCGCAGCACCGGCGCAGCATCTGGAATCAACCGGTCTGCGGCGTCACGATCCCCCCGCAACAAAGCCGCCTGCGCCATCACGCGCCGCAACCCCGTCTGGGCCTCACCACCCCAGTAAAGCGCCCGCATGAGCCCTTCAGCGGGTGCGTACGCACCCGCGCGAGCCAGCGACATCACGGCGATCGGGCCGAGGACAAACAACGGCGGCACCACCCAAGCGGCTGCCTGCAGCCAACCGGGCAGCGGCGCACCCTGAAACTCGGCCACCGCGACGTACGCCGCAAGACCGGTCGCCGCAAGGCTTTTCACCGGCAACTCGCCCCAGCGCGAGCCGAGGCGCTGCGTCCAACGCACGGCAAATACCCCCATGAACACCATCAATAACGAAGCGAGGCCTAAATCGGTCACGCCCGCAAGGGTACCCACAACGCAGCCAGCGGGGCGTCCTACGCGAACGTCGGTCCAGTCGGTATCATGACGGCCGTAACAGCCACCGCCATGCAGACTGGAGATTGTTCAACGTGAGCCTCGCGATTTTGTTTCTGCTTACCGGTTACCTGATCGGCGCCATCCCCACCGGCTGGGTGGTTGCCCGCCTGCGCGGCCTGGACATTCAGAAGGTCGGCAGCGGCAACATCGGTGCCACCAACGTCCTTCGGTCGATGGGCGTGGTGCCCGCCATCTTCGTCATGGTGTTTGACCCCCTCAAAGGCGCGTTGGCTGCCGGCCTGCCGCTGCTGTTCGACCAGTCCCCGTGGGTGGTTGCCCTGACCGCTCTCGCCACCGTGCTCGGTAACAACTTCAACGTTTTCCTGCGTTTTCGTGGCGGCAAGGGTGTCGCCACCTCGCTCGGTGTTTTCTTGGTCATCGACCCGGTCGTTTCGCTGCTCAGCTTGGCGGTCGCGATCGCCGTCATGGCTCTTGGCCGGTACGTATCGCTCGGCTCACTCGTCGGCATTCTGATGTCTCCCCTGTTCGTCCTGGCCCGCCCACCATTGGAACCGGCCAATCTCGCCCTCACCATCGCCCTCGCAGCGCTTTCGTTCTACCGCCACCGGGAGAACGTGAGGCGTCTTCAGGCCGGCACCGAACGGCGCTTGGGTGAACCGAAAACCGACCCGGAGGCCACCGCATGATCGACTTTCTCGTGATCGGCCCGCACCCAGACGACGCGGAATTAGGCATGGGCGGTACGCTCGCCCGCGCCAAAGCCCAAGGCCTCAGCACAGCCATCATCGACCTATCGCGTGGTGAGGCGGCCACCAAAGGCACACCCGAGGTGCGCGCACAGGAGGCCGAAGCTGCCAGCAAGGTGTTGGGGCTCGATGCCCGCATGAACCTTGGGTGGCCTGACTCGCGCATCCTCGATACGGAAGACCGCCGGTTGGAGCTTGCGACGGCCTTACGGCAACTCAAACCCAACGTCGTGGCGGCACCCCACCCCAACGACCGGCATCCCGACCACGTGCAGGCGTCCCAAATCATCGGTCCTGCCGTGCACCTGGCGGGCCTGACGAACGCACACATGCCTGGCGAACCGCACAAGGTCCGGCACGTCTTTCACTACATGGGTAACGGACCGTTTGAAGCACACCTGGTGATCGACACAAGCGACCACATTGAGACGTGG
>CAJXNS010000080.1 GCA_913057165.1 uncultured Trueperaceae bacterium
GGTCTTGAGCAACCAAGGTACCGGATCCACCACCAACGTGGCGCGGGCGATTCTCTATGCTGCCGGTGACTGCGTGACCAACAGGTCGGGCCAGAACGTTTGCGACCCCGAAAACCCTGTGGACGTGATTAACCTCAGTCTTGGCCCAGTGATTCCCGATTAAATTGAAAATTGTCAAGAGGCTGCGGCTAATGGCTACCTAGACGAGAACGCCTTCATGGAGTCGGCATTACAGTACGCCGCGAGTCAAGGGGTCATGGCTTGCTGCAGCAGGCAACGGCTCGCTGGAGTGTTTTGGCTGGCCAGCGGCCAGTGACAACGCCCTTGCGGTTTCTGCCGCCGAGCAGGGAGGTGTTGAACTCGCCGGCTTCTCAACCCGAAGCTCAGGCAAACCCGGCGCGCCGCCCATTTTCATCGGCGCTCCAGGCCGACTCATTCAATCGCTCTATCCGGCTTCGGCGTACCGTGTATTGAGCGGTACGAGCATGGCCACACCGCATGTGGCTGGTGTGGCGGCACTTGTGAAAGGCAACAATTCGTCGTTAAGTGCCGCAAGTGTTACAGCTAATTTCGCGTGTGACGTCTCTACGGATGGCACGCAGCGGTCAGAGTCGGAATTTGACGCTGGCCTCCTCAATGCTTTAGATGCAGTGACAAACGGTGCAAGCGCCAACCCTTACGCCGGCTTGACGGTAGAGGTCACGCCCAATGCGGGTGAGTTGACTGTGACGGAGTTTGGCACGTTTAACATTGCGAATTTGCCCTAGGGTACATATACCTTAACGGTGAATGATTTTGTTTCCGATCCAATTGAGGTGGACTACTCAGGTGACGTGGTAGGCGAGCAGCTCCCAATCGGCAGCCTCTGCGACTGAACCTCGCCACGTTTGGCTTCCACCCAAACAGTACGCTACGCTTACCGCATGGCCATGCTTGATGTGCTCGGGCCCGTGATGATTGGGCCGTCGTCGTCCCATACTGCTGGGGCATGCCGCCTCGCACTGCTTGCGCGTCACGCCCGGCTGGCACCCCCAGCGCGCGTGACCTTCACGCTGCACGGCTCGTTCGCGAAGACCGCACACGGGCACGGCACGAACGTTGCGTTGATCGCGGGCATGCTGGGTATGCAACCCAGCGACCCAAGGCTGCCTGACGCGCACGACCACGCCCGCGACGCAGGCCTTGAGGTGGTGTTCGAAACGGCCGACTTAGGTGACGTGCACCCCAACACGGTACGGATCGACGCGGAGGGACCTGGCGGGGAAGACGCCGTGAGCCTGACCGGCTCAAGCGTCGGCGGCGGGCTGGTGAAGGTCTTTAACGTCAACGGTTTCGGGATCGACTTTAGTGGGGCGTCACACACCCTGCTCGTGCGGCATGACGACCGCCCTGGCGTAATCGCCCGCGTGGCCCGCGTGGTGGCCGACGATGACGGCAACATTGCGACGCTGCACAGCGCCCGTAAACGCAAAGGTGGCGACGCGATGATGTCGGTGGAGATGGATAAACGCCTGTCGCAACCGGCGCTTGATTACCTTGCAAGCCTCGGGTACGTGCAGTGGCTGCGGATGCTGCCTGAGGTGCTTTCAGGTGACGGCGTGCCCGAGGACGGCGCGCTTGGAGAGGAACCGGTATGACGTTTCAAGAAGTGCTTGCGTACGACGGCCCCGCGTCAACGTTTTTTCTGCAAGACGAACTGGGTGACGACGCCCGTCCAGGTGACGCGGCGTACGAGGCGTTCATGGACACGCTTCGCGGCCGGCTTGAGGCCATGCGCGCGAGCATTGACGCTGGTCTGGCATCAAGTGCGAAAAGCCGCACTGGGATGGTGGGTTGGAACGCCAAAGGCTTGCATGAGGCCGAAGACCGCCTGAATGCGCCGCTGCTTAAGCGCGTGCAGGCGTACGCCATGGCGGTCAATGAGGAGAACGCCCGCATGGGCCGCATCGTGGCGGCACCCACCGCCGGCAGTGCCGGCACGCTGCCGGGCGCGCTGATTGGCGTGGCTGACCACCTGGGGCTGGATGATGAAGACCTGCTTCTGCCGATGGTGACGTCGGCGGGGGTGGGTGGCGTGATCTCCGAGACGATGTTCATTGCCGGCGCGAGCGGTGGTTGCGGTGCGGAGATCGGACCGTCCGCAGCGATGGCGGCTGCCGCGGTCACCGAACTGCTGGGCGGCAACGCCAAGGCGGCGATGCATGCGGGCGCCCTGGCGCTCGTCAACACGATCGGCCTGGTCTGCGACCCTGTCGGTGGGTACGTGGAGGTGCCGTGCGTCTCCCGCAACGCGTTCTATTCCGTGCACGCCGTTGCTTCAGCGCAGATGGCGCTTTCGGGCCTTGAGTCGTTCATTCCGCCCGATGAGGTCGTGGGCGCCATGGCGTCCGTCGGACGGATGCTGCCCACCGAGCTGCGCGAGACGGGGGAGGGCGGCATTGCGGATACGCCTACCGGCCGGCGCATCGCCTTGCAGATGGCGCAAGACTAAAGACACCCGGCACCCTGCTGGCCGTCAGGTCTGACGCTGAAGGTCAGACGCTGACAGTCAGATGCTGACAGCCAGATGCTGACAGCCAGGCGTTATAGGTCAGACGTTGAAAGTGAGGCGTTGAAGGTGAGGCGCTGATGGTAGCGGCGCTGCATTGGGTCTTGTGGGTCTAATTCTTAGGCGTGCTGGGCGGCGTCCTCAACCACGGCGGCCAGGTCGCGCGACGCGCGCTCAACCAGTGCGCCATCCTCCGCTTCGACCATCACCCGCACCAGCGGTTCGGTTCCGCTCGCGCGGACGTTCACGCGCGCGGCGGCATGTTCGCTCACAAACTTGGTGACGGCATCCTGCACGGCCGGTAGTTCGGCGACGTGGTCTTTCACGCCGGCGGGTACGGCGACGTTCACAATGCGTTGCGGGTAGATGGGGATGGTGTCCACCCACGCTTCAAGCGGCCGGCCCGACTGCGTGACGGCGGCCAGGGTCCGCAGGGCGGTCAGCAACCCGTCGCCGGTGGGGGCAAGGTCGCGGAACAGCACGTGCCCGGACGCCTCGCCGCCCAGGCGCCAGCCTTCCCGCTTGAGGCGCTCGAGGACGTACCGGTCGCCCACCTTGGTGCGGTGCAAGCGCACACCCTCGTCTGCGAGGAACCGTTCCACCCCGAGGTTGGTCATGATCGTGCCGACGACATCCCGGTCGCCTTGCACGCCCGCAACGATCGCGAGGATGTGATCGCCCGTGACGAGCCGTCCTTGCCGGTCGATCAGCAGCGCCCGGTCGGCATCCCCATCGAACGTCACGCCCACATCCGCGCCGGCGTCCAAGACGGCTTGCTGCGCGCCCGCAGGGTGGGTGGAGCCTGAGTCGACGTTGATGTTCACCCCGTCGGGTGCTGCGTTCAGGGCGTGCACGTGCGCCCCAAGACGCTTAAACAGGGCGGGGGCGATTTCGGACGCGGCACCGTGCGCGCAGTCCAGCACAATCTTCATGCCGGTCAGGTCGGGTGCCAGGCCCGCCAGGAACGCTTCGTACGCCGCGGTTTGGGTGCCGTCCTGCTCAATGGCGCCGACGTGCGCGCCGGTCGTGCCGCCTGCATGGTCGGACGCCGCCTCTAAGTCCTGCTCGATGGCGGCTTCGGTTGCGTCGGGCAGTTTTTCGCCGGTTGGGCCGAACAGTTTGATGCCGTTATCGGCGTACGGGTTGTGCGACGCCGACACCACCGCACCCGCGGTCGCGCCGGTCGCGTGCACCAGGTGCGACACGCCTGGCGTGGGCAGGACGCCAAGGTCGGTGACGCGCGCGCCGACGGCGGCGGCGCCGGCTGCAAACGCACTGAGCAGCATGGTGCCGCTGCGGCGGGTGTCACGGGCGATCAGGATGCGTACCGGGCCGTCACCGGCGAGGGTGCGGGCGGCCGCACGGCCGAGCGCGAACGCGTCTTCGCCACGCATGGGTGGCCGGCCGGCCACGCCGCGGACGCCATCGGTACCAAACAGGGTGCGGTTCACGGGCGTCACTCTACCGCCGCGCGCTGGGGGTTAAGCGGCATACGCCAGGCCGACCCACAACGGTGGGCGTTGCTCCCCGCGCTTCAGGCGAAAGCCTGCCGCCTCGATCGCAGTCGTCCAACCGTCGGGTGTAAGGAAGGTCAGGCCGCCCGCCCGCATGGGGGCTTGCAGCGCCCGGCCGGCAGGGTTGGACGCGCGGGTGGCCGCCATGAACCAGGCGGGCGCGCCGGGCTTCAGGACGCGACGCATGTCCACCAGGGCGGCGTGCAGGTCTTGCAGTTCGTTCAGCGTGCCGCCGCACGCCAAGCCGTCGAACACCCCGTCTGCGTACGGCAGGTCGAGGGCGCTTGCGTGCGTAATGAACACATGCTCACGGCCGGCCAAGCGGCGGGCGGCCTCTCGCGCGAACGCCAGCGAGTCGTCCACACCGTGCACCATGGCGCCGGGTGCAGCGTCATGCAGCGCTTGTAGGTACAGGCCGGCCCCGCAGCCGACGTCGAGCACGCGGTCGCCCGGTTGCGGGTTTAGGTGCGCCGTCATGGAGGCCACCTCGCGCCGTACGGGGTAGCGCCCGCGGGTGAGTAGCGTGCTGCTGAACCGCCGCCATAACGGCTGGTAGACACGCGCCGTTAAGGCTGCGCGGTTCACGACCCCGGTGGCGCTGCGGTTCTTTGGGACCTCACCGGCGTGCAGAACACCGGAGGCGTCTTGGGTGGCAGGCCGCGCGAAGGCGGCCTCGTCGTGACCTTGAACGGCTTGCATGGGCGTCCCTTGCGCCTTCTGGTGGTTAGGGCTCGTCGGGTGACCCACGGGCGTTACAGGTTCCAGCCACCGGCGACCGGGAGGAAGGCACC
>CAJXNS010000081.1 GCA_913057165.1 uncultured Trueperaceae bacterium
AGCGCCTTTTAGGTGTCCCATGGCGTGTGCACGCCCCATGCGCAGGTTCCATGCCGAACGCGCGACCGCCGCCCGGTAGGCGCGCCGTTGCGGGCGTTCGTAAGCGTCAAGTGCCGCATCGGTTGAGGTTTGGTGTTGGAGCACCTTGATGGCTTGCATGGCGGCCCGCATGCCGCCTTGCCAGCCGAGCGTCATGCCTTGACCACCGATCGGGGCGATGACATGCGCGGCGTCCCCCACAAACCACACCCGCCCCACACCGAAGCGGGCGGCGGCCTGACGCTGCACCCCAAACGACGACACGAACCCTGCCTCAAGGCCTGCGAGGTCCACCCCGGTCCGGTCAAAGACGCGGCGTGCTACATCGTGCGCACGGGGGTCTTCAATCTTCTGGGCCGTCTTGACCACCCAGCGCCGCACGCCACCCGGCAGGGGGAACGCTTCAACCACCCCGTCTCCTGCCAGGTGAATGCCAGCCCAGTCACCCAAATCGGTCGTGTCCGGCACGTCCATCATGGCGTACGTGTCACCGTACGCCCCGCCGCGGGCGGGCACACCAAGCGACACCCGCAGGCTGCTGCGTGCGCCATCGCAAGCGAGCACCAGGCGCGCGGTCAGCGTCTGGTCGCGCCCACCAGGCCCGCGCATGTTGAGCGTCACCCCGCCCTCTTCCTGCCTAACGCCGGTGACGTCGGTCCCCCACGCCACCACGTCACCCGCCGTTTCTTGAAGCCCAGCCAGCAGCACCGCTTCGGTTTGATGCTGCGGCAGCGTCAACACAAACGGGTACGGATCCGGCAGCACCCCGGCAAACCCAAGCTTCCCCACCAGGCGCGTGCGTCCACCCTTCGGTCCGACGTACGCCAAACCGCCGGGAACCCGCACGCCGCGGGCGATCAAGGCGTCCGCCATGCCGAACTGACCCAACAGTCGCAATCCAGGCGGGTGCACCCCAATGGCACGTGAATGCGGCTGCGGTGCGTCCTGCCGATCGATCACGCGCACGGTCGCGCCCATGCGCGCCACAGCATGCGCCACGAAGGATCCGCTCGCACCAGCCCCAACGATGGCGACATCCACATCGGGCGTCATGAAAACCACCCATTCGCGTCGTGGTCAGCCCCCGTGGCGGTGCCGTCCTGCGTGAGCCACAACCGAAACGGCGTGACGGCCTCCACCCGACCGGCAGGCCCTACCGCAGCCTGCAGTTCTTGACGGGTGAACGCCCGGCGGATCGACGTCAGGCCGTCCTCACGCACGAACGACCCACGAAACGCCAGACCCATGAACGAAAACCCTGCGTGTGACAGGCGTGAGCGCAGCAGGTCGCTGTGCAGCACCCGCCCGCGTGAAAGGCGCCTGCAGCCGTCAAGGAACCCAGGAAGCTCATCTGGTGTGAGGTGATGCAGGACGTGGTTGCTGACCACCATGTCGGCCGGCGGAAGGGTGCCTATCGCGTCTTCCACCCAACCCTCAACACCAGACACGCTTGAGTCCCGCCAGCGCCCTTGCGCAAACGCGAGCGCCCTGCCGTCCGGATCCACCCCGAACGTCTCGACCGGAATGCCGTCGCGAACGGCCCAATCGTGGAGGCGTAGGGTGACGTCCCCGCCCCCACAACCGACGTCCACCAGGCGGGCGCGACCATGCATCGCAGCGCCGGCCTGCAAGGCCGGCCGGACGTGCCGCACGTACGCCCGGCGCCAAGCAGACACCAGACGGTTCAGCGTCCCAAACTGCGCGTACGTCCGGTTTAAACGCACCCCGTCACAGCGAGGGTCGTCCATACGTTCGGTTAAAGACCAGGCGCGCGAACCAAAACCACTCATGCAGCCCTCACCATGTTGGGCAGTTTCTGCTGGTTGCACGCCGCAAGCACGCGTTTACGCCCGCTCAAATAAGCCGGTCGCGACCGTTAACCCCGGACCGAACGCCAACGCCGCGGTACGTTCGCCGGGCTTACCACCATCCTCAAGCACCCGCTTGAGCACGTGCAAGATCGTCACGCTGCTTAAGTTGCCGTTCTCGGCCAGCACCTCACGCGACACGTTCAGTGCGTCAGGATCGAGCCCCAGGCCAGCCTCAACCTTGTCCAAAATCGCCCGGCCACCTGGGTGAACCGCCCACCGGTCGACCGAACCGAGGTCACCCCCCACGCTGTCCAGCAGGGGTTTAAGGGCCGCTTCGGCCTTCTCGCCGACGATGGCGGGCACGTACGCGCTCAGCACCATGTCAAAACCGGTATCCCCGATGGTCCACGCCATGTCGCTTGCCCCTTCCGGGGCGAGGGCATCCTTGAACGCTTTCATTTCAAGTCCGCCGGCCTGCGGTTTTCGTCCCGTGATCACCGCGCCGGCGGCGCCGTCTGCGAACACGCTTGCGCTGATGACCGAATCCGTGTCCTGCTTGGGTTGCAGGTGCAGGGTGCATAACTCAACGGCCACGACCAGCACGACGGCGTTTTCGTTCACGTCACAGAACGACTTGGCCATGCGCATGGCCGGAAACGCGGCGTAGCAACCCATGAAACCGAGGTGGTAACGCTCCGTATCCTTCGGCAAATCAAGCCCAAGGACGACGTCAAGGTCGGGGCCGGGCGCATAAAACCCTGTGCAGGACACGGTGACCACATGTGTGACGTCAGACGCCTTAAATCCCGAGGCGCCAAGTGCGTTGCGGCCGGCTTCCACGAACAGTGCGCTTGCCTCGTGCTTATAGCGGTCGTTGCGTTCGCCTGTTGATGGGTTTTTGAACTTACCGTCTTCGGTAACGAACAGGCCTGACGTCGGGCTGTCTTGGTCTTCAAGGGCTTTGAAGTCGGGTACGACGCTGTGGCGGGTTTTGATCCCCGAGTTGGGGTAAATCCTGCCAAGGAGGCGCGATGTGCGCCGGTCGGCGTTCGTCCATGTCGCCATCGTCTGCTGGACGCTGGCTTGATCGTAGGCGTACGCAGGCGTGGCGGTTTCGATGTTCGTTAGGAATGCAGGCACACCACCACGATAGTACGACTTGGCGGTGTGTCTGGCTGCGGGCACGACGGCAGCATGCGCTGTGAGGTAGGCCTTGAGGGAAAGTGGCACTTTGTTATAAGCCCAAAAAGTGACCTACTTAAGTTTTTGTGATTGACTTCGGTTTGCAACCCAAGTCGCTTACGTTATATAACCGCAGTGAGGGCTCGCCCACAACGTAAAGAAAGCCCAGACGGGCGCGCTTGATCGCTTCATATCCCTCCTATTCGCAAGAGGGTGCGTGAAGCGCAAGGAGGGTTCGTACTATGGCAGCCAACAAGTTGTGGGTTTTACCTGTTGTCGCACTGCTGATCGCGGGTTGTTCAGGCGGTGGCGCGGGCATTTCGGCTTACCCCGACGTAGCCCCCATCGTTGACAGTTCCTTGCCTGAATCCCTACGAGCATCCGGTGCTGCCACCCAAGTCACAGGCCTTTTCACGACGGCACTCACTGAAACACAAGAAGACGACATTGCGAACGCTTTAGAGAACTTTTTCCTCGGCATGTATGGCAAGCAGTCAGGCGATGGAGTAGCAACGGGTTTTCTCAACGCCGGTCTTGAAGATTTAGACGCCCGCATGGCTGAAATTGAAGGCCGCTTCAGCAATTTTGCTCCCGACTGTGTTTCAGCCACCCCGACCGAATATCCTCTTGATTTAGAGGTTCACCCCGCCTTCACGCTCACCATGAACTTTTACTGCGTTGATTTGTTTGGCGGTGAAGGCGATCAGTCAGGTCCTGGCTCAGGCATGGCATTTGGTGAAGCCAACGGAACCTACTCCCTTTTACTTCTGTTAAATCGTCCTGATGAGGAGGGCGCGCTTGGTTACGCCGCCAATGTGCACGACGTGGGTGGGGTAGATGAACGTGTTGAGATCATGACATTTCACACCTACCCTGATGACGAAAGCACAATTTCCGACCAAATCAGGGTTTCGCGTGCCGTGGCCAAACCTGGAACGGATGAGTTTGAAATCTTAGTCGCAACTATCAAGCCCAAAGGACTCCAGCCATTAGGCGGCGAGGATGCTCCAGCACCTCCGAACCCGGAAACCGAAACCGCCATTGGCTGTGGGTTACGAATGGTGTCCGACGCCAACCAAGAAATTGTGGCCGAAGGATGGTGGCACACCCAAAGTGGACACCCTGACTGCGACCAAGCAAACAACCAACAAGAACTTGTGAGTTACACACGAAACGACTTTTGCCTTAATGCCGACACCCTTGCCAGTACAGGAGAAGCGTGTACGTCAAATGCTCCTGAATTCACCCTCGTTAATGGAACAACAGGACCCGGGGATCAAGAATGGCTTGATTGGCGAAACCTTGAAGACAACATCACCACCGTGACGAATGCAGTGCAACTCAGCAATATTGAAGACCTAGGTGTCCAGAGAACCCAACCTTAGGTAGGCAGCGGCATGGCACCCCAGTAATTGGAGGGGGTGCCATGCGTTTGTTCAGTGGATAAGCGCGTGATGCAATTGCGATTTCTCGATCTCGACCATGCACGTTGCTCGGTCGGCCTCGCTCGCAATCACCCTTTCACCGTTGTAGTCAAGCTTGGGTTACTTGGCTGGTTCTAAGGCCTGAAACAGTCTCAATTATGCTAGGTTTCCTTGTGCGTAGGTAGACCAAACTACGTTTCGTACCTGTAGCCTACCGAGGCCTGGTGAACGAATCAGAATTCGCCTAGCACCAGCAATTGATCTCCCAGGTACGGGCCCTTAGCTCAGCGGTTAGAGCAGACGACTCATAATCGTTTGGTCGCTGGT
>CAJXNS010000082.1 GCA_913057165.1 uncultured Trueperaceae bacterium
TGACCTTGCCGGGAACCTCCTGCCAGGAAAAAACTTCGCCACAGGAGCCAACACCGCCGATACGGCTGGTCATGAGTGTGCCCGGCACGGCACCCATGTGGCTGGCACGATCGCGGCCCTTGAGGGCAACGGCATCGGTGGGGTGGGGGTTGCACCGCGCGTCAAGGTACTACCCCTGGCGATCGGCACCCCTCAAACCGGCGGTGAGTGTCCTTTAAGCACGGCAGGGTTCATGGAGGCTGTGCGGTATGCGTCGGGCGTGGGCGCGAACGCCCTTGAA
The DNA here is from genome assembly GCA_913057165.1 of uncultured Trueperaceae bacterium. Taxonomy (GTDB): domain Bacteria; phylum Deinococcota; class Deinococci; order Deinococcales; family Trueperaceae; genus SLSQ01. The sequence goes on from CAJXNS010000082.1 coordinate 281, forward strand.
ACACCGGTTGACGTGATTAACCTTAGTCTCGGTGGACCTGTTGGCAGCTTCCTTGAAGCCCGCGCGCTGGCCGATGCTGCCGGCAATGGGGTGGTGGTGGTTGCCTCCTCAGGTAACAACAGCGGTGGCGTGCTCTACCCCGCGGCATACGCAAGCACGGTCGCGGTCGGTGCGACGGGAGCGAACAACGTCGTCGCGAGCTACTCCAACTGGGGTGTTGAACTCGACGTCGTGGCACCAGGGGGAACGACCGGCTCTACCGGCGTAGGCGTCTACAGCACCACCGACCGTGCCTCCCAAGGCGGGTACGCCCAATCCGTTGGTACCAGCATGGCAGCACCCCACGTCTCCGGCGTAGCCGCCCTCATGCGCAGCGTCAATCCTGACCTGACCGTCACCGACATCCGCACCATCTTAGAAGGCACCGCAACCGACCTTGGTCCTGATGGATGGGACCTGTACTCCGGTTATGGAATCGTCAACGCACCCGAAGCGTTGGCGTACTCCTTCAGCGGTAGTCAGGGAAGCACGCAAACGCTACAGATTGAGCTTGTCAACGACGACAGCAGCGTTCAACTTCAGACCATCACGGACGCCAACCAAACGTTCACGCTCGAAAACGTCCCCGAAGGTACGTACCGGCTGAAGGCGCGGCTTAACCCCACCAGCGAGACGGATGGTGTTGAGACGGCCTGGCTGGCCGACCAAGAAGTCACCGTGGCCTACACCGGTGACACGGTGCAAGACTTGGCTGTCGACCTTCCCTAACGCGAGCGATTGCAACCGCACCACCATCCTTGATGGTTGGCGCGGGACAGCAAACTGGAGCCCTCCGCGTGCGCGACGTACCAAGCGCGAGGCATGCGAACGACGACTGGACAGCCATCATCACGAAGACGTCAACCTTCCAGCGTCGCTCGACGGAGGCGTCTAAGCAAAACCCAAGCCACACCAACGGCCGCCAACCAAACCACATTAAACGACCACACCAGCACCCATAGGAGGGTCATGACTGCAGCACTGGGCGGCGTCTCTCCGTGCGCTGCTCCTGTACCCACAGCCACACCTTGCACCAACGAAAGGAGTAATGGCGGGATGAGACCGACAGCAAGCCACCGGCTCGCCAGCGGACGTTCAGACCACAACCCGATCGCCAAAGTTACGCCACCCACCACAAAAAAACCGAACCCTTCAGCGGGCATAAGCGCATCGAACCGCCACCGTCCTGCCTGCAATCGGTACGCCAACGTGATGACAACCGCAAACACCCATGGCACGATCATGAGTGCTATTCCCGACCATGCGAGCCATACGCGCCAGCGCTGGATTCCGGGTTGCGGCATGGCGCGAGCATGCCCCAGGCAGCTGCCCAACCGGCGTACGCACGCCCGCAAACCTATAAGTGGGTACCGTAGGGTCAGCCATAAGGAGGTCAACCATGGAGCACCGCAACCTAGGCCGTTCCGGCCTGCGCGTTAGCGTTCTCGGACTCGGCACCATGCTGTTCGGAGAGACCGGCAGCCGAGGCGCCAGCGAAGGCGTCGCGCGCGATCAAATCGACCGTTTCTTGGACGCCGGGGGAACGCACATCGATACCGCCAACGTATACGCAGGCGGGGAGTCTGAGTCGATTCTCGGGCGGGCGCTCGAAGGCCGCCGCGACCGTGTGAGCCTCGCCACCAAGGTGCGCTTCCGGATGGGTGACGGACCCAACGATGAGGGTCTCTCCCGCCGTCACATCTTCGCGTCGCTAGAAGCAAGCCTGAAGCGCCTGAAGACCGACCATGTCGACGTCTTGTACGTGCACTGCTGGGACCCTTGGACGCCGATCGAAGAAACCGTGCACGCGCTGGATGACGCCGTCCGGCAGGGCATGGTGCGGTACTTGGGCGTCTCGAACTTTCGTGCCTGGCAACTCGCGCACGCGCGGACGCTGCAGAACGAACGCCGGTTGCAGCCGTTTGTTGCCGCGCAGTACCAATTGAGCTTGGTGGAGCGCAACGTCGACGAGGAGTTTTTAAGCCTCACGCGTGAGCTCGGCATCGGCATGGTGCCGTGGGGCCCACTGGGCGGTGGCTTCCTCGCTGGTAAGTACAACCCCAACGAGAAGCCCAGCGAAGGGGCAGGCCGCATCGCGACCACGCCCGGGCATGCCGAAGAGTCGTGGGAGAAACGCAATCAGGTACGCAACTGGCACGTCATGGAACTGGTTGAGAAGATCGCAGGCGACCTGAACGCCACGCCCAGCCAGGTGGCGCTGGCGTACCTGATCGCCCGCGAGGACGTCTCCACGGTGCTCCTGGGCGCGCGCACCATGGCGCAACTCGAAGACAACCTGGGCGCAACGCAAGTGACGCTCCCAGCCGACGCGCTCACGGCACTCGATGAGGCGTCGCGGGTGGAAGCGCGCTACCCGTACCGGATGATCGACACGTACGGCGACCGGGCGGCAACCGAAGCCAACCGCGTGGATTGACGGCCCCCTGACGCGCGCGCGGTAGGTTGAGTCCATGCCAACTCGGCGGGCCCAACCGTTGCCGCGTGCGCTGGTCACGGGATTACTGGCTTTCCCGGCGCTTGCGGCGTTCGGGGTGTTTACCTTCACGCCACTGGCGGCGGTGGTGCGTTACGCCGGGTGGGAATGGACCGGGACGTCGCAGCCGCAGCCCGTTGGATTCGCCAACATCGCAGCGCTCGCCCGTGACGCCGACCTGTGGGCGTCACTGGGCGTCACGATTGCGTTCGCCGCGATCGTGCTGCCTGCGTTTCTCGGGTTGTCGTTTGCCATTGCGTTCGCGTTGGAAGGCTTGCAGATCGAGCGGCTCATCAAAGCTGTCCTGTTCGCCCCCGGGTTGGTCACGGTCGCCGGTTCAGCGATCGCCTGGTTTCTTCTGTACGACCCGAACTTCGGGCTGGTGGTCGACCTCACGGGCCTGGCGCTACCGTGGACAACGCAAGGGTGGGCCGCCCTTGTGTACGTGGCGCTGTTCACGCTGTGGCAGCAGACGGGTTACGGCGTGCTGATCGCCTCGGCGGCACTGAAGGGCGTGCCGGCAGGCGTCAAGGAAGCCGCGCGGCTGGATGGTGCCAGCGAAGACCAAGTACGCCGCTGGGTGGTCCTGCCGTTGCTGCGGCCGACGGCAACATTTCTGGTGGTGGTGGGCACGGTGTTTGCGCTGCAGTCGTATACGGCGGTGTACCTGCTGACGCGCGGCGGTCCGCTCGGCAGCACCCGCGTGCTGGGGTACTACCTCTACGAGACGGCGTTTGAACGGTTCAACCTCGGCTACGCCTCCGCGCTGACGTTGTTCGTGCTGGTCGTCGCATTCGCCGTGGCCGCCACCCAAGCGCGCCTTCTCTCAGACCGGCGGGCAGCCCCATGATCGTGTTGCGTCTCATCACGGTGGTGTTCACGCTGTTTGTGCTGCTGCCACTCGCGTGGCTGGTGTATGCGGCGTTCATCCCACCAGAAGCCCTCATTAACGCCAGTCTCGTGACGCCTGGTGTGTCGCTTGAGAACCTGGCGGCGCTACCCGGCAGCGGGCTTGGCCGGGCGATGGGGGTGTCGCTTGCCGCGACCGGCATGGTGGTGGTGCTGCAACTGGCGACGGGCCTTGGGGCGGCGTACGCCACGCGGGCGGGCCTGCCGCTGACCGCACTGGTGCTGGTACTGCTGGCGGTGCCGACCGAGCTGCTGCTCGTGCCGCTCTACCGGTTGCTGCAAGGCCTTGGTCTGACCGACACGTTCGCAGCGCTCACGCTGCCGTTTGCCGCCAGTCCGCTGGTGGTGTTCTTGCTGATGAGCGCCATCCGGCGGGTGCCGTGGTCGCTCGTGGAGGCCGCGCGGCTCGACGGGGCGGGCGAAGGGACGATCGTGGCGCGGGTGGTCGCGCCGACGTTGCGTCCTGAGTTGCTTGCGACCGGTGTGCTGGCGTTCGCAGCGCACTGGAACCTGGTGCTGTACCCGCGGGTGATGACGACGGAGAGCCTGTGGACCGTGCAAGCGTTTTTGGTGGACCTGCTGCGCACCCGTCCGTTTGAGTGGGGCTTGCTGGGTGCGGCCGCTCTGGTGGCCAGCCTGCCGATTTTGGTGCTTTACGTGGTGTTTGAGCGTCGTATTGTGACGGTATTCGAAAGGGGTTTTCGTGCTTACTAGGATTGTACGTGCTGGGTTGTTAGGTGCGGTGTTGGCCGTAGCAAGCGTGGCGTTCGCGCAGGCGGTACCGGTGGTGTTTTGGCACTCGATGGAGGCGGTCGAGGAGACGGTGGACCGCTTTGCTGCAGAGTTCAACGCCAGCCAGGACCGTTTTGAGGTTCAGCCGCGCTACGTCGGCGATTACCCCGAAGCGCAAACGCGTCTGATCGGGGCGCTTGGGACGCGCGATGAGCCGGCCCTGTTTCAGGCGGAGATCGGTTTTTTCCCGCAGTTGTAGCCGACGGGG
>CAJXNS010000083.1 GCA_913057165.1 uncultured Trueperaceae bacterium
GGCTTGCAAGGCGAAGCGCTCAATAGAGCCCCACCCGAAGACGCCGAGCAGGCCGCCCCGGCGCCTGCTGAGCCCGCCCCACCCGTCACCCGCCGTCAGGTGGTCGTGATCGACGCCGGTCACGGCGCCCACGACCCCGGCACCGTCAGCCCCTGGGCGCAAGAGAAAAACATCGTGCTGAGTGTCGCCGTCAAGGTCCGCGACCGCCTTGAACGCGAAGGGATCGACGTGGTCATGACGCGCGACGACGATACGTTCCTAAGCCTGCAGCAACGCTCCACGTTCGCCACCACCGAACGCAACCTATTCGTCTCCATTCACGCCAACGCGGCGGCCAACCGTGCCGCCCGCGGGATTGAAACGTGGGTGTTCGGACAGCCCCTCGACGAGAGCCTCATCGATCGCGCCGTCCGCGAAAACGGCGGCGGGGACGTCGGCCGTGAGCTCACCCAAATTGCGGCGGAAAGCGCCGATATTGCCGGCGACATCCTGCGCGAGTCACAACTCAACTACAGCCTCGGCCTGGCCGAAACCGTGCAGCAAGCCATGGTCGACGCGACCGGCGCGAACGACCGCGGCGTACGACAAAACCTGTTCTACGTCATTCGCAACAGCCGCATTCCCGCCATCCTCATCGAGCTCGGCTTCGTCAGCAACCCAGAAGAAGGCAGAAAGCTGCTCGAAGCGGACTACCAAAACCGCCTGGCCGACGCCATTAGCGGCGGGATCATCGACTTCCTGCGGGGTGGCGGGCGGCCCACACTCGCCCAAGGCGACCGTTAGGCAGCCTCGTCACGCACCTCTGAGGCGTCCGGTTGCGGGGCACGCGGTTCAGACCGCCCAAACAGCAGCAGCATCACCGCCCCAACGCTCACCAGCGAATCGGCCACGTTAAACACCGGAAAGTTAAACCACCCGATGTGCACGTGAATGAAATCGATCACGTAACCCAACCGAAAACGGTCGATCATGTTCCCAATCGCGCCCGCCAGAATGAGCGTCAGCGGCACCTGCACGCCCCACGCGAGACGCCCGCGCTGCCGCCACAGGTAACGCGCAATAAAGACCGACACCAACAGCGACACCACCCCGAGCACGAACACCCCGTCCACCGTAAGCGGACCCAGGGGGAACGACACCCCACGAAGCAGCCCAAACGCCGCCCCGGTGTTCTGCACGTACGTGAAGTAAAGCGCACCCGGGATGACGACCTCACCCGGGCCGTTCAGCGGGAACGTCGCCACCGTCCACAGCTTGGTCCACTGATCCACCACAAGCAGCAGCGCCACCACCAAAGCCGTGGCGATCACCGGAAGACCCCCAACTCCGCGTCAACCATCGAGCGTTTTGGCCCTCGATGCGTCCGCCATCGCAGACTGGTGCGCCGCAAGGCGGTCGGCCAACTGGCTGTCTGAGGTGGCCAGCATGCGCGCCGCTAAGAGCCCGGCATTGTAAGCGCCGTCCACAGCCACCGTTGCCACCGGCACGCCTTTTGGCATTTGCACGATTGACAGTAGCGAATCGAGCCCGTCCAAGCGTTTTAGTTCGATCGGTACGCCGATCACGGGCAGGGTCGTGGCACTCGCCAGCATGCCTGGGAGGTGCGCCGCACCCCCCGCGCCAGCCACGATGACCTTCACGCCGTCCGCACGCGCATCACGGGCGAAGGCAAGCATGTCAAACGGCGTGCGGTGCGCACTCAGCACCCGCGCCTCGCACGGCACCTCAAGCTCACCGAGGGCGTCCACCGCCTGCCGCATGACCGGCCAGTCGCTATCGCTTCCCATCACGACCATCACGTCGCTCACGTCAACCTCCGTGCTTCCAGGGCGTCGCTTTGACCGAGCAGTTGGTCGCGGTCGTCACCCACCAGCGTGGCATGCCCCATCTTGCGACCGGGCCGCGTCTCACGCTTGTTGTACCAATGCACATGTGCCCCGTCCGCCTCGTCCGCCGCAGGGGCTGACGCTGGCCCAGCGAACGACCCGAGCAGGTTCAGCATGACCGCCTGCGGCACCGTCATCCCGGTCGGCCCGAGAGGCATGCCTAAGACGGCGCGCACGTGCTGCTCAAACTGCGACGTCTCGCAGGCATCCATCGTGTAATGCGCGCTGTTGTGCGGCCTTGGCGAAGACTCGTTAAACAGCACGGCACCGTCCGCCGTAATAAAGAACTCAAGCGTCATCACGCCCGTATGCCCGACGCCTTCTACAAATGCCAGGGCCAGCCGTGTCACCTCCGCTGCCAGCTCCGGTGTCACGCTGCTGGGCGCCATCACGCGCGTGCAAACGTGGTTCGCTTGCAAGGTGTCCACCACCGGGTAGGCCGCCGTGTCACCCGTCTCAGACCGAGCGACCGTGACCGCCACCTCCCGCTCGAACGGCACCCAATCCTCAATCACCAACCGGCCGGATGGAGGGTCAGCAAGGAAAGCTTGCCGTTCGGCTTCACTGCGCACCGCCCAGTTGCCGTACCCGTCGTAACCGCCCTTGGCGAGCTTCGCCATGAACGGCGCACCAGGCAGCGCCGCATCGACGTGGTCCACCACGCGGTAGGGCGCGACTGGCAAGCCCAAACGTTCAGCCTCAGCCTTCTCGTCCGCCTTATTGTCGATCCGCTGAAACGACGCAAGGGAAGGCCTGAGCTTGTCTCCAGCAGCGGCCAGCACCTCAGGGGCAATAAATTCACTCTCGAGCGTGACGACATCGCAAGCCTCAGCGAACGCGGCCACGTCCCCCGCGTTGTGCACGTCGCCCCTCACAAACACGCCCAAACCGGCGCAGGGACCCTCGGGGTCGGCACCCAAGATTCGTACCGGCACGCCGAGTGTCTGGGCCGCCTCCGCGGTCATTTTGGCGAGCTGCCCGTCACCTAGGATGCCGAGTACGCGAGGGGAATCGGTGGGCGACGCGGACACGATGCGTGCATGGTACCCGCTGGGTACACCGCAACCGATTCGGCGAAGCGACGTTGTGCTGTGCTGACGGTGCGACAATAACCGCAACACGAAAGGATGCAAACCATGAAACGACTCATCTCATCCGAATCGGTCAGCGAAGGCCATCCCGACAAGCTCGCCGACCGCATCAGCGACGCGGTCTTGGACGAAATCCTCAAGAACGACCCGAACGCCCGCGTGGCGGCTGAGACGATGGTTACGACCGGTCTTGCGTTGATCGCTGGTGAAATCCGCTGTGACGGTTACGTCGACCTGCAACGCATCGTTCGTGACACCGTTCGCGAGGTTGGGTACACCAACCCTGACTACGGCTTTGACGCCGACTACAGCAGCGTCCTCATTGCGATCGATGAGCAGTCACCCGATATTGCGCAAGGGGTCGACCGCGCCCAAGAGTCTGCGAGCGGCGACCGTTACGACGCGATCGGTGCGGGCGATCAAGGCATCATGTTCGGATACGCGAGCACGGAAACGCCCGAACTCATGCCGATGCCGATCATGCTCGCCCACCGCATCACCAAACGCCTGGCGGACGTCCGCAAGGACGGCACCCTGCCGTACTTAAGGCCCGACGGTAAAGCCCAAGTCACCGTGCAGTACGACGGCCTTGAGCCCGTTGCGCTAGACACGGTGGTTGTCTCTGCCCAACATGACGAAGACGTCACCTTAGATCAACTGGCTTCCGACCTGAAAACCCACGTGATCGCGCCTGTTTTGCCGGCAGGCTTGGCGACGGACCATACGCGCTACCTGATCAACCCCACCGGCCGGTTCGTCATCGGTGGGCCGCAAGGCGACGCGGGGCTGACAGGCCGCAAGATCATCGTCGACACGTACGGAGGCGCAGCACCCCACGGTGGTGGGGCATTCAGCGGTAAAGACGCGACCAAGGTCGACCGCTCAGCGAACTACTACGCGCGCTACATGGCGAAGAACGTCGTCGCGGCTGGCCTAGCGGAACGCTGCCAAGTGCAACTGGCGTACGCCATCGGGGTCGCCCAACCGGTCGGCATGTACGTCGATACCTTCGGTACTGGCGTCCTGTCTGATGCGCGGCTGTCTGAAATTCTCAGCGCGACGTTTGACGCGCGCCCAGCCTCGATCATCGATCAGCTCGACCTGACCCGGCCGCAGTACGTGCCCACCAGCAGTTACGGGCATTTCGGCCGCGACGCGTTCGCGTGGGAGGCCACCGACCGCGCCGAGGCCCTCAAGACCCAAGCGGGTTAAACCTGCAGGGCAGGCCGTTAGAACAGGTTGCCAATGTCCACCGGGTCGGTGCCGTCGACGTATCCGGTGTCCATTTGCGCCAACTGCAGGCGTCCGCTGATGTCGTCGTTCACAGCATGCCAGT
>CAJXNS010000084.1 GCA_913057165.1 uncultured Trueperaceae bacterium
AGCTGCGCGTGCAAAAAAAACAACCATTGGCGGAACGGTTCGCCCGCAAAACGATCGGGTGGCCCCGATGCCGCCTCGCGTGCTTCAAGCGCGTCGCGAAACTGTGGGGTGAGGGTCACGCGCTCTTCGGTTTGCGACAAACGCTGCACCATGGCGTCGACGTCACGCACGAACGCGGACGTGGCGACGTCGGCTTGCAGGCGGAGCGCCTCGCGGGTCACCTCGGGGGTGACGTTGGGGTTGCCGTCTCGGTCGCCCCCGATCCACGAACGAAGGCGCAAGACGGGCGGTAAGGCCGGACCGGACGGTGACGGCCCGTAGACCGACTCCAAGGCGTCCTCGAGGTCGCGTTGGAGCCGCGGGACGGCGTCCAGCAGGGAACGTTCGTAGTAGTAGAGGGCGCTTTTGACCTCATCGAGGACGGTCGGTTTCTCGGTCAGCAGCTCGCGGGTCTGCCAGAGGGTGGCGATCTCGGCGTGGATGGCGTCCAGCTGCTGCTGACGTTGCTGCGGGCTGAGTTGCCATTCGTGCAGGGCCCGCATGGCGCTTGCGATGCGTTCCAGTTTGAGGCGGACCGTGTAGCGCTTCACCTCGGTGGGGTGCGCCGTCAAGGTCGGGGTCACGTCCAGGCTGGCCAGCAGCTGCACGGCGCGCTCGCGCGTCCAGCCTTGCTGCTTGAGTTGCCGGACGGCGTCCAGCAGCGATTCAGCACGCGGCCGGTCGGGTGTGGCCTCGACGTCCCGAGCGCGGTTGACGCGGACGCGGTGGATCTCCTCGGCGAGGTTGGTCAGCTGGAAGTAGATGGTGAAGGCGCGCAGGAGCTTCTCCGCGCGTGGCAGGTCCAGGTCGCGGATGACGCTTCTGAGTTCGCGGCCTGCATCGGGCTCGCCGTCGCGGATGCGTTTGGTGATGCCGCGGACCCGTTCGACGAGGTTGAAGAGGCTGTCGCCTTCGAGTTCGCGGATGGTGGTGCCCAGTGCCCGGGCGAGGAGGTCCACGTCGTGCCGAAGGGGTGCGAACGCGTCCTGCTGGCTTGCGCTTGGGGTGCCGTTGCTGGGGGTCAACTCCGCCATGTGTACTATTGTACGCATGGACACAGCTCGGTCAGGGTTGCGGTTCGAGCCACCTCACCCGCGCAATGGCTGTGGCCTTCACGCCCTCGATCGTAAGTTCGACCGCCTGCACCATCGCCCGACCTTCCGCCGGCCGGTAACGCTTCGGCGTCTGCTGCGTAAAACGGTGGTGCACCTCGGGAAACTCAACACCAATCGCTGAGTCCTCCACGCCCGTCATCCCCACGTCCGTCAGGTACGCCGTGCCTTGATCGATCCGCTCATCGGCGGTCTGCACGTGCGTGTGCGTCCCCAGCACGGCCGCCACCCGGCCGCGCAGGTGCCAACCCATGACCTTCTTCTCACTCGTGGCTTCCGCATGCATATCCACCAGCACCGGCACGTCCCCTGGCAGCGACTCGAGCGCCTCGTCCGCCACGCGGAACGGGTTGTCGATCGGTTCCATGAACACCCGGCCCATCAGCTGCATGACGGTCAACCGCCCACCCGACCGTAGGTCGACCGTTCGGACGCCCAGGCCTGGTACCTCACGCGGCAGGTTAAGCGGCCGCAGCAAACGCGGGGCCTCTTCGATGTACGCAAGCGTTTCGCGCTGATCGAACGAATGATTACCGAGCGTCACGATGTCCGCACCGGCGTCCAGCAGCGCACCGAAGTGCTTGCGGGACAGCCCACGACCGTTCGTGACGTTCTCGCCGTTGACGACCACAGCATCAAAATCGTCGCGCCTTTCGCGGATGTAGCGGACCGCCGCGCGAAGGCCCGAAGTGCCGCACACGTCGCCCACAAACAGAAGTCTCATGCCGCGAGGCTACCAACGAATCGAAAGTCTCAGCCGGTGGTAGCGTTGGTTCATGAACCGATTCGACGCCACCGACCGCCAATTGCTTCACCTCTTACGGGAAGATGGGCGTGCCTCACACGCCAAACTCGCCAAAGACGTCGGCCTTTCTGCACCGGCCGTCGGCGAACGCATCCGTAAGCTCGAGCAAGCCGGCGTCATCCTTGGCTACGAAGCGAACCTTGCCCCCAGCGAACTGGACCTGCCCATCTGCGCCTTCGTGGCGCTCGCCCCCAGCCCAGGCACCAACGTGGCCGACCTGGTCGAGCGACTTGAAAGCCTTAGGAACGTCGAGGAGCTTCACTCGACCGCCGGAACCTACAGCTACTTAATCAAGGTCCGGGCGCAAGGCCCCACCGACTTAGACGGGTTTCTCGACCGGCTCATGATGATGCCCGGCATCGAGCGGACGGAGACGACCATGGTGCTCAGAACCCACATGGAACGGCCCGTCCCCCTACCGTTCGACGCAACGTGACCGTCCGTCCGTTAGAGCCCGCCGACGAGGGCGCCCTGGTCAACCTCAAACGCGACGGTTTCGGCTACCCCTCCTCCATTCCGCGCAGCACGTTCGAGGCGGACTTTAAGCGCAGCCTGCCTTGGCTGCGGGGCATCGAGGAGAACGGGCGTCTGGTCGCGACAGCAAAGTGGTTGCCGTTTCGGGGGTACGTGGCCGGCCGCAAACAAACCTTCGCAGCGCTTGCCGCGGTCACCACCGCTCCCGAGGCGCGCCGCCGCGGGCACGTCCGCACGCTACTCGAGCACGGCCTGCGTGAGCAGCACGAACAAGGGGTTGCCTGGAGTAGCGAACACCCGTTTGACCCGCGCTTTTACGCGCGCTACGGCTACCACGCGTTCGATGCGGGCGTGCTGCTTGACATGCCGATCGAGTGGCTGCCCGGCCGCGCGCAGGACGTCACCTTTGAACGTCAAGCCGACGGAGCCACCGGCTTCCGCGCGCTGCATGAACCGTTCGCGGCGCAGCATTCGTTTTCGCTGCTGCGCGAGGACCCTTGGCGAGACGCAGGCGACATGGGTAGCGACCGCTGGAAAAACATTCTCGAGCCTGACGGCCCCACGGCCGCCGTGCCTACCGCGTACGTCACGGCCTCCGGTGGGTATGCCGTTGTGGCGTTGGACGTGACCGCCCACGAACCGGAACGGCAGAGCCTGCGTGTCCACGACCTGGCGTGGCGTAGCGCAACCGCCCGCGCGGATGTGCTCGCCATATTGAAAGCCTGGCAAGGCCAAGTGGGCCGCGTTCGCTTTGAACTGCCCGCATCAGACCCACTCGCGCAGCAAACCCGGGCGCGGTTTGGGGTGCAGCGCGCGGTCGCGCAAGCCCGGATCGTCGACGTATCGTCCGCCTTAAACGGTCTGCCACGCACCGCCATCACCCCAGAAGGCCATTACACCGTGGCGATTCACGATGCACTGGCACCGTGGAACGATGGTACGTGGACGCTCGATACCACCGGGGATACGGTGGTGCTTGCCCGCAGCAACACAGCACCCGCTGCGCAGCTTTCGGTACGCGCCCTAGCCGCCCTCCTTTCCGGCACCCCACCGGTGGCCTTGACGCGCAGCGGTGACGCGGAAGGGGACTTGACGGCGCTCGCCGCCATCGCTTCCCTTCATGCCGACCATCCACCGTTCCTACCGAGCGCTGACGGGTTTTAAGCCTGGACGCCACCGGCTAGCTATTTGATTCGCCGGCCGTTTGAACCCAAGCGAGCCCACGCCGCCGCAGGCAGCGGCACGTCCTACCCGGCTTCATGGCACACAACCAGGAGGTGGTACGCCACGCGGCAGGGTTGCTGCGAGCGCAAGTGCGGGTGGGTTGCGGGATGATGCGCCGCCAGTCAAGGCCCAAGGGTGCGGCATTTCGCTAAACTACGGTTTGTGGTTTTTTGAATTCCTCTCTATGATTGGGTTAGTACCACCAGTAATCTCGCCACGCCACAATGCACCACGCCGGCCTGGCTTGGAGGATCATCTTGAATTTCAACCGCAGCATCCTTCGACGGTGGGCTGTTCTCGCCAGCATCACGCTACTCAGCGCGTGCGGCGGAGTCCAACCCACAGCTGATCGGCCGACCTTAACGGTGCAATCAAACTGGGAAACCACACTTGCCCAGACGATTGAGGTGCCCGTCGCCATCGAGGACGACAACCCAAACGGCGTGGTGGTGACCGCTGTCTCCTGGA
>CAJXNS010000085.1 GCA_913057165.1 uncultured Trueperaceae bacterium
GGCCAGTGGGCGCTTGAGGAGCACGGCAGCGACTTCGTGTTCGTCACGCACTACCCGCAAGCCGCCCGGCCGTTCTACACGTACCCCACAAGCGACGGCCTCACCCGCGGGGTGGACCTGCTCTTCCGCGGGACCGAAATCTCCTCAGGCGGGCAGCGCGTCCACGAGCATGACGTCCTCGTCCGCGAACTTGAAGCGCGCGGCATGGACGTCCGCCGTTTTGAAGGGTACTTAGACGTCTTTAAGCACGGCATGCCACCCCACGGCGGCTTCGCGATCGGTACCGAACGGCTGACCGCCCTGCTGCTGGGCATCCCCAACGTCCGCTTCGCGCGGGCGTTCCCCCGCGACGGCAGCCGCCTGACGCCCTAACTCACGCCTCGCTGGATTCAAACAGCGGCTTGACGCGCACGTCGCGCGGCACGTCATGGCACGACCGGCAGCGCGGTTCGTAACTTTCTGTCGCGCCGACAAAAATGATCGGGTCGTCGTAATGCGCGGGGTGGCCTGCAATCAGACGCTGCGTACGCGTCGCCGCCCGGCCGCAACGGCAGATCGCCGTCAACTTTTCAACCGCCTCCGCGCGCGCCAGCAAGGTCGGGACCGGCCCGAACGGCTCGGCACGAAAGTCCTGATCCAACCCTGCGACCACAATGCGCGTCCCAGCGTCCGCCAAGTCCTGCACCAACCCAGGCAGCGCGTCGTCAAAGAACTGTGCTTCATCGATCGCCAACACTTCGGTGTCGTCCTTTAAGTGCGCACGAATGCCGGCCGTATCGTCGACCGCGACGGCCTCCAGCGTCCGGCCGGCATGACTGGCGACCGCCACGCGGTCGTACCGGTCGTCGATCGCCGGTTTGAACACCTGCACACGCTGCTTGGCGATCAGCGCGCGGGTCACCCGCCGGATCAACTCTTCGCTTTTGCCTGAGAACATCGGGCCGGCGATCACCTCAAGCCAACCGCCGCCGAACGGATGCGCCTGCATGGGCTCAAGGGTACCCCAGCCGCCCCGGTCGCCACCGGCCGTACAGCGTCTGCGTGCTACCCTCCCCGCCATGACGCGCATGCACGGCACCACCATCGTCGCCGTCCACAAGGACGGCCGCAGCGCCCTCGCCGGCGACGGGCAAGTCACGCTCGGTGAAACGATCGTCAAAACCGGCGCCACCAAAGTCCGCACCCTCCAAGAAGGCGGCGTTGCCGTCGGCTTTGCCGGTGCGGTCAGCGACGCCTTCACCCTGCTCGAGAAGTTCGAAGGGCAACTGACCGCCAGCAAAGGCAACCTGCTTAAGGCGGCGGTCGACACCGTCAAAGAATGGCGCACCGACCGGGCGCTTAGGAACCTTGAAGCGATGCTGATCGTCTGCGATGCACGCGAAATCCTGACGCTGTCCGGCGCTGGCGATGTCGTCGCACCCGACCATCCCGTCGCCGCGGTGGGCAGCGGCGCGGCGTACGCCCAAGCGGCCGCCATGGCGATGCTGAAGCACAGCGACCTGACCGCCCCGCAGATCGCCGAGGAAGCCATCCGGATCGCAGGGGCCATCGACCTGTACACCAGCGGCACGCCCACCGTCCTGACGGTGCCCGCAGAGCCGGAGGAGGCCAGCCGTGACGCTTGACGTGCGCGCCGCGGGTGACTTTGACCGCCTCACGCCCCTCGATATCGTCTCCGCGCTGGACGCGCACATCATCGGGCAGCACAAAGCCAAAAAATCGGTCGCGGTGGCCCTCAGAAACCACGTCCGGCGGCGGCAGTTAAGCCCCGAAGCGCAAGCGGAAATCACCCCGAAGAACATCCTGATGATCGGCCCGACCGGCGTGGGTAAAACCGAAATCGCCCGCCGGCTTGCGCGGCTGGCGCGCGCGCCGTTCATCAAAATCGAAGCCACGAAATTTACAGAAGTGGGGTACGTCGGGCGGGACGTTGACTCGATCGTCCGCGACCTCGCCCAAGCCGCCTACGCCCTCGTCGAAGAGGAACAAAAAGAGCTCGTCTCAGGCGGCGCGGCCGCCGCTGCTGAAGAAGCGCTGCTGGACGCGCTGCTGCCGGGCGGCACGACCGAAGGTCGCGAGAAGATGCGTACCCTGCTGAAGGACGGCGCGCTTGAAGACCGCGAGATCGAGATTGAGGTGCAAGAGGAAGCGGGCGGCATGCCGTTCAACATGCCCGGCATGGAAGAGGTCTCCCGCAACCTGCAGGACGTCTTCAAACGCTTCCAAGGCCCCAAGGCTGCGACCCGCAAGATGCGCGTGCAGGACGCCCGCCGGGTGCTGCACGACCAGGAAGCCACCAAACTCCTTGACCCTGAAGAGGTCAAGCGCGAAGCGATCGACCGCGCCGAACAACGCGGCATCGTCTTCTTAGATGAGATCGACAAGATCGCAAGCGACGACGCCACCTCCGGGGCGGACGTCTCCGGTGAAGGCGTGCAACGCGACCTGCTCCCGATCGTCGAGGGCACCCAAGTACAAACCGCGCACGGGGCACTGAAGACCGACCACGTGCTGTTCATTGCCGCAGGCGCCTTTAGTGTCAGCCAACCGTCGGACCTCATCCCCGAACTGCAGGGACGCTTCCCGATTCGCGTGGAGCTCGATGAACTGTCCGCAGCGGACCTGCAACGCATCCTGACGCAACCGAAGTACGCGCTGACGCGGCAGTACGCCGAACTCCTCGCCGTCGACGGAACCGAATTGGTGTGGGACGAGAGCGGCATTGAGGCGGTCGCGGAGGTCGCCGAGCGCATCAACCGTGAGGTGGAGGACATCGGCGCGCGGCGCCTGCACACCATCCTCGAGCGGGTGCTGGAGGATGTCGCCTTCGGGACCGACCTGGGGACCGTCACGGTGGACCGCGCGTACGTTGAAAGCAAGGTGGACGCCATCGCCGGCGATGAGGATTTAAGGCGCTACGTGCTGTAACGCACCCGCACCCTAAGACGCTTCTTGGGGGCCTTCGCTCGGGCCTTCTTCAGTTCCTTCTTGGTGCACGGTCAGGTGGTCCTTCTGGATAATCTCCAGGCCGTGCTTGGCTTTAAACGCCTCAAACATGGCGGTGCGTGCCGCGTCACGCTTCGCAGACGCGTTGTGTTCGTGGATGGTGTACCCCACACCCAGGCCGCCAACCTTGCGGAGCGGGACACCCGCGTCCAGAACCCGCAGGATCCAGTCCCAGTCGTAGTACCCACCGAGGCTGCGGTCGAGCGGACCGAGACGGTCTGTGGTCTCACGGCGCCACGCCAGACCGCACGTCAAGACCGTATTGTCGCGCCGTAACGATTCCGATGTGGTGGGCGGATCGAACGCTTCGCGGCGTACCTCACGGCCGTCCTGCTCAAAGACCATCCAACCGGGCCGGTGGCAGAGCGCTTCGCCTGCCTGCAAAACATGGACCACGCGCGTCAGGTGTTCCGGGTCGATCAAGACATCATCATCATCCAGCAGCATGATCACGCCTCCGGTTCCGGCGCGCATGCCGGTCATGCGGGCGTCCACCTGCCCGGAGCCGTCGTTCATGACGCCTGCCACGCGCGCGTCAGGCCAGGCGTTGGCCAGCGCCGCAGCGCGTCCGTCCCCGTCGTCGACCACCCACACGCGCCAGTCTTCATGCGTCTGCGACGCAACCGACGTGATCGCCCGCGCGAGCGCGTCAGGCCGGTCCACGCTGGGGGTGATGACGTCCACGCGCACTACGTGACCTCCTCGAACACCGTCACGGCGTCCACCACCGCAGGCAGGCTGTCTCCAGCCTTCAGCGTATCGCCCACCTGCGGGCCTTCACCGGCGGCGGTCGTCAGCGCCACCTGCCAGGCGGTACCGCTCGGTACGGGCGGCAGGCGGAACGGTTGGGGGTTGCGGCCTTGCACGACCGTCAGGACACTCACACCGGACTGCGGGCGGCCGTGCACACGTGGTTCATGCAGCGACCGGCCACACAACAGCATCCCTAAGGCGGTGCGTTCGTGGTCCTGCCAATCTTTAAGCTGCATCTCCGCACCGG
>CAJXNS010000086.1 GCA_913057165.1 uncultured Trueperaceae bacterium
GAAATGATGTTGCGGCACCTCGGTTGGTTTGAAGCCGCCGATCTGATCGTTGAGGCCATGGAGGGCACCGTGGGCTCTAGACGGGTGACGTACGACTTTCACCGGCTGATGGATGATGCCGAGTTGCTGAGTTGCAGCGGCTTTGGTGAAGCGCTGGTGGAGGCCATGCAGGCCCGCTAGACGCCGCTTAAGACTGGCTCCTAGCGATGTTCTTGCCCTGCGGGTGCACGACATCCATGCCGCGACCGTCCCACCCCCGGTACGTGAAAAAACGGCCGGGGGCGCGGTCTTTTAAGTACGTCACCAGCGGTTCGCGTAGCGGTGGGATAGGAATGGTGTTCTCGATCTCATCCAACGGCATAAACCGTGCTTCGACAATGAAACCGTCTGGATCGCGTGGGTTCAAAAGCCCCTCGTACTGCGCCAGAAACGCGAAGCTGATGGCGCGATCGTTACGCCGGCGGTCTTCGACATGAACGGCGTACGCCATGTGTTCCACGCCGGTGATGGCCAAGCCTGTCTCCTCGAGCACCTCACGGCGTAGCGCATCCAGGGTTGACTCGTGCGTTTCCACCATGCCGCCCGGGAGCGTCCAGCGGACGTCCCCTTGGCCCTTCCAGTCGTTGCCAACCAGCAGCACGCGGCCTTGGGCATCCAACAGGATGGCGGCCGCCACGACGAACTCACGACGTGCCATGGGCCTCCGCCTTTGCGGGTGCTGCCGATGCCTCAGCCAGCCGTTGCACATGATCGGCCTGTGTGAGCGCCTCCACCAGAGGATCGATCTGACCAGCGAGAACCTGGTCAAGCTCGTGGGTGGTGAACCCAATCCGGTGGTCGGTCACGCGTGACTGCGGCACGTTGTACGTACGGATTTTTTCGCTGCGGTCGCCGGTCCCGATTTGCACCAGGCGGGCTTCGCGGGCTTCCGCCTCTGCTTTGGCGCGTTCGCGTTCAAGCAAGCGGGCCTTCAGTACCGTGAGGGCCTTTTCTTTATTCTTGATTTGGCTTTTTCCGTCTTGGCACGTCACGACGATCTCGTCGTCAGACCCCGGCTTGTACGTCAGCCGCACCGCCGAATCGGTCGTGTTGACCGACTGACCCCCCGGACCTGACGAGCGGAACACATCCACCCGGTAATCGGCAGGCGAAAGCTCAACATCAACATCTTCGGCTTCAGGGAGCACCGCCACGGTCACGGTACTAGTATGAATCCTGCCTTGTGTTTCCGTTGACGGCACGCGTTGCACGCGGTGCACACCCGACTCGAACTTCAAATGGGCGTACGCGTTCTCGCCACGGACTTCGGCGCTGACCTTGCCGTAACCACCCACCTCCGTTGCGGCCGTGTCGATGACGGAAAGCTTGAGTTGATGCTGCGCGCAGTACCGCTCATACATCTCAAGCATTTCGCGGGCAAACAGGGACGCCTCGTCACCCCCTGCAGCCGCCCGAATCTCAAGAATCACGTCGTTTCGGTCGTAAGGGTCCTTGGGCACGAGGAGCGCCTGAAGTTCTTCTTCTAAACGTTCTTTTTCGTTATGGAGTTCAGCGAGCTCAGCCTGCGCTAGTGCAGCGAATTCCGGATCTTCAAGCAGTTCGGTGGCTTCAGCTTCAGCGTCCGTGACTTCCTTGTAACGCTGGTAGGCCGCCACGATCGGTTTGAGATCGCTATAGCGTCGCGTGATGCGGCGGTACGCCTTCGGGTC
Source organism: uncultured Trueperaceae bacterium (assembly GCA_913057165.1). Taxonomy (GTDB): domain Bacteria; phylum Deinococcota; class Deinococci; order Deinococcales; family Trueperaceae; genus SLSQ01. The sequence goes on from CAJXNS010000086.1 coordinate 1,710, forward strand.
GGCCAGTGTCGCGGGATCGCCAAGCGACCGCTCAAGCTCGGTGAATTCCTCGACCATAGGGGCAAGCGTGTCAATCATTACGTGCAGCATAGCGCGGGCCGCCCCCAGCGCCGGTGTGGCGGCCGGGGCGGCCCGTCGGATGCCACGTCACAGGCAGGCGTTGACCTACTAAGACTCCGGTACGCCGCGCCTGGCTTTCAGCACCTTCACAAGGGCATCAAGCATGTCGGTGGTGGTCACAATCCCAACCAAGCGGTCGTCTTCAATGACTGGGAGCGCGCCAACTTTGTACTCACGCATGCGCTCAGCCGCGGTTTCTGCAGGCTCGCCCGCCCGTGCAGTCACCAACTCTTGGGACATGACTTCCTCGACCGTCAGTCGGCTCAGCAAGTAGCTGAGTTCTTGTCGCGAGAGCGATGTGGCCTCAGATGGCGCTGCCTCGCGGAGGTCACGGTCACTCACCATGCCGATGACGTGATCGCCGTCGCGCACGACGGGGAGGTGCCTGAAACCACCGTCCTGCATACGCCATTCGGCCTCAAGCAGAGGCGTGTCAGCAGGGATGGTTTCGGGATCGCGGTGCATGAAGTCACGGACAAGCATGTCGGGCCTCCTTTGGAGGTCACGCTACTGCTGCCGGGGCTGGGCTTCAAGGACGTTTGACCGATTGAGGCAGGGTGGTGCGCCCGGCAGGATTCGAACCTGCGACACGAGGCTTAGGAGTCCCCTGCTCTATCCACCTGAGCTACGGGCGCACGCAAGGGACCAGTTTAACGGCTCTTCACGCAGGTCGTGCCGCTCGTGCGTCGTGGTAGCGCTGAAGCCCCGCGAGCAACCGCAAGGCCGTCTGCATAAACGGCCCGATGAGAAGTGCAAAGAAGACGGTGCCGACGCCGACAGTACCGCCAAGCAGCATGCCTGTAATCAGGACGGTGATCTCCACGCCTGTGCGTGCGAACCGTACGGAGCGTCCCAGGCGTTGCGCGAGGGCGAGTGCGAAACCGTCGCGCGGACCGGCGCCTAAGCCGGCGGTGATGTAGAGACCGGTGGCGAGTCCGTTCAGGGCCAGTCCGATGAGGAACGCCACAAGACCCACGAGGAACTGTTGCGGTTCTGGAAACCACGGTTGCGTCAAGAAGGCGTCGGTCCAAAGCCCGATGAGGGTCATGTTGAGTAGCGTCCCGAGACCCATGTTGACCTGACCGAGGAGGGGCGTGAGCAACAGCACGACCATGCCGGCGCCGATCATGGCCCAACCGATGGTGATTGGAAGGACCAAGGATAGGCCCTCATGTAGCACGTCCCAGGGTCCAAGGCCCACCCCGGCGTTCACCATCAGGGCAATACTGAATCCATACAGAAGCAGACCCGCGTTGATATGCACGAGCCGCAGAAGAAAACCGATGGATAGAACCGAGGCCAGACCGAGCTTCACGCGCGTCACCAGTGTTTGAAGAATTCAAAAATTGATAGGCGATGGTGACGTCTTCGTTCGGCAACACGCTGCAGATGCCGTCGCTGCGACTTGGCTGCTAGCCCCGACCGAAAAAAGTGACGTGTGTTTGCTGCATGAGCACTCACATTCCTGAGGGTACCGCTTCGTATCACGCGAAGATCATTGGGTGTCGTTAGATGGGTTCATCAGTACTTTGGTCGGAGACGTCTCCGAGATGATGTTCATAAAGTCGTCTGTATACCGCTCACCCCATTGGTAGACAACACCACTTGTCGAGGTAGCAAGCGTCGTGTTTCCGGCCGCGTCAATTGACTTCCAACTTTGGACGCGCTCTGGAAGCTCAACAACCGTTGGGGTTGAAACGGTCTGGGACTTATTTCCAAGGCCCAGTTGCCCAAACGCGTTGTAGCCCCAGGCGTAAATTTGTCCGTTACCGCCCAAGGCGACGGAGTGGCTCGATCCGGCCGCAACCGCCTGGACGGGATAGGCATCAGTGGGTAGCGATACCTCTTGCGGGGTTTCTACCTTTTCGGGACTCCGCGCAGTGACCCCGATTTGTCCGTGGAAGTTTGACCCCCAAGCGTAAACACGGTCGTTGACACCCAAAGCCAGCGAGTGTGATGCACCGGCCGCGACCATTTGGATGCCTCCCGCATCGGGCGGCGTGCTCACGGGCGTTGGCACAACCCGACTGTTAGTGGTTTCATCCCCGAGTTGACCGTCGTC
>CAJXNS010000087.1 GCA_913057165.1 uncultured Trueperaceae bacterium
GGTCCGCGCGGGGCTTGACGGGCTTGCCGCCATCGAGCGGCTCGGCGAACGCATGGGACGGCGCCTGCACGCCCGCGGCGGGGTCGCCTGGGGTGACGTGGTCGTGGGCGGCACCACCGGCGAGGGCGGGTCGCTCAGCCTGTACGGAAACCCGGTCAATTTGGCATCACGCCAGGAAGGAGCCAGCCGGGAGGGCCGGTTGCTTTGCGACGCAGCCACACGGACGCGACTGACCCCGGGACGTTTCCACGTCTCAAAAGCGAACCGTTTGGCCCTGCAAGGCTACAGCTCGCCCACCGACGTGCACCACGTCACCCGCAACCACAAGCCTGCCGCCTTACGGGCGGCACCCGCTGCCCTCAGGCAGGCTGAGACGCAGCAACTGACAGCCGCCTTCATGCAGGCGTCCCGCACGGGCCGCCCGCGTTGCGTGGCGGTGGTCGGCCCGGCGGGAAGTGGCAAGCGCACGTTCGTCCGCTCGGCGCTACAACCGCAGCAGGCGTTGTTTCTCCCCGCCCCGCACGGCCTTGGGCAGCAGCTCGACTGGCCGAGCCTGCTCACCGATCTTTACAAGGGCCAGGGTGGGCCTGATGCGCCCACGAGCCTCGATGAAGTGCTGCGTGAAGACCTGGCGGACCAGCCGCGGCTTTGGTCGGCCGTTCGGGCGAGCGTGAACCCGAGTGAGACGGAACGCTGGCGCCGCTACGAACGGCGGCATCCCGACCGGGTGGCGATCGCGTGGGCGGAGCTGATCGGCGGTTTCGTGCGCCGCCACGGCCAGACCGCGGTCCTGCACTGGCATCTGCCGCCACGGGGCGGAATGGCGGGCACCTTCCTTCAGGCCCTCAAGGCGTTAGACGTACCGCTGCTGATCGTGCGTTCGGTTCGCTGCGCCAGCGAGGCAGAAAGTGCCGACGAAACCCTGATGCTGCAGCCACTTCCGTCCCGCGAAGCGGCGCAGCTGGTGGGGGACGCGCGGTGGTTTGCGCGGCACGGGCTGGCGATTCCGCATCAGCCGGGCGCCCTCGCCGCGGCGGTCGCCGCCCGCAAAATGCCCCGCGAGCAGCAGCGTGAACGGTTGGGCCGGCTTGCCGCCGCACGCCTGCATCTTGAAGAACCGGCGCTGCAGCAGGCGTACTCGGTACTGGCAACGGTCGGCCCCGTGGTTTTTGAGTCGCTTGCCCATGAATTATTGGATGACGAGACGGCCGTGTGGCAGTTGCTCGCGCGGTCGTGGGCGAGCCCGCAAACATGTCCGGTGACCGGCTTAAAGCAGCTTCGTTTAGGCCCGCCTGCCTTGCGCCTTGCGGCGCGGTACCGGCTTGCCCCTGAGGAACGGCGACGGATTCACGCGCACGCCGCGGCGTGGCTTGAGCGGCGCCCCGAGCCGGCGATGCGGGCGGCCACCGCGCTTCAGCATGCGCACGCCGAGGCGTACGAGGAGGCCACGGAGCAGTGGTTGCTGGCGGCCGATGCGGCCCTTGCCAGCGGTCACGGCCTGCTGGCTCGTTTGTGGCTGAAACGCGCGAAGCAGGCGAGCGAGGCCAGCCATCAGCCGCACGACCGGTTGGCGGTGTGGCTGCGGAAGCGTCCCGCCCGCGAGCTTGAGTCGTTGGGGGTCCGCCAGACACCCACCGGTCATGACAGCTCGCACGTCCGCGAACGCAAAATAGAAACCCAAGTGTAGGTGTAGGCTTTGGGGCGTGCGTCGCGCCTTCCGCCTCCCTCCAAGCCCACCGCGCGACCGTTCGCGTGGCTCTGCCGCGTGGGCGGCAGCCGCCATTGCGGTCGCCCTGGTGGTGGCCACGCCCATCGCCGTGATTTTGGGGTCGCTGGCCGTGGATACGCGCGAACTGTGGGGTCACCTCGCCACCACCGTCTTGCCCATCTACGTCCGCAATTCGCTGGCCTTAATGGTGGGGGTCGGGGTCGGCAGTTTGCTGCTGGGGGTGGGCGCAGCTTGGTTGGTGGTGATGACGCGCGTGCCGCTTAGGCGCATGTTTGAGATTGCGCTGCTGCTTCCCATGGCGATGCCTGCGTACATTTTGGCGTACGCGTACACCGATTTTTTGCAGGCGGCCGGTCCGCTGCAGTCGTGGATCCGCGCCACGTTTGATGTGGCGGTCGGGGAGTACCCGTTCCCGCGCGTGCGCTCCCTCGGTGGGGCGGTGGCGATGTTGACGTTCGCGCTGTATCCGTACGTGTACCTGCTGACGCGCACCGCCTTTCGTGACCAAGCACCCTCGATCGTGGAGGCGTCACGCAGCCTCGGTCGGGGTGCGTGGGCGACGTTCTTACGGGTCGCCTTGCCGCTGGCACGGCCGGCGGTGGCCGCGGGCTTGGCGCTTGTGTTGATGGAGACCCTGGCGGATTTCGGGACGGTGGATTACTTCGGGGTGTCGACGTTCACGACCGGGATTTACCGCACCTGGTTCGGTTTGGGTGAGCGGGCGGCGGCCGCACAACTGGCGGCCATTTTGATGGGGTTCGTGCTGGTGCTGATCGTGCTTGAACGCAACCTGGGTCGCCGGCCGGACGACGCGCCGCTTGAACGTCGCGGGCGCCCACCGGGGCGGTATGCGTTGACGCGGCTGCAGGGCGCTGCGGCGGTGGTGTTTTTGAGCCTGCCGATTGTCGGTGGGTTTATCGCCCCCGCGCTGATTCTTGGGCGTCTCTCGTGGCGTCACGGTGGTGGTTTTGCCGGCGCGGTGGGTGAGTACGCCGTGAATACCGTCACGGTGGCGTTGGTCACGGTGTTCGTCACGCTGGTCGCGGCGGTGGTGCTGGCGTACGCCGGTCGGCTGCGGCCCACGCGTGCGGTGCGTGCCGGCGCGCGGTTGGCATCGATGGGGTACGCCGTGCCCGGCTCCGTCATTGCGGTGGGGGTGCTTTTGCAGCTGGGCTGGCTGGATAACCGTATCGACCTGTGGGCCCGCGACGTGCTGGGGGTCTCCACCGGCCTGCTCTTTAGCGGCACGATTGCGGGCTTGGTGTTTGCGTACGTGGTGCGTTTCCTGGCGGTCGCCTACGGCGGTCTTGAGGCCGGCCTGGCGCGCGTGACCCGCAGCATGGATGACGCCGCCCGGTCGCTGGGTTGGCGCCAGTGGGGCACGCTAATTCGGGTGCACCTGCCGCTTCTGCGCGGTTCGCTGCTCACGGCCGGCATTTTGGTGTTTGTGGATGTGGCGAAGGAATTGCCTGCCACGTTGATCGTGCGGCCGTTTAATTTCGACACGCTGGCGGCGCGGGTGTACCGCCTGGCGTCGGATGAACGGCTGGTGGAAGCCGCGCCCGGGGCGCTGACCATCGGGTTGCTTGGGTTACTGCCGGTGCTGGTGCTGGCCGTCACGCTGCGGCGTTAAAGCCACCGCTACGCTTCGACGGTTTCACCGCCGGCGTCCTCTTCCATCGCAGAATCTTCAAGGACCGCCTCATCGATGTGGATCGTAGCCCCGGTGCGCACCGCCAAGGCGACCGCGTCGCTGGGGCGCGCATCAATCTGGAATTCCATGCCCGCCCGGTCGATCAGGATGTCGGCATAAAACGTGCCGTCCTCCACGCTTTTAATGGCGACCTCTTTGACGGTCGCGTTCAGCATCTCGAGGGTGCTGACGAACAGGTCGTGCGTGAGGGGCCGCGGCGGTGTCTGACCCTTACGCGCCGCCAGTAGCGACTGGGCTTGCAAGGC
>CAJXNS010000088.1 GCA_913057165.1 uncultured Trueperaceae bacterium
CCTGCACTTGGGTGAAGCCGGCCTGGGGTGTGTTCTCGATAAACGCCGTGACGCGGTCCTGGGATGCAGCGATCAGGTCGTCCATGGCGTGCGGGTAGCCCGCCAACGCTTGCCCTTCATGAATCAACAACGTGGCGCCAGCTGGAAAGAAATCCCCCACAGCGCGCTGTTGTGGGATTGCGCGCGGGCGGTACGCCACCTCCAAACCAAGAGACCGATAAGCCGCAAAGCGTTCAGGCGCGGGCGGTCCCGCAGGCTGCAACTCCATCACGTCCCCCGGCAGCACCAACCAGCGCTGCCCGTTGACGGTCACCTCGCTGGGCGGCGCGGCCGCCTGCGCCCGCAAGGCATCCAGCGCCCCCGGCACGCGCTCCCGCACCAGCGTGCCGCCCGCCACCCGCGCGATATCCGCAGGGGCGACCTCGGCACCCGACGCAAGCAAATCCCGCCCAAGGCGGGCGTCAATCCGGCCGGTCGCCGCCAGCGTTTCAGGGTTTTCTTCGTACACCGCAATCCCCGTCGCGCCCAGCGCGGCGTACCGCCCAGCCAGCTCAAGCGGGGTGGCGTGCACCAGCGCCGCCTGTTCCATCAGCGCCATCTCATCGATCACCACCGCCACGTTTTGCGTGCGCGATTCGGCCTGCAACCGCACGAGCAGCAACAGCGTCGCCGGCACGAGCGCCGTCAGGGCAAGGGCAAACCCAGCCCGCTTCAGCACCCGCTTGAGGTTCATGCCGGCCGGGCCTCACGTTCAGCCCGCTGGCGTTCCACGAACGCGGTCAGCACCGCCATCGCCGCGGTGTTCTGACCGCCTTCCGGCACGATCAGGTCGGCATGCTGCTTGCTGGGTTGCACGAACAGGTCGTGCATCGGCTTGACGGTCGTGCGGTACTGCTCGATGACACTGTCCGGCGTCCGCCCACGCTCACGGACGTCGCGTTGCATCCGGCGAATGAACCGCTCATCGGGCGGGGCGTCTACAAACACCTTCAAATCCATACGCGCCCGCAAGGCCGGCTCGTGCAGCACCAAAATGCCTTCAATCAACACCACCGGCGCCGGCGCCAGCGTGACCGTCGTGTCTGCACGGCGGTGCTGCGCAAAGTCGTACACCGGCCGGTCCACCGGCCGGCCTGCCTTGAGGGCGTCGACATGCTGCAGCAGCAACGGCAGATCGAACGCGGCCGGTTCGTCGTAGTTGGTGACCTCCCGCTCCGCGAACGGCTTCTCCGGTTGGTCCTTGTAGTAGGCGTCCTGAGGGATGACCGCCGCCTGGCCGGCCGCGGCGCGCACGAGCACGTCACCGACGGTGGTCTTTCCAGACCCCGTCCCGCCCGCAAGCCCGATCAGGAACGGCGCACTCATGCGTCTTTAGCTGCCTCCCGGCGCGCCACGGCCGCCGCAATGAAACCCACAAACGGCGGGCTTGGCCGCATCAAACGGGACGTGAACTCGGGGTGTGACTGCAGGCCCACAAAGAACGGGTGGCCGTCAAGCTCAATGGCCTCCACCAACCCGGCCCCGCGGCCTTCCATGCCTGGCGTCACGCCGGAGACCGTCAGGCCTGCGTCTTTGAGTTGGTCGACGTACGCAGGATTCACCTCGTAGCGGTGCCGGTGCCGCTCGTGCACCACGCCGCCGCCCCCCACGCCGTACAGGCTCGCCAGCGTCGTGCCGGCCGCAATCTCCATCGGCCACGAGCCCAGCCGCATGGTGCCGCCCATGCCTTCCACATCCAACTGCTCCGGCATCAGGTCGATCACCGGATGTTTCGTGTACGGGTCAAACTCGCTGCTGTTGGCGCCCTCAAGGCCGGCCACATGCCGGGCGTGCTCAATGACGGCGACCTGCATGCCTAAACAAATCCCCAGGTAAGGCAGGCCGTTCTCGCGAGCATGCCGGGCGGCTTGCACCTTGCCTTCAATGCCGCGCACGCCAAACCCGCCCGGCACCAGGATGCCGTCGTACGCATCCAGCGAAGCCACCCCATCGGCGTCGGTGTCTTCCGCATTAATCCAGTCCACTTGGACGCGCGCCTCGTTGGCGACACCCGCGTGCTTAAGCGCCTCATTGAGTGACAGGTACGCGTCCGGCATCGCGACGTACTTGCCGACCACGGCGATGCGAACCTCGCGCCCCGGGTTCTCAAGCGTCCGCACGGCATCCTGCCAGACACGCAGCTCCGGCACGACCTTCTCAAGACCCAAGCGGCGTTCGGTAAACCGTCCGATGCCTTGGTTCTCAAGCGTTTCCGGCACGGCGTACACGTCCGGTACGTCGTACGCGTTGAACACGTCACGCGGCTCGACGTTGCTAAACAGCGCGATCTTGTTCTGGGCTTCCTCAGGCACCGGCACGGCGCTGCGGACGATCAACGCATCCGGCTGAATGCCGTACCCACGCAGCGTCGCCACCGAATGCTGCGTCGGTTTGGTTTTGTGCTCCTCGCTCGTCCCCAAGTACGGCAGCAGCGTCACATGGAAGTACAAGCTGTTTTCTTGGCCGACCTCAAAGCGCATCTGGCGGATGGCTTCCAGGAACGGCAGCGACTCAATGTCACCCACCGTGCCGCCGACCTCCACCAGGACCAACTCCGCGCCGGCCTGCTCGCCCGCCTCGTAAATACGGCGTTTGATCTCATCGGTCACATGCGGAATCACCTGCACCGTTTGCGACAGGTACTCCCCCGCGCGTTCACGCTGGATCACCCGCTGGTACACCTGACCGGTCGTGACGTTATTAATGCGCGACAGGTCAATATCTAAAAAGCGTTCGTAAGTCCCAATATCAAGGTCGGTTTCCGCACCGTCGCCGGTGACAAACACCTCGCCGTGCTCGTACGGCCGCATGGTGCCGGCATCGACGTTGATGTAAGGGTCGATCTTCACGGCCGTGACCGTGTAACCGCGTGCCCGCAGGAGCGCCCCTAGGCTGGAGGTCGAAATGCCTTTTCCGAGGCTTGAAACCACCCCGCCCGTCACGAAGATGTACTTGGTCGTCATGCCGCCACCTCTCGCTCTCTACGGGACGTCAACTTACCACCCTCCGCCCAGCCGGCCGCCAAAACCGGCAGGCTGCGTGGTACCTTTCGCGCCATGACCGAAGCGGCCCCAGCCACCCACGGAAGCGGCGTGCTCATCGTCCTCGCAGGCGCCAGCGGCGTCGGCAAAGGCACCGTCCGCGAGGCCGCCCTGCCCGCCGTGGCGCCCGTCTCCTTCAGCGTCTCCGCCACCACACGCGCCCGCCGGCCGCACGAGGTTGAAGGCCGCGACTACTTCTTTAAAACCCAAGACGCGTTTGACGCCATGGTGGAACAGGACGCCCTGCTCGAGTGGGCCGAGTACGTCGGCGACCGCTACGGCACCCCCCGCGAGCCGGTCGATGCCGCGCTTGCCCGCGGCGAGGACATGCTGCTCGAGGTGGACTTAGAAGGCGCCCGGCAGATCAAACGCCGCAAACCTGAAGCGGTCACGGTGTTTCTCGTGCCACCCTCGCTTGCAGAACTCGAACGCCGCCTGCGCGAGCGCGGTACCGACAGCGAGGAGAAAATCCAGAAACGCTTGCGGCGCGCCGAACAGGAGATCGCGGCGCTGCAAGAGTTCGATTACGTGATCGTCAACGACGTGCTAAACGAAGCCGTGACGGCGTTTCAGTCGGTCGTGCGGGCCGAAC
>CAJXNS010000089.1 GCA_913057165.1 uncultured Trueperaceae bacterium
GGTCGTTAGCTCAATTGGTAGAGCAGCTGACTCTTAATCAGCGGGTTGTAGGTTCGAGTCCTACACGACCCACCACGTTGCAGCTTGGACGCATCAAAGATCTCCTCAACGCGTGGTCTGCGCGCCCAATGGGAGTAGGAGCCTCAGTAGATCACTTACCTTCTCCACCACCGAAGTGGGAGCCTTCGTGATCGCCGTGCACTCGCGAGCTCGCCAGTCCACGCTTTTGATGTGATCAACCAAAACCACACCCGTTACCGGCGATTCGTTTGAGAGCGCCACCTCAAACGGATAGCCCTTTGCTTGCTTGGTAATGGGGCAGGCAAGCATTAATCCCGCTGCGCGATTGTAAGAAGCGGGTGAGAGCACGAGCGCCGGCCGCCTGCCTGACTGCTCACTTCCTGCTTGAGGGTGGAATGAGAGCCACACCAGGTCGCCACGGTCAGGGGCCGTCACCAAACCTCGCGTCCAGCCGGCGGACCGAACTCCGTGGCGTCATGCCGATTGTCATCGGTGATTTGCGCCGTCAGTTGCTCCAAGCGGTCGGCGTCATCCGGCTTGGCTTCAATGACGATGGTGTCGCCTGATCGGGCGAGCTCGACCGTGGTGTCCGCAACAATCCCAACTTCGCGAGCAAGCGTTTGAGGAATACGAACCGCCAGACTGTTTCCCCACTTTCTGACCTTGTATGGCATGCCGACCTCCTGAGGTGTATATCCAAAGTATATACTTCGGTTTCCTCGTACACCTCAGTCGCCGGTAACGTGTAGACCGATCAACGCAAGTGATTCACTCAGCAAGTTCCGGTTACCCGCTCCGAAAATTGACAAAGGCAAGCAACACCACCCTCGGGGATGGTCATGATGACGCCACTGCAATGCGGTGCGCCCGTGGCTTGGTGATCTGACCCAGCGCCCCCTATGAAACTGCGTACCTTGGGATTCGGCACCCGAATGACAAATCGCTGGCTTTCACACAAAAATTCCTCGATCTCTTGTTCCCTCCACAGGACCTATTTTTCGGCTGCAACGATCCTTATGAACAATCGCCCCACTCCGTACGCACGGAAAAATCGTCAAATTGAGCAATACTCAAGTACGTACCTGACATTCTGCGGACAAACCGATGAACGGTTCATGACAACGTCCCTTTACCCTTCGTGTAGCAGCGCCTGAAACCACAACGCTGCCGCCTGGAGGCAACCATGAAACATGTCCGTTACGCCCTCATCGCGCTCCTGCTGAGCACCTTCGGTGCTGCATCGGCTCAGGACCTCACATTCGTGTGGTACCCGAACGAAAGCACACCCGAGTTCGCCGACGCCCGCGAAGCGATCATCGAACTCGTCGAAGAAACCCTCGGCAAAGAGGTCGACGAGCAGCTCACCACCGACTACGCCATCGCCATCGAAGCGCTCGTCAACGAAAACGCGGCGTTCTCCTGGTTCGGCGGCGAAGGCTACGTCCAAGCGCACGAAAAAGAAGAAGCCATCCTGCCGCTTGCGACCACAACCGACGACAGCGGTAGCCTGGACAACGCCAAGTACTACAGCATGCTCGGCACCTTGATTGAGAACACCGACATGTTTAAGGTCGGCGGCGAGTACAACCTCGACACCCTCGAGCAGAAAAGCTTCAGCTTCGTCTCGAACAGCAGCACCAGTGGCTTCCGCGTGCCCTCAAGCATCATCAGCGACCACTTCGGTGTGCCAAGCGAAGACCTGCTCCTGGGCGGTCCCGACGAAGTGTTCGCAGAAGTCATGTTCGGTGGTTCCCACCAAGGCTCGTTCTTCAACGTGCTCGACGGCCGTGCCGACATCGGTGCGTTCTGTAACGTCTGCATCGACAGCTACGTCGACGTCATCTCCGGCGACCTCGGTGACCCCCAACCAGGCGACGTCATCCGCGTCAAAGAAGGTGCCGAAGCGCCCTTCAACCGCGTGCCTGGCGTTGATGTCGAGTTCGTCGCCACCGTGCCCGTGCTCAACGCACCGATCGTCATGAACACCAACCTGCTCACCGACGACGAGGTAGCCGCCCTGCAGGAAGCGTTCACCAGCGAAAGCACCCGCAACAACAAAGCGATCTTCGGCCCTGAAGGCTCCACCGCATTCTTCGACGAAGGCGACCAGTTCGTCCTCGTCACCGACGACTGGTACGACCCGATCCGCCGCCTCAGCGGCATGATCGACTAACCACCGGTTCTTCACCGTTCGGCCTTACATCCGCATGGGTGTAAGGCCGAACCTTCAACCGCAAGACCAACCCCGCCCCGGAGGCCGCATGCCACTCCTTCACGTTGACGGACTCGTCAAACACTACGGCGACGTTCAAGCCCTGAAAGGGGTCGACTTTCAAGTTGACCCAGGCGAAATGGTCGCCGTCATTGGGCCGTCCGGCTCAGGCAAAACCACCCTCATTCGCTGCATCAACCGACTCATTGAACCGACCGACGGTCGCATCACCTTCGACGGCCAAAGCATGCGTGACCTCACGGGTCCCGAACTGCGCGCCGCCCGCGCCCGCATGGGCATGATCTTCCAGCACTACAACCTCGTCTCGCGCCTCTCGGTGCTTGAGAACGTCCTACACGGCCGGTTGGGCTACAAATCCACCCTCGCCGGCATGTTCGGTTTTTACGACCACGACGAAAAAACGAAAGCGATCGAAATCCTCACCCTGCTTGGCCTCGAGGATTTCGTGTACCGCCGCAGCGATCAGCTCTCCGGCGGCCAAAAACAACGGGTCGGCATCGCCCGCGCCTTGGTCCAAGACCCCAGCGTGATCTTGTGCGACGAGCCGATCAGCAGCCTCGACCCGAACTCCAGCAAGGTCATCATGGACTACCTTAAAAAAATTCAGCATGAGTTCGGGATGACCTTATTTGTCAACCTCCACCAGGTCGATGTCGCCAAGAAGTACGCCGACCGGATTTTGGGGTTCAACCAAGGCAACCTCGTGTTTGACGGCCCACCGTCCGACCTGGACGCCGAGACCACGTACGCAATTTATGGAGCTGAAGCCGGTGACCTCATCATTGAGTAGAACCACGCCCGACCGTTTCTTCCTGCGTCAGCGCCTCATCTTCTCAGCGGTGTTCGGCGGTCTTTTCCTCGTGTCAGCCGGTGCGGCCTGGCTGACCGAGTTTGACGGCCGTGACGCCTTTGAAGCCATCCCCAAAGTGGCTGTCTGGATGGCCGCCAACCTCGTTCCCGACGCCAAGGCCATGGAGCGCCTCCCACGCATTCTTGATGTGCTGTTCGATACGGTCATCATGTCGATCATGGCGTCTGTGCTTGCTGCTGCGGCCGCACTGCCCGTCGCCCTCCTGGGTTCGCAAACCACCAAAGTCAACGAGTTCTTTGCGGGCCTCGCGCGCACCGTTGCGTCCATCAGTCGCAACATCCCGATCGCTGCCTGGGCGCTCATTTTCTTGCTGTCGTTCGGTCAGAGTGAATTCACTGGGTTTTTGGCCTTGTTCTTCGGCAGCTTCGGTTACCTCACCCGCTTCTTTGTCGAAACGATCGATGAGGCATCCGCCCAAAGCGTGGAAGCCTTGCGCGCCACCGGCGCCAGCTACTTCCATATCGTCAGTCAGGCGGTCATGCCAGCCGCCTTACCGCAAATGCTCAGCTGGGAGCTTTACATGATCGACACAAACA
>CAJXNS010000090.1 GCA_913057165.1 uncultured Trueperaceae bacterium
GCACGACGCGGTCGCGTCGGCAAGGCGGCAGCTGGCCACCAAGAAGGTGGGGCATGCCGGCACGCTGGATCCACTCGCGACCGGCGTGCTGCTGATCCTGGTCGGGTCCGGCACGAAGCTGTCGCCGTACCTCACGGGGCACGACAAGCGGTACTTGGCGTGGGTGGCGTTCGGGGCGGGCACGCCCACGCTGGACGCCGAAGGGCCCGTGACGGACCGTGCGGATGCGTCGCACCTGACCGCCACGCAGGTCGATGAGGCCGCGCAAGCGTTCTTAGGCGTCACCATGCAGGTGCCGCCTAAGTTTTCTGCGATTAAGCGTGCCGGCCGGGCGGCGTACCAGGACGCCCGCGCGGGCGATACGGCCGACGACCTGCCCGCCCGGCCGTGTGGGTACCGAGACGTGCGCCTGCTGGCGTTCGGCGCGCCCGCCTTGCTGCCCACCCGGTTTGACGTGTCAGGCGGCCTGGCCGTCCCCAGCGAGACGGGCGCCTTCACGCCCGAACGGCCGGCGGACCTAACCGGCGGGCCGCTGGCGCTTGTGTCGCTCACGGTCAAGGCGGGGACGTACGTGCGTGCCTTTGCGCGGGATTTGGGCGCCGCGCTGGGTGTGCCCGCCCACCTGGCTGGGCTGCTACGGACCGCCTCGGGTCGCGTGACGTTAGAGGACACCGTGCCACTCGGCGCGCTAGACACCGCGACACCAGTGGCGGACGCGGACGCCTTGAACCTGCCGCGGGTGTCCCTGTCCGGCAGTGAAGCCGCCCGCGTGCGGCAAGGGCAGCGCCTACCGCTTGCGCGCATCCTTGAAGCAGACGCCGGGCTTGCGGGCGGATCGCCGTTTGTGCTGCTTGATGAGACGGGCGGCATGGCGGCCATCGCGCGCATCGCAGATGAGCGTCTTGCGTACGACCGGGTGGTCGGACGCTAACCGTCCAGGGTCGCCCGAAGGACGGCAGGCAGACGCGCGCTCGACGCGAGATCAACGCGAGATCAACGCGGCATCAAGACGAGACCTAAGCAAGCACGACGTGAGCTTAGAGACAACCAGGGTCTGCATCGCCTCCTCATGCAGCGCACTAGGTCGCCACCACCCGCCTTGGGATGGTGCTGGGTCTTGCCGACCTGGTACCGATTAGACGTCCAACCCGTCGTAAAGATCAGCCAAGGTGAGAAGGTGGATGCGCGGGTCGTGGCGCGCGGCGTCAAGCATGTCTGGCGCGAAACCAGCGGCACTCACGTACAAAAAGCCTGCGCTGCGGGTGCCCGCGCGGGCGTCACGTGCCCAGCCCTGCCCTGACTCAGCCAGGTCTTCTAAGTTCCGAAGCAGGTGATGGTGAACCTTGACGCCAACCGGGCGGCTTGACCACTTGAATTCACCCGTCAGGATGCGGCCACCTTCAAGTTCGGCGACCAGATCGATTTCGACGCTCCGGCCGTTTTTCGCTCGGCCTTCCCAGCGTGCCGTCTGCTTAACCGGCCACCCTTCAGGGTGGCTGTGACGACGCCTTAAGGCTTGCACAGCAACCTCCTCGAAGGCCGCGCCCATGAAGGTGCCGAGGTTGGGTTGCACCTCGCTGCGCCAGACGGCTTCGGCGTCGCCTCGCTCCAACCGGCTGCGGTTTGGGTAGACGAAGCGGTACCAAAACCGCAGTGCCGGATCGCCGATGCGGTAGCGCGCCACGGCGCGCCTGTGGGCCGCGTAATTGGACTCGTGACGGACCCACCCGAGATCTTCAAGAATGCCGGCGGTTCGCCTCACGGTGTGCACGCGATCGCTCCGTCCGGTGGCGCTGGCGATCGCCTGGAGCGTGGTGTGGCCGCCGGCGATGGCGGTTAAGACCGCGCGGTATTCGGCCGCGTCGCGAATCCCTTGCTCCTGGTCCATCAGCCGGTCGAGTTGGACGTGCACCTCCCCGCGTGGCGACAGGACCGCTTGGGTGATCCGCGTGGCCAAGTCGTCGCCAGGTTGAACGGTCGCCAGGTAACGCGGCGTGCCACCCAACATGCCGTAAGCCATCGTGCGTTCTCGAAGGTCACGACCGGGAAGCATGCGGGCTGCATTGAAATAATCGAACGGTTTGAGGCGGGCCGTCCAGTTCCAGCGGCCAAACAGTGGGCCGGACGCCGACTCGAGCGACGCCATGGTGCCCACTTCGCTGCCGCAGGCGACCAGCATCAACGGGCGGTTCTTCACTTCGCGGTCCCAGACGGCCATCAGGTCCGACGCGACCGCGCCGCCCTCGTGGAGTAGGTTTTGGAATTCATCTAAGACCACGATCAGGGGCGCTTCGGCGGCTAGGTCGGCGAGCAACCGAAACACGCTGCGCCAGGTGGGGCGTTCCTCTGGGTCCACATCGCGTGGGTCTGCCACAAACGGTGTCAGTTCACGGAGGAGTTCCTGGCGGTTGGCTTCGAGGGTGGTGTTGCCTGCAAGGAAGTAAAAAACGCGGCGGTCTGGCCATGCATGGTCAAGCAGGTAGGTCTTGCCGACGCGACGTCGACCGTAGAGCAACGCCAGGGCCGGTTCGTACCGGTCTGCAAGGGCGCGCAGTTCGGCCAGTTCGTGTTCGCGGTTGACGAAGTTGGGTGGCGCGACCCTCGCCGCATCCGAATTAATTGATACCATGGTGTTATTAGACCATAGTGTTATTAGACTATGGTGTCAATTAAGCCTGGGATGCTTTCCCTGGGGCCGACAGCCGTTTTTTGACCCACCGGCTTCCATCAGCACGCAACCGCCCCGTAGAACGTGAAACGGGAGGAAGCACCAGGCCATTGTCCCGGTCGCCTCGAGGCTAGATCTTGCGGGGCCCGCGTTCGCGAGCGACCAGACGGTTGACTTCTGTTCGGGTTACTTCAGTTCTGCGAGTGCGCGGCGGATCAAGGCCTCGGCCTCATCCTCAGGATGGGCGTCCGCCAAGGTAGGCAGCAGCGTCTTCACGCGGGCTTCCTTGTAACCAAGCGCCACGAGCGCATCGATCGCGTCCTGCGCAGCAGGCGTCACACCGCCTGCAGGGGCTCCGCCATCATCAGGCGCACCGGCAGCCGCGCGTGCCAGCAGCGACTCAGGCAGGCTGGACTGCAAATCAAGCACAATGCGTTCCGCGGTCTTCTTGCCGACGCCAGGGGCGCTTGCCAGCAACGGCGCGTCATCGTTCGCGACCGCTTGGGCGATCACGCCCACCGGCAGGTGCGACACAACCGCGAGCGCGACCTTCGGGCCAACCCCACTGACACCAAGCAGCAGCCGGAACAGCTGCAAGAGTTCAGCATCATGGAAGCCGTAGAGGGTCATGGCGTCCTCACGCACCGCAAAGTGCGTGTGCAGCCGCACGCTGTCACCAACACGCACCGACGCGTGCGTGCCGCTCGGCACCCACACTTCGAGGCCCACGCCACCGACCTGCACAACCAGTCGGCCTTCGTCCTGCACGGCCACGGTGCCTTCGACAAACGCAATCAACGTACGCCGCCCCGGTAAGCGCGGGAGAAGGGAGGATGACAAGAGACGGTCATGCTTGGCATGCGTCGCATGCTACCCCGCGGCCCACCATGCAAAACGCCCGGCGGACGCAAAGTCTCCACCGGGCACTTCCACGCT
>CAJXNS010000091.1 GCA_913057165.1 uncultured Trueperaceae bacterium
CACCCCACACGGGGTGTTCGGCGTGCCGTACGCCCATGACGACCGTGCTTTCATCATCGTGGGTGACGCCGTTGACAATCAGCTCATCGGGCAGGTCTTCAATGACCAGCGAGTGGTAGCGGGTGACGACCGTGTCGCCGTCAAGGCCTTTAAAGATCCCGCTGCCGTCGTGCTCAACCGGACTGGTTTTGCCGTGCTTGATGAGGTGCGCGCCGGTGACGCGTGCGCCGTACGCCATGCCGATCGACTGGTGGCCGAGGCATACCCCAAGCGTCGGCACGGTCGGCCCGTAGGTGCGAATGACGTCAACGGAGTGCCCGGCTTCGGTGGGGGTGCACGGTCCGGGTGACACCACCAGCCCGTCTGGGTTTTCGCGGGCGATGTCGTCCAGTTCGAACGCGTCGTTGCGCCAGACGGTGACGTCCGCACCGGCGGCGCCAAGCATCTGCACGAGGTTGTACGTAAACGAGTCGTAGTTGTCGATGATCAGTAGGCGGCTCATCAGGCGAGGCCCTCCACGGCCATGTCCACCGCGCGACGCAAGGCCGCGAGCTTGTTGAGGGTTTCTTGGTACTCCGCTTCTGGGTCGCTGTCGGCGACGATGCCGGCGCCGGCCTGCAGGTGCAGGCGGCCGTCTGCGACGACCATCGTGCGGAGGGTGAGGGCCATGTCCATCGCGCCGCTGTGGCTGACGTACCCAAACGCCCCGGCGTACGGTCCGCGGCGGGTGGGTTCAAGCTCATCGATGATCTCCATCGCGCGGATTTTGGGGGCGCCGCTGGCGGTGCCCATCGGCAGGGTGGCCGCCAGCGCGTCGAGGGGGGTCTTGCCTTCTGCCAGGAGGCCTTCGACGGTGGAGACGATATGCATCACGTGGCTGTAGCGTTCGATGCGCATGAGGTCAGACACCTTGACGCTGCCGGGCTGGCAGACGCGACCGAGGTCGTTGCGGCCGAGGTCGACCAGCATCACGTGCTCAGCGCGTTCCTTGGCGTCGGCCAGCAGTTCGCTGGCGTGCGCATCGTCCTCGTGTGGGGTCGCGCCGCGCGGGCGGGTGCCCGCGATCGGCAGGGTCTCGACATGCAGGCCGTCGCTTTTCACGAGACTTTCAGGGCTTGACGCGACCAGGGTGACGGGGCCCAGGTCGAGGTAACCAAGGTACGGGCTGGGATTGACCGTCCGCAGGGCACGGTAGACGGCGAACGGGTGGACGCCCAGGTCGGCGCTGATGCGTTGGCTGGGGACCACCTGGAAGATGTCGCCCGCCTTGACGTACTCGACGGCTTTGGCGACGGCTGCCTCGAACGCCTCTTGGGTGAAGTTGCTTGCAAACGGCGTGGCGCGGCCGGGCCGGTCGCCGGGCACGCCCGGTAGCGGTGCGGCCAGGCGCGCTTGGATGTTGTTCAGGCGCGCTTCGGCCTGCTCGAGGCTGACCTGGTCGCCATCCTCGGCGGTACTGACGAGATGAAGGACCTTTTTCAGGTGATCGAACACGACCAGCACTTCGGGTTCGACGAACAGCAGGTCGGGCACCCCGAGCTCATCTGGGTTGCCGTCTGGCAGCGTCTCGTACTGCCGGACGAGGTCGTACGCGGCGTAACCCACCGCGCCGCCCCAAAAGTCAGGCAGGCCGTCTGGGGCGTCGCAGTCGCGCACGACGTGATCCCAGAGGACGCGCAGTGGGTCGCCGTCGTGGCGTGCGCTGCCACCGGCGGTGGTGACGGTGGTGACGCTGCCGTGCGTTTCAACGCGGGTGCGGGCGCCCACACCGATGAAGCTGTAGCGCGCGTTGCGTTCGCCCTGTTCGACGGACTCAAGCAGGAACGAGGGGCTGCCGGCGAGCTTCAGGTAGGCGGTGATGGGGGTTTCAAGGTCGGCCAGGACGGTGCGGTGAACGGGCACGGTCTTCGGGCCGGTGGGGTTGTGGGGTGCAGGTGCCATGGGTCCTCCAGGCGGAACGCGGGCGAAGGGGGGTCAGCCGGTCGGTTGGCCCCGACGCCATCGCTCTCGCTCAGACTGGTTCCGCACCCGCAGCATCATGCGCTTGTGTCGCCCTCGTCTTCGCCTTGGCGTTCCTCTAAGAACATGCCGATGGCGTTAAAGCCGGCATCCACATACAAGGTTTCGCCGGTCACGCCGCCACCCATGGGGCTCAGCAGCGCGAAGGCCATCTGGCCGACCTCATCGGCGGTGATGTTGCGGTTCATCATGCTGAGGCGTCCGGCTTCTGAGTACATGTCACCGAAGCCGGCGATGCTGCGCGCGGCGACGGTGCGGACCGGGCCGGCGCTGATGGCGTTGACGCGGACCTCTTGCGGACCGAGGTCGTACGCGAGGTACCGCACGGACGCTTCGAGGGCGGCCTTGGCGACCCCCATCATGTTGTAGTGCGGGACGACCTTTTCAGCCGCCAGGTAGGACAGGGTGACGATGCTGCCGCCGTCGGTCATGAGTTTCGCGGCGCGCTGGGTGACGGCAACGAGGCTGTAGGCGCTGACGTCCATGGCGGTGTGCCAGTCGTCGCGTTTGACCTCACGGAACGGCCGCGCGAACGTTTCCGTCGGCGCGAACGCCACGGCGTGCACCACGAAGTCCAGGCGGCCCCAGGTTTGTTCAAGCGTGGCGAACAGTTGGTCTAGGTCGCTGTCGCTGGTGACGTCGCATTCGGCCAGGACGGGGCTGTCAAGGTCGGCGGTGAGTTTTTCGAGGGTGGGTTTGAGGCGGTCGCCTTGGTAACTGAAGGCGAGCTGCGCGCCGGCTTCGGCGAGGGGCTTCGCGATGGACCAGGCGATGCTGCGGTGGTTGGTGACGCCCATGATGAGGCCTTTTTTGCCGGTGAGGTCGACGCTGAACATGTGGGTTTCCTCCTGACGTGCGTTGGTAATTGAGTGTACCGCACGGCCATCAGCCGCCCGCCGGCAGCGAGAGTGGCTAAGCAGTGCCACCCAACGCGGCCTGTATGGCAGCAGGGTCGTCCGTGATGATGCCAGTGGCACCCCAGCTTGCAAGCTCGCGGGCGCGGGCGGGGTCGTTGATCGTCCAGACGTTCACCTGCAGGCCAGCGGCACGCCAGCGGGCAAGGTTCGCTTTCGTGGCCAGCCGGCCGTCTGGATGGATCGCCTGCGGCGCCACCAGGGGCCGCATCCAGCGTTCGTGCAGGGATTGCGGTGCTTCATCCGTGAGGAGCAGCGCCCGCGGGTGGGCGGGCTTGAGGACCCGCAAGGCGAGCAGGACACGCGGATCGAAACTGGAGGCGAACACGGTGACGTGCGCTGGCGCATGCTGGATGTCTGCCAGGTACCGGCGGGCACGCAGGCGGGCGTCTGCCCACGAGGTGGCTGGCTTGATCTCAATGTTGAGGGTGGGGGCATCAAACCGTGCAGCAGCCGCAAGCAAATCGGTCAGGCGGATGCCATGCGGGACCGCCTCCACGAATTCATGGGTGGTCATGGCCGCCAGGGGCGTACCTTCTGCATGGT
>CAJXNS010000092.1 GCA_913057165.1 uncultured Trueperaceae bacterium
GGCGGAGAAGACGGTACAGGAGTGGCTGCATTCCTAGACGGCGTGGACGCCATTCAGACGCGTTACCGGCCTGCGCTGGCGGAGGTGGAAGCGGCCGAATCGGTCACGCTGGCGCACGGCACGGCGCTCGCCCGGCAGTTGCGTCTCGCCCTGAACGGGCAGTAGCCAGCGGCCGTCAAGACCGGCAGCCCCTGGGCCTAGGGCACGTAACGCTCGAGTAGCGCGTTCAGGAGGTCCAAACCCGCGTCGGTCGCGCGAACGATGCTGCCTTCTCGGAGAATCCGGCCTGCTTGCTGGTCTTCATTAAGGCGTGCCTCCCAAAACCCTGGGAGTGATGCCCCCGTGGCGGCTTCTAACGCAGCCAAGTCCACACCTTCGCGTGTTCTGAGCCCCGTCATGAGCGCTTCAAACTGGGCGTCCTGGGCGCTGCGGGGTTGCGTCTCTGGGGTTTCACCCGCGAGCCAGCCTTTGATGGTTGGCACCGTCTGGCGCACACCGTGGCGGCCGCCCGGAAGCAGACTGGCCGCCGACGGACCGAGACCCAAATAGGCGTCGCCTGTCCAGTAACGGCGGTTGTGCACCGCCTCAGCACCTGGCTTCGCCCAGTTCGACACCTCGTAACGTTCAAATCCAGCCTCGTGGAGTACTTCGCGAACCGCCCGGTCGTCCGCTTGTGCGCGGTCTTCCGCCACGGTCATGCCGCGAAGGGCGAACGGCGTATCAGGCTCGATCGTCAGGGTGTAGACCGATAGGTGATGGACGCCGGTTGCGACCAGGGTTTCAGCGTCCAAGCGGGCGTCCTGGTGCGGCACGGCGGTCATCAGGTCGGCGTTCACGTCAAGGCCTGCCGCTTGTGCAAACCCAATCGCGGCCAAGGCCCCCTCGGGCGTGTGGGTTCGCCCTAACGTCGCAAGTGGGCGGCTTTGGGTGGACTGCACCCCGACCGACAGCCGGGTGATACCGAGGTTTTTGAACCACTCGGCGCGTTCCGCATCGAACGTGCCCGGGTCGGCTTCGAGCGTGACCTCCTGTGCGTTACCTAGGTCAAAGTGGCGTTGCACGGCGTTCATTAGGTGCGTGAGCTCAGCGTCGGTGAGGTGGCTGGGTGTGCCGCCGCCAAAGTAGAGCGTCTCCAGCGGTCCGCCCCATTGCGTCCCGGCATCGTCTAGATCGCGTTCGAGTTGGTCTAGGTAGCGGGCGACCAACCCGTCATGCCGCTTCATTTTGTGGAAGTCGCAGTACGGGCAGATATGTGGACAGAAGGGCACATGGAGGTACAGCGAGCGAGGTCTTGTCAGCACCCCTATAGCCTACGCGCTCGCGCACCCCTTTAAAATTGTGTGCTTGACGCGTTTAACAGCAGCGGTTGACTTTGTGCAACAAACCTACTTATTGTAATGGTACGCGTTATCACATTCTCACCGCGCGTTACGGAGGTTCTCATGCCCAACGGATCACGGCTCGCCACTGTGACACTCATGGTGGTTGCTGCCATACTCTTGCTCGCCGGCTGCGGTGGCAGTGGCGGCACATCCGCAAGTACAGGAAGTTCGGGCGCCAGCGCCACGCTGCAGAACCTCCCCAACCCACGTGCCGAACTGCCTGCCAGCCTCTCAGAAGAGACGGGTTCCGCTACAACATCGTCGCTAAGCACGATGCAAACCTTGAGCGAACGGATCATTACGGCAGACGACATTCCGAGCACCAAAGCGCAAGGTTGGTACGACATGCGCCGCTATACCGGTCTTGGCGAAATCAGCCGCGCGTTTTACGACGCGCTTAAGGCGTACGCCGCTGAGAACGACTTTGAGACCGGCACCATCATTCAGCCCGGAGAACGGCCGTTTATTGACATGGACATGGACGGGACCATCGATCCGCTCGACCTCGGTCAGTTCATTTTGGATGGCACCGACGAGGACTTCACCGTCTACTGGAAGGTCAACCCCACCATCGACGGCATGAGCTTCACCGGCTACATCGTCATGGACGTCACGAAGACCGGCGATGACTACGCCATCCTGTCTGAGATTCAAACCAGCGACGGCAACCGCCTCTACAGCCGCTTTAATACCGCCACGGGCAACAGCTTGATCTATGAGACCTGCCCCGAGGACGCTCCAGGCGGCCCAACGTGCATGGAGGAGTACACCACGCTTGCCGCTGCCCAAAGTGACGGCGATGAAGTTTCAGTGGTCGCCTTCAACCGCTTCAGCTTTGAGGAAAATGGCAACGCGCTGACGTACGAAACGCAGTCGGTGGCGTGGGGTGACGACACGCAAGGTGGCGTGCGCAATTACGACTCCTGCACGGGCGCGGGCTGCCAAGACCAACCGCAGTTTTCGTTTAAGGAGTATTACGACGGTAGCGGAAATCTCGTTCGCCAAGACTGGGGCGACACGAGCCCGCCCATCTGGATGGAGAAATCCGCAACGACCGACCTCAAAGCTTTGTGGGATAGCGACACCGATTGCACCGGTGGTGCGCCCACCAGCTTCTACGCCGTCGAGGACTCCAGTTCCCAGCCAGCGACGATTTACGTGAGCGACCAGAGTAGTTCCGTGCCAGGCGAGTGCTATGTCACCCAGAGCGAGTATGCCTACGAGTGGGCATGGGACGGCTCCGGCGAAGCGGATTGGAGCCAAGGCGACGCCACGTACGGTTGGGCCGCGAGTGGCCCAGGCGAAGGCAGCGAGTGGTGGACCCGATACGACCTTTCCCTCGAAGTTGGTGCCGGTGAAACCGTCGGTGACGTGACCTACTACTACTCTGCACAAGTACCCGTGAAGCAGCTCCTTCCGCTTCGGGATGGGGCTGATCTTCTTGAGGTTGACTCGGGTGAAGTCGAAGAAGATTGGGGCACCTACCGTGACGTCCGATACTTCATTGACGATGGGCCTACTCCAGGACAGCTTGATGGGAACGTCGATGAGTTCAATCAAGGATCAAGCTATGACACGGCACTTTGGGATGTGTTCTGGATGCAGAACTACGTTTGGAACGACGAAACAGGCGAAGCTGAGTCCACGGCAGCACCGTGGCTGCAGGTGCGTGATGCTGGCGACGGCAATCTTGCGATTCCGACCATCTTCACCGACAGACCTGGACGTGCCGAGCTAGTCACCGCCGTTGACACCCAGATCGACGCGGTCGCGCAAAACTTGGATGCCGACAGCATCATTGACCCTGCATGGCTTGCGATCATCGATCCGGCGTTCGACCCGACCAACCTTGATGACCTGTCTCAGCGAAGTGGATTTGACGTTCTCGACTGAGTATCGCGACAACTTCGCAAGCGTGGGGCTCGGCGGGGTATCGCC
>CAJXNS010000093.1 GCA_913057165.1 uncultured Trueperaceae bacterium
TCAGACGGTCACGACGTCAGGTCGGGCCGAGCGGCCAACAAACGGTCGGCTAAATCAAGCGAACCCACCAGCGGATTAAGTGCCAACGCCTCCGCTAGGTGGTCTTGATCACCATGCCAAATCGCGTCCGCGGACGCCGCCTGGTAATCGGCAAGCATTCGCAACAAACCACGCTTCGTATGCGGAAACCCCTGCTGTGGCTCAGGCGTGATCGTGCCACCCTCAACCGTGCACGGCACCTCCACCACCCGCTCCTCATCAAAATCAGGCAGGACACGCCCGGCGTTCGGCACGTTGAGCGTGAGTCGCGCCCGTTCGCCGGTCGCCAGCGCACGCAACACCCGAACGGCAAAGTCACCAAACACCGAACCGCCACGCCCTTGCGTCAAATTTGGTGTGTCTGCCTCCGCCTGCTCAGCAAAATGCGCGTAATGACCCGCAAGTTCCGCCTGAATGATCTGCGCCCGTGTCTTGGTTGCAGCCTGCGCTTCTGCGACCGTCGCCTCACGGGCGTAGTAGTACTGCAGGTAACTGTTCGGTACGCGCTGAAGGCGAAGCGCCAAGTCAACCATGCGTTTGGTGCGGTTCGACACGTCGCTGCGGGCGTGAATCGCATCTCGTTCGCGCTGCAATACCGCCAGCGCATCCTCACCTCGTATGAGCGCCTTCGTGCTCCAGGTCGCGTGGTTAAGCCCCACGCCCTCAAGCTCAATCTCGGTCGGCGCAAGGCCTAAAGCCTGCGCCAGGTGGCTGCGGTCGTCATCCGTTTGATCGCAAATCGCGACGCACGTAACGTCCGTGTGGCGCGTGATCGCCTCCGCCACAATTTGCGTGGGGTTTGAGTAGTTGATCAGCACCGCGCTTGGTGCCAACTCCGCCATCTCCGCTGCGATGTCACGCATGACCGGTAGCGTCCGCATGGCAAAGAAAAACCCGCCAGGACCGATGGTTTCCTGGCCGATCACCCCAAACTGAAGTGGGACCGACTCGTCTAAATGCCTGGCTTCAAGACCGCCTTGACGGAACGTCGTCAGCACGAAGTCCGCCCCAGCGATCGCGTCGCGCCGGTCGGTGGTCGCCCGCAGGGTAATACCGGTCCCGTCAAGCAAGCGGCGTCCGAGCGCTTCGACGATACGTAGTTCGCGTTCGTGCAAGTCCATCAGGACGAATTCAAAACCTTCAAACGCGTCCGCCTCAGCAGCGAACGCTTTCAGTAGACCGGGTGCGTAGGCACTACCGCCGCCCACAATCGTTAATTTTCGTGTCATGCAGAAGCCTCCAAGTGCGCAAGCTCCAGGTTGAGTTCATCTCGTGTGGGCGCGCCGGCTGAACCACCAATGCGGCCCACGGCCTGACGCCCCGCCAGCGCGCCCCACTTCAGGCACACGGCCACCGGTTCACCGTCAAGCCACGCTGCTAGAAACGCAGCATCGAACACGTCACCCGCGCCGGTGGTATCCACCGCGGCTGCCGGTTCGACGCGCACGTGCCACGGCTCACCACCACCCAGACCCACCGCCCAAGCGCCGTTGGCGCCATCTTTGACGACGGTGATTCGGGATGGGCGCGCTTCGGCCAGCGCGCCCACCACCCGAGAGGAAGCGAGGTCGGAATCAAGGGGAAGGTCAAGCAGTCGCAGTGCCTCCTGCCGACTTGGCATGAGCACATCGCAGGCAAACGCAAGATCGCGGACAGCGGGATCGGCCAAAGCCTCGTCGCTCCAGCCTGGGTCGAACGAGACGGTCACGCCCGCCGTATGAAGCGTCTCAACCCAGCCTGCTTGCCAAGCCACGGCAGGGAAACCCGCCAGGTGCACGTGGCGCGGCTTCAGCGCCGCAAGCGACGCCTCCACGTCCGGCCTACCCTCAGGCAGGAACGTGGCGAACGCCCGGTCGTGCTCGCTCGACAATGCTGCGGTGACGGGTGTGTAAGCGCCTTCTTTGACGTGCAAGGCTTCGCTTAAGACGCCTTCTTGTTCAAGCAAGTTGCGGACGATGCCGCCGTGGGCATCGGTGCCGACTTGGGCCAGCAGCGCGACCGGCACCCCCAAGCGCGCGAACGCCACGGCTGTGATCGCACTGCCTCCCGCCGTGACCGTCAAGCTGTCTGCGAACCACTCTTGACCGAGCGGCGGAACGCCTGGAAGGCCTGCAAAAATCAGGTCGCAGTACGCCGGACCGGCCACCAGGACAGGACGTTCACTCACCTTCGCCCCTCGCTGTCCTCAAGCCCTAACGAGGCCAGGGCGGCCGTGCGGTAGGGCGAGCCGACGGGACCACGCAGGACGGGATCGTTCGTGTCACGCATCCACGTCGTGAGGGCGTCTGCGAGGCGCCTGCGCACGGCTGCGTAGGCTGGGTCGGCTGCAAGGTTGACCCGTTCTTCAGGGTCGTTCTCAAGGTCGTACAGCTCAAGCGGCGGGCGTTCTTGGGCGATCTCATCCACCATCAACGCCGTGACGGGACTTCGTAACGTGTCGCCGGGGATATTCATGATGTCGACTTCCAGGTTGGCGATGAGTTTGTAGCGCCCGTCGCGTACCGCGCGCATCGGTTCGTACGCCGTGTGGAACGTCTTCTCGGCAAACACCATGTCGGCCGCTTGGCTGCGCCCGCCCGTCAGGTCACCCCAGGCACTTCGTCCGTGCAGACCTTCCGGTTGTGGCACGCCAAGCCCTTCAAGCAAGGTCGGGACGATATCCACATGGCTGGTCAGGCGGTCAAGCGTCCGCCCGCCCGTCAACCCAGCAGCCGGCCAGCGCATGATCAACGCCACCCCCAAACCGGCGTCGTACATCGTTGCCTTCGCACGCGGCATGGCAAGCCCATGATCGGTGGTGAACACCACCCACGTGTCCGCTGCGTCATCTCGCGCGTCCAGCGCGGTCAGGATGCGTCCGACCGCCTGGTCCATCGCGAAGATGGCGCCTTGTACTTCCGCCATTTCTTCGCGCACCTTGGGATCGTCTGGCAGGTACGGCGGCACATCCACCCCGCGTGCGTCGTACGGCGGATGGTCTTTAAAACGCCCGTTCGCATCGCGATGCGGTTCTTCAAAGCCGACGTTCAAAAAGAACGGCCCTTCCGCGGCGTTGAGTGCTGCAATGGCCGCATCGGCAACATCGCTGGCGGGGGCGTGTGAGGCGCGATGGGAATCAAACCCGAGGGCGGTGACCTCCTCTGGGGTGTCGGGTGCGACATGCTGAATGCCCACATGGTGGGTGGACCACCCGGCTTGCTT
>CAJXNS010000094.1 GCA_913057165.1 uncultured Trueperaceae bacterium
TGGCGGGTTAGAAACGCGAGCGACGCCGCACTGCGAGCCACGGCGGCATCAAGCTCAGCGATGCGCAACCCGCGGTTGAGCATGCTTCGTTCGAGCACGTCCAGTTCAGCCCGTTTGGCGGCAAGTCCTTCGTTCGCGAAGGTGGTCTGCGCGTCGATGGCGGCGTCAAGGCGTTCTCGCTGCCGTTCGACCGCGCGGGTGGTTTCCGCTTGGGCGTTCTCGAGGTTTGAGAAAAGCGTCTGGCGGATGCGGTTGACGGTCACGCCCGCCCAGGTGGTGGCGTACGCTGCTGCCAGCTCAGGGTCTTGGCAGGCGGCTTGGTGGGTCATGGTGAGTCCGTTTTCGGCGCTGAGTTGCGCGAGGGTTGGATCGCTGCACGCTTCCACCGCGGCCAGGTCGTAGCCTTGGCCCGTAAGGGTCGCTTCAATCTCATCGAACACGGTCACGTTGTCGGCGATCGCTTCGTAGGTCGGCCGGTCGATGCTCGTGAGCGGCCGGACCGTCAAGGCCCCACCGGCATTGGATTGCACGCTGGCGGGGGCGGTGAGGACGTTCGCGCTGGCTTCGTAGGTGCTGGGTTGGACCAGCATGACCGCCGCGGTGATGACCGCGGCAACGACGGTGACGATCAGGATGAGGGGTAGGCCACGAACGAGAATGAGGTACAGCTCACGCAGGCTGATCTCGTCGTCGTACGGCGGTCCGTACGGACGGTCGTTCGGCCGAGGGGCAGATTCGCTCATGATGTGCAGCCTACCGCACGGGTGCGGCCGCGCTTTAGGCCGGGTTGAGTTTCAGGGCGTCATCAAGGCCGGCCCACGCTTCACTGCGGCGCCACAACTCAGCGGCCATGGTGTCATCGCGGCCGGCTTTAGACGGCGTCTGCGCGTCACGGTCGACAAAGTACCCGCCGTTGGGGTTGATGCGTTGCGGGTGGGCTGCAAGCCACGCGCCGGTATCGGCACCCTGTTCGGGCGTCCGGCCGAACAGCCGCTGGGCGCCTTTTAGGAGGGGCGTGAGGAGTCCGCCGCCCGAATGGCCGAAGCCTGTGGCGACAAACCCAGGGTGGAACGACGCGCTGGCAATATGCGGGGCGCGGCGGGCAAGCTCGCGGGCGAAGTGGACGTTGGCCTGTTTCGACCAGCCGTACGCCCGCCAGGCGGAGTACGGCACGCCGCTCGCGAACCGCTCAAGATCGATCGGGCCGACGCGTTCGGCCATGCTGGCGGTGGTGACCACTGTTGGAGCGTCGCTTTGGTTAAGGGCAGGCATGAGGCGGTGGGTGAGCACGAACGGCGCCAGGTGGTTGAGGGCGAAGGTGGTTTCAAAGCCGTCGTCGCTGCGTGCAAAGTCGTGCACGTACCGGCCGGCGTTGTTGACAAGCACGTCGATCTTGGCCTGCTGCTCAAGCAGGCGGTCTGCTAAGCGGTGGACCTCTTGGAGGTGCGTCAGGTCGGCCGGTTCGAAGGTGACGCGTTGTCCGTCCTGCGCGAGGCCGGCCAGCCGCTCGGTGGCCTGACGGCCGCGGTCTGAGTCACGCGCGACGAGCGTCAGGTCGTGTCCGTGGGCGAGGAGGGCGCGGGCGATGTAAAAGCCGATACCGCCACTGGCGCCGGTGATGACGACGTTGCGCTTCGGGCCGTAGGGTTCTTGGTCGGTCATGCAGCAAGCGTAGCGCAGGCGCGGCGTGCGCCCGGTCGTGCGGTGCGGCCGGTAGCATGCCGGCGTGCTTAAGGCGGATGACAAGCTGACGGTGGTGACGACCGCGGACGGGTCGCGTACCTTGCAGAGCGGTGCGTTTGGGCAGGCGTACGGTTCGCAGCATGGTGCGGCTGCCGAAGCGCGTCACGTGTTTCTTGATGGGGCGGGGGTGCAGGCGCGTCTTGCGTCGGGCCTTGATGTGCAGGTGCTTGAGGTGGGTTTGGGGACCGGCCTGAATTTCTTGCTGACGGCCGATGCGGCGCTGCAAGCGGGCGCGGCGCTGACGTACCGGGCGTTTGAATGGCGGCTCCCACCGGCCGGGATGCTTGGTGAGCTGGCGTACGGCGCGCAGCTGGCGTCACCCGGACTGTGGGACGCCTGGCTGGCTTGGGCGGGTGAGGTGGAAGAAACCACCCCCAGCAGCGGCGTGACCACCGTCTCGCTCGCGGGCGTGCAGCTGGAGGTCGCCTGGGGGGACGCCTGGCCGGACCATCAACCTTCAGCCGGTGCGGCCGACTTGCTGGCGCGCGGACCGGTGGATGCGGTGTATCACGATGCGTTCAGCCCGCAGGCGAACCCGGCGCTGTGGGAGGAGGCGTTTTTGCAGGCTCTGGCGTCGGTGTTGCGGCCGGGCGGCCGGCTTGCCACCTACAGCGTGGCCGGACGCGTCCGGCGGGCCCTGAAAGAGGCCGGCCTTACCCCCGTGAAGGCGCCAGGGCCACCCGGCGGCAAGGCCGAAATGCTTCAGGCGGTCAAGCCCGAACTGGTTTAACGGGGCTTACCCCCAGGGGATCAGGCTACGACTCCACGGGATCATCCAGAAGATCAAGGCCATGGCGATGGCGTACGCGACGGTGCTGCGCATGTACTTGGCGCGGTCGTCGGCAGCGCGGCGCGCGGTGCTGGTACCCACCTGCGCGGCAATCACGGCAAGAATCATGTAGCCGGCGTGGGCGACCAGCGACACGCGGGCGTCGATCGGACCGGTGCTGGCGCGACCGATGGCGGGCAGCAGGCCGTACATGATCAGTCCCACCAGGAGCTGGAGGTGCAGGCCGTAGGTGAACACCCGGGCGGACAGGCCGGCTTGCTGCGTCCAGGCGGCTTGGGTGGCAAGACCGCGGATCATGGTGACGAGCGCCCACACGCCGCCTAAGACGACGACCCAGCGAAGCAGGTTGTGAAAGCCAACGAGGAAGTTGTAGGTGGCAAGCATGGCTGAAGTGTACCCGGCGGCTTAGGCCGGTACGCTGCACGGTATGACGGCAAGCGTTTCTGTTTTGGTGGTGGGCGGCGGGGTGGTCGGGCGTGCGTGCGCGCGGGCGGCAGCGCAAGCGGGCCATCACGTCACCATCGTGGCTGCCCCGCCGGGCGCCACACCGGGCGCGAGCGGCCTTCCAGCCGCGTTACTCAACCCCTACCGCGGACGGCGGGGGGCCGCCCACCCCGCGGACTTATACGGCCTTG
>CAJXNS010000095.1 GCA_913057165.1 uncultured Trueperaceae bacterium
GCCTGACGGCTGTGGGCGGTTCCGCTGTGGGTGGCTGGGATCACCTCAAGGTGCTCCTGACCGCGCAAGCGGCTGGTGTGGAGAACGTCGTGCAAATCCCGTACGTGTCGTTCTCGAGTGGCGGGCAAGCGATCGTCGAAATCATCGGCGGCCGCGCGGACGTCTTCACGGGTGACATCTCAGAAGCCCTGCCGCAAATCGAAGCGGGCAACCTCAAGGTGCTCGCCGTGCTGTCTGACGACCGCATTGACGCCGCCCCCGACGTGCCAACCGCGAAAGAGCAAGGCGTGGACTTCGTGGGTGCCAACTGGCGCGGCTTCTACGTGCCGGCTGACGTCAGCGATGAGCGTTACGAGTACTGGGCTGACGCCTTCCGTCAGCTTGAAGGGTCTGCTGAGTACGCGGAAGTGCGTGCCGATAACGGCCTCGCGCCGTTCGCTCGCTTCGGCGACGAAATGGACACCTTCGTGCGCAACCAGGCGGCCAACATCGCTGAACTTTCCGCCCAGCTCGGAAACTAAGGCCGGCTAAACGCCACGTTCGTGACGATCACGGCTTGGGGGCGAACCGCCCCCAAGCCACTATCTTGCTTCAGTTATTTTGGTTTTGAGTGCCGATTGTGGGAGGCTTAACCGCGTGAGCGACCGTATCTTTTCTGTTCTGCTGATTGCCGTGGCTGGCCTCTTTGCGGCGTTGACGCAGACGTTCACCGTGTCGCTGTTTGCCGACCCGCTGGGTCCACGCTTCGTGCCGGTCGCGATTTCCGTCTTTCTCACCGGCGCGGCGGTGGCGCTGTTCATCAAGCCGACCCATGAGGCTGTCTGGCCAGCCGGCGCGAAGCTTGCGCGTCTCGGGGTGACCCTCTTGGTATTCGTGGTGTACGCCAATGCACTCAATCCGCTCGGTTTTGTGCTCGCGACGACGTTGGCGTTTGCAGCGTTCGCGACCCTGTTTTACGCGCCACCCGTGCGGGCTGTCGTGGCAGGCCTTATCTTTTCCCTGGTGGCGTACGGCGTGTTTAGTGTCCTGCTCGATCTCTACCTGCCCACCGGCGCCTGGTTGGAAGGCCTCCTCTAATGGACGTGCTCTCCAGCCTGGCCGGCGGTTTTCAAATTGCCTTGCAACCCATCAACCTAGGGTTTGCCTTCCTCGGCGTATTCATGGGAACGCTCATCGGCATGCTGCCCGGCATTGGACCGATCAACGGCATCGCCATTCTCATCCCCGTCATGTTCGCGTTGGACGTGAACCCGACCAGCATGATGATTCTGTTTGGCGGCATTTACTACGGTTCGCAGTACGGCAACAGCATTAGCGCCATTCTGCTTAACGTTCCCGGGACCAGCTCCTCCGTCGCCACAGCCCTTGACGGCCACCCGATGGCCAAGCAAGGCCGTGCCGGACCGGCCCTCGCCATGTCCGCCATCGCCTCGTTCGTGGGTGGCACACTGGCGGTCTTTGGGCTTGTGCTGCTCGCCCCGGCCTTATCGTCGTTTGCGATTCGCTTCGGTCCCGCTGAGTACTTCGTGTTGATCGTCTTCACCTTCACGACCCTGTCGGCGTTGACCGGCAAGCATTTCGTGAAAGGTTTGATTGCCACCGGTATTGGTCTGCTGATCAGCATGATCGGGATCGATCCTGGCGTCGGTATTCCACGCTTTACGTTCGGTCAACTATCGCTGTACGACGGCGTGGACTTTGTGGCCGCCACGATCGGACTGTTCGCGGTCGCCGAGGTGTTCCTGCTACTTGAGAGCAGCGAACGGGGCGTGCAAGTTCGCACCAAGGTCGGCAGGGCGATGGTGAACGCCAAGGAGTTCACCTCAAGCTTCTGGGTGATGATTCGCAGCTCCATTAGCGGATTCCTCGTCGGCGTCCTTCCTGGTGCCGGTGCGACCATCGCTTCGTTCTTGGCGTACGCCAACGAGAAACGCTGGGTTGACAAAGAAGACGGGTTTGGGAACGGCGACATTCGCGGGGTGGCCGCCCCCGAAGCAGCCAACAACGCCAGCGTCTCGGGTGCCTTGATTCCGATGTTGACGCTTGGTGTGCCCGGTTCCGGCACGACCGCTGTGATTCTGGCGGCCTTGCTTTCGCTTAACCTTTCGCCCGGTCCGCTGTTTATTGAAAAACAACCCGACCTGTTCTGGGGTCTGATTGCAAGCATGTACGTGGGCAACGTCATGCTGCTGATTTTGAACCTGCCACTGGTGAAGGCGTTCATTCAGGTGTTGCTGGTACCGCGCTGGATTTTGGTGCCGTCGGTTGCGATCGTTGGCTACGTCGCGGTGTACTCCGTCAGTGGATCCAGTTTTGACCTGCTGGTCATGACGGCCTTAGGGGCTCTCGGTTACGCCATGCGCAAGATGAACTACCCTGTCGCCCCTGTCATCCTGGCGTTGGTGCTTGGCCCGATGATGGAAACGAACCTGCGGCGGGCGTTGTCGCTCGCGCAGGGTGACCCGACCACCCTCATCGCCTCACCCATTTCGTGGGTGCTGTGGGGCATGGTGCTCATCAGCATCATCGTGCCGATTGTGACCCGCCGGTCGGCGGTGGAAGCGCTCGGTGACGTTGCCAAAGGCCGCGCCGACGAAAAGGCGCCAAGCTTAAACGACTGACGGGGGCCGCTGCGCGTGCGACACTCACGCCATGAGGCCTTTGCAGCGTTTCATCGGTCGTACGCTTAAGTTCTTCGCTGAGCGTGACGCGCGCGGTGATGACTGGGACGCCCACACCCGCAAGCTTGAAGAGGCCCTCACGGTGATGCAGAACCGCTGTGCGGGCGCAAAAGACACCGCCTGGAACCGCGAGGCAGTCGCCCACGTGACCGGCATTGAACGTTGGGCAACCGCGCGGTTACGGCGTGCATTAGACGGTGACGCCGTGGTGATGGACGCTTACCACCCTTACCGGCCTGATATCGAACAGGGCCTCGACGCCCTCCTGGTGGCCATGGCCGACACACGCCGCGACACGCTATCGCTCGTGCACGATTACAAGCTGGCGGGTGGCACCACCCGTGTGACGGTCCCCCACAACGACCTGGGTGACGTGACCGTCGGGGGTTGGTTGTCTTACTTGCGCGCCCACGGGTCGCGCGAACTGCTCCGCGTTCGCAAGGGCTG
>CAJXNS010000096.1 GCA_913057165.1 uncultured Trueperaceae bacterium
CCGTGGCGTCTAGCGTGTCTTGGGCCTGCTCCGCCTCATTGCGTTCGGCCTGCAGACGCATCAAGAACGCCCAGCGGTACGCCCGTTGGGCCGACAATGTTTCGGGTGAGAGGCCGTGCGCCGCGGCGAGCTCGAAGGCGGTGTGCTCTGCTTGCTGCAGGTCTGCTGCGTGGGTGGGGTTGGTGTCCTGCAGGTTCGCGCTGGCGGCGTGCACCCGCCAGGCGTCAAGCACGTCACGTTCGGTCCACTCGCGCGGCTCGCTCAACCCAAGGCGCTTAAACGCTTCGCGCGACCGGGCCTGAAGCCACGCGCTTGAGCCGGTGGTGGCAAGCGGCGCCAGGCCAATCAAGCCCACCAGGATGCCCGCGGCGACTTGACCGTCGTTCACCAAGAAGGCCGCCCCGAGGCCGCCGCCGAGAGCGGCCACAAAGCTTGCAGCCCACCACGCAGGCGGCGTGGCCAACCGCAACCAGCGGGCGAGAATCGTCGCTGCCTGCGCATGGCGTGGCTGATCGGCATCCTCACCCGGGCTTGCGGCTGCGGTGCGACGCAGTTGGTCCAACCGTTCGAACGCTTCGACCAGCCGCACCGCCTCATCCGGCTCAATAGCGTTGCCCTGGCCTTCGGTGGGTTGGTCGCTTGTGAAGCCCGCCGCGCGTTGCGCGCGTGCCACCTTGGCATTCAGGTCTTGGCGTTGCTGGTTCGCGTCGGTTTCAAGGTCCGCTAGCTGCTCAACCTCCTCAAGCCACGCGTCTGTCTGTTCGACGCTGACGCCGGAGGCGTCCAGACGGTCTACCTCGCGTTGGGCTTGGTGTTCGGCCGACTGTTTGCGGGACCGTTCCTGCTCACTGCGGCTTAGGTCATCGAGCGCTTTGCGGACCTGCGTCCATACGTCGTCGCTGGCGTTTCGGTAAACGGCGGCATTTGGGACGGTGTCGGCAGCGGTATGTGCGGCCGCACGCTGGGCGTCTGCCTCCAAATATTCAAGGGCAGCCGCGAGGGCGTCCTTGCGGTCGGCCTGCGCTTTGAGTTTGGCTGCTTCCGCCTCCCAGGTTTTGATCTTGCGTTCATCGTCTGCCAGCGCGTTGCGTTTGGTTTGCAGTTCCGTGACTGCGTCGAGCGCCTGTTGGAGCGTGCCGGCTTCTTTACCGCCGGGTTGCTTGCGCCCTTTGGCGTTCGGTGCTTGCGCACCGATGGCTTGCCTGAGTTTGTGCAGGTCGAACCCGCCAGCCAGCTCCACCTGCAGCCGTTCAAGCACCTCAGCGTTGGGTCCCCCAAGCGACATGAGGTCGCGCAGGTGCACGAAGTGCCGAACGGCATCCTGCGGTGCGATCGGGGGTTCGATCTGCTGCCCGTCGCGCATCCACGTCAGGCCGCCACCGGTGCGCTGCGCGGTGTACGTCACCCCTTGGCTCTCAAACGTCGCAGTGACCACCGGCGCTTCGTTGCTCGCTGCGTTGGGATCCATCACTGTGAGCAGGGCGGCGGCGAGACGGCTTTTGCCGGACGCGTTCGGCCCAATCAACATGGTGATGCCGTCTTGCACCCCATCGAGCTGGCGGCCGTCGGGCAGGCCATTGAGCTGTTTGACGGTGAGCGAACGCAGCCTCATGCGCGCTCCTCACGTTGCGCGAGCAGGCCTTGGATGACACGTTCGGTGGCGTGAATCAAACCCTGCACCCGCTCATCTGGATCGGGCTTGGCCAGGTCAAGCGACCGGAAGTGCCGGTCAGCATGCCGTTCAGGCAACCTTTCGGTGAGGCGCGCGACCGCCGCCTCCCTAGCCTCCTCGCCGCGTTCACCACGCAACGTGAGCAGCAACTCCGCTGCGCTTCCAAGTGGGTCGTTATCCCTGGCCATGCCTTCAAGGTCGAGCGGCGGCAGCACCCGCAGGACATGCCGTTCAACGGCGACCGTGACCGAACCGACCTGCATAAATAGGTCATCCAGCGCTTGGGCGGTCAGCTCGCTGAGCACCTCGTTGGCCTTTTCGACGCGGCCGGTGACCTCAAGGCGAAGGGCCACACCCTGCAGCCAGTCTGCGGCATCTGCGGTGTCGCCAAGGGCGGCCTCAATGCCTTTCTGAAGGTCGGTGACAGACGTCTTCGGGGTGGTCTCAAGTGGCAGTTCAACGGTGACCTGCTCGTAGCGAAGGGGCGCCAGTGGCAGGTGCTTAAATGCGACGCGGCCACCTTCGAGCGTGAGTTCCCATGCGCCGTGGCGACCCGCTTCGCCCGGGTCGCTCGCCGCGAGCGACCCCAGGTAGCCGACCGGTTTGGCTTGCGCGTCAAGGTCGTGCGTGACGTGCTGATGGCCCAGCAGCCAAGCGGCGGTTGGCAGTGCTTCAAGGTCGTGACGCTGCACAGGAGCGTACGGACTTTGCGCGACGTCAAGATCGCCGTGAAGCAAGCCGATGGTCGGCCCGTCGAACGGTTCCGCGGCAAGCGTGCGCAGGGCGCTGTCCACGGGCGACTCGTGGTGCCGAACCTGCGGGAACGACCAACCAAGGACCCGCAAGCGTTCGCCGCCGGCTTCGACGGTGGCGGATTCCCAGCGGCCGCCGTCTCCCAGGATCTCCAATTTTGGGACCCGTGCTGCCACACGCGGCAAGGCCTTCTGGTCGTGGTTGCCGCTCACGGCGATGACGCGCGTGCCAAGATCCGCCAAGCGCTCGACGCCTTCGGCAACGATTTCGGTGGCCTCGAACAGGTCGTTGTCGTCGTCCACGAGGTCCCCTGCGATTAGCAGCGCGGCGGGCGGGTCATCGGCGCAGTACGTGACCAGGTTGCGCCACGCTTGGGCGGCCGACAGGTCGGCTGCCCGGCCGAGCGCATCCGGCACCTTAGACGGTTGTTTACCTAAATGAACATCGGCGACCGCCACGACTCTCATGGCCCTACGTTACCTATAGCGCGCGACAGCTAACGACGTACGGTTGGGCGGTCAGCCGGACGGCCACGTATCGTTCAGGCGGTAACCCTCAGGCCACGGGTCTGTCGGGTCCACCGACCACACCGTACGTCCGGTCCGCCAAGCCCGCCCCTCAATCTCAGGCACAACCGCAGGCTTGCCGCCA
>CAJXNS010000097.1 GCA_913057165.1 uncultured Trueperaceae bacterium
TTGTCGTAATTGCCGACGTTGTTGACCACCACATCAAGCCGCCCAAACGTGCGGGCGGCCTCATCGACCAGCCGCTGCGCTTCGCTTTCAACGGTCACGTCGGCCTGCAGAGTGACGGCGTGCACGCCCAACTGCAGGAGGTCACCGCGGGCGGTTTCGGCTTCGGCTTGGCTGCTGCGGTAGTGCACGGCGACGTCGTACCCAAGGCGCCCGAGCTCCATGGCGAGCGCACGGCCGATCCCGCGTGCCGAGCCGGTCACCAGCGCGGCGGGGCGGCCACGGGCGGTCATGCGGACTCCAGGGCGCCTGGGTCAGGCTCGACCAAGGTGCCGGTATGGCCGTGCTCGGCGGCGTATGCGGTTAGGGCGCGGGTGGCGCGGTTCAAGTCGAGGGCCTCAAGGGCTGCTTCGGGCGTCAGCCAGGTGTGTTCTTGGGCTTCGTCGTTCAGGGTGACGTCGGTGGTGCGGGTGCGGGCGGTGAAGTTCAGCAGGATGAAGTGCGCCGGTTTGTAGAACTCGTCGCTTTCGACCGACTCCAGCGTGGGTGCCCAGCGGACGTCCTCAAGGGCGAGTCCGGTCTCCTCACGAAATTCGCGGAGGAGGGCCGTGTGCATGCGTTCGCCGTAGTCGATCTTGCCGCCTGGGACCGCCCAGCGGCCGCCCCACTTGTGGGTCTTAATAAATAGGCCTTCGCCTGCGTCGTTGAAGACCAGCGCCCCGACGGTTGCGAGGGGGCGTGGTGGGGTTCCGCTGTCCATGCGGGCAGGCTACCGCGCGCCAAAGGGGGAGACTGTGGCGCGCGGCGGTCTGGACTAGTCGGTTTGCAGGGTGACTTGGTCGATCGTCATTTGGAAGTCCACGCCTGCAATCTCGTTCTCATGTTCCTCGTCGAACCCTAGAATGCCGTCGAGGCTAAGGGTGTTTGGCCCACCACCGGTGGTCAGGATTCGCGTGGCGGCCACAACCGATTCCACTTCAGGCAGTGTTTTGAAGGTAACCGTGTCCTGAAGATCGTAGAACGCTTTGTTGTTGCTGTCGAGCTGTGCGTCGCTCGTGCGCGTGAGGACCCCTGACGTACCTTCGGCAAAAGCAGCAATGAAGACCTGGTCGTTCTCGTCTTTAATAAAACCGTCAACTCCGAAGTAGTTCAGTTGGAGGGTCTCAGGTGCTGAACTAACTCCCCCTCTGAATTCCACCTCAAAGGCGTTCTCTGTTTTGAGTTTCGGTGTCATCGTCATCACATCAAGCGAGGCGATGCGCTCAAATTTGTCTTCGCTGACTGTGATGTCCTCCTGCTCTTCGGTATCGACGAGCGAACCGCAGTGGGTGGCAAAGTTAGGTCCATCCTCGCCAAGCTCCTCTCCGAATTTCGTGAAGGTGTGGTAGGCGCAACTTCGGTTTTCGCGAGGCTCGGCCAGCGGAATGGAGATCACTGCTGATGTGAACACTATGGAAGAGTAAACAGGGCTCACGAAATAGGAATAACTGATCGCACCGGCATTGAGCGGTGTCAGCGTTTGAGGCAAACCGATGGACGCTGGTGCGGGAGGTTCGTTACTGACCTCGCCGGCTTGACGGCGTTGACCAACCACGGCGGGTCGCCCATCCAACGACAGGCGGCCAATCCGCGGTAGGCGTGCGTCAGTCCGTGCTTTTTAGGGTCAGGTCGCCGATCGTGATGTCGTAGTCGACCGCTTTGATTTTCGATGGGTGAGGCGTACCTTCGGTGTTGAACTTGACAACGCCGGTCATTCGGACTCTCTTTGTTGCTCCGCCTGTTGTGAGGGAGGAGGCAAAATCGTGGGCCCGACCGACGATCGGGAGTGAGCTAATGCGGGTGAGGGGTTCGGCGGATCCGCTTAAGGTGTAGACAGCCTGGAGGTTGTTGTTCACCGTTGTGGCGGTTCCAGCTTCGAGTTCAAGGGGACGCTGACCGTCGACGTAAAGCATGTGGAAAGAGTACTGGCTTGCTTCGTGCACGCTCGGGCCTATACCTTCGTACACGCTCACGCCTACGCCAAATAGCGCAAGTTCCAAACTGTCTGGAGCCTCACCAAGGCCGTCGAACGTCACGGTAAACCGGTTAACGGCAGCGTCGAAATCAATCTCAATTGTGCTGCGGACGTCCTCGAAAGATTTGATGATGTCCCGCTGCGTTTGGTCGAGTTGCACCTTCGGGAATTGGCCGTCTTCTAGGAGCAGGCCGCAGTGGGTGACAAACTCCCACTTCTTAAAACCAAAACGCCAATCGCACGCGGTCACTGTTTCCAATGGTTGGCCGTCGTCAAGAGCTTTGCGAACGGCGTCCTCGAAGCCGATGACGGCATCCGTATCGGTATCCCAGATGCTGGTTGCCGACAAGCTGCCGATAGCATCGGTGTCGGGTTGCTGACCAACGAACGACGCGCTGACGGAACGTGCGGCATCGCTAACGTCGGAGCCGTTGTCGGCGGCAAACGGCTGGTCGATGGCGACGACCGACGCGGTTGGGTTGATCAGGCTGGATAGGTCGGTGTCGCACCCCGACAATGCCACCGCGAAAAGGCCGGCGAGGCTCGCACGAGTCATCAACGGCTTGCGCCAAATGCTCATACTTGATTGTATCCGATTACCTTTGGCGACGCGAGTCCTGCTCCCCACCACGTTGTGGGAACATGCCGGTCTACGAAATGTCAACAAGGCTGCACAGGACAGCGCGCTTCCGTGTCGGTTGACTCCAAGCAATGTGCATTAGCCTCGCGTGCTAAGAAACGTTGCCCGGCTCGATCTGCAGGGCGGTATCCTCATGCCGTGAGCGCTCCTCTAACCGTGTTTGGCCATGCTGGCGCACAAGCCCATGCGCCTGCTAACGGCCTCAACGCCTGCCTGTTGGCGCTTGAGGCGACCGGTGCGACCGAAGTCGACATCCAGCCACTCAACGATGGGACGCTGGTCCTCCACCACGACGACCATGCCGCCGGTACGCCTTTGACGGGTATGACCACACGCGACTTCCTGGAGGCGGTCCCCCATGGCATCCGCCTGACCGATTTGCTTGCGGCTGCCGCACGGTTC
>CAJXNS010000098.1 GCA_913057165.1 uncultured Trueperaceae bacterium
CTGAGCAGGGTCATGCGGTGGCGCAGAACAATTTGGGCGTGATGTACCGCAACGGTTTCGGCGTGCCCCAAGACCATACCGAGGCGGTACGCTGGTATCGCATGGCCGCTGAGCAGGGTTATGCGAAGGCGCAGTTCAATCTCGGCCTGATGTACGCCGACGGTAAGGGCGTGCCACAAAGCGATGCCGAGGCGGTGCGTTGGTATCGTATGGCCGCTGAGCAGGGTTATGCGGGGGCGCAGAACAACCTCGGCGTGATGTACGACAACGGTTTCGGCGTGCCCCAAGACCATACCGAGGCGGTACGCTGGTATCGCATGGCCGCTGAGCAGGGTCTTGCGAAAGCACAGTACACCCTCGGCCAGATGTACAGCAATGGCGAGGGCGTGCCCCGTAACGATGCCGAGGCGGTACGGTGGTATCGCATGGCCGCTGAGCAGGGTCATGCGGTGGCGCAGAACAATTTGGGCGTGATGTACCGCAACGGTTTCGGCGTGCCCCAAGACCATGCCGAGGCGGTACGCTGGTATCGCATGGCCGCTGAGCAAGGTGATGCGGTAGCGCAGTTCAATCTCGGCGTGATGTACGCCGACGGTAAGGGCGTGCCACAGAGCGATGCCGAGGCGGTGCGTTGGTTCCGCATGGCCGCTGAGCAAGGTGATGCGGTGGCGCAGTTCAGCCTCGGCTTGATGTACGACAACGGTTTCGGCGTGACAAAGAATCTTGTTAAGGCCTACAAGTGGACAAGCTTAGCGGCCGCCCAAGGGAACGAAACCGCTCGCCATAACCTAGAGGTGTTCGAACGCCAGATGACCCGCGCCCAGATCGCCGAGGCCCAACGCCTCGCCGCCGCATGGCAGCCTGGCACATCCACAACCGCACCCAGTGCGCCGGGAGCCCCGGACGAGCAAGAAACCCCTGAAGGCCTTATCCCGGTCGACCAGATTGACCCGTCCAAGATTAGGCGTATCCCCCGGCCGGACGCACCTGACGT
Organism: uncultured Trueperaceae bacterium; assembly: GCA_913057165.1. Taxonomy (GTDB): domain Bacteria; phylum Deinococcota; class Deinococci; order Deinococcales; family Trueperaceae; genus SLSQ01. Next base: position 995 of record CAJXNS010000098.1, read on the forward strand.
GTTGAATCCGCAGCAACCCAACGTCTCCCGCGCCACCATCCGCAACATCCAGGCCCAACTCGCCGCCCTCGGCTACGACCCCGGCCCCGTCGACGGCCGCATGGGCCCCCGTACCCGCGACGCCATCAAAGACCTCCAGCGCGACGCCAACATCGAGCCCGATGGCATCGCCTCTACCACCCTGTCGGCCCTGCTCGACGCCATGATCGCCGGACGCGAGGCCGTCACCGCACCAGCCGCACCCGAGGGGCCGGCCTTGGCTGGCACCGGTTTCTTCGTCAACCGCCAGGGCCACCTGCTAACCAACCAGCACGTCATCGACGACTGCTCAAGCCTTGCGGTGCAACTGCCCGGTGGCCAGCAACCAGCCGCGTTGATTGCCGAAGACGATGCGAACGATCTCGCCGTGCTATCCGTCGACGCGACACAGGCGGCCGTCGCGCCCTTACGCCGCTCCAACGCAGAGCTGGGCGAAACCGTCCTGGTTGCCGGCTACCCACTCCGCGGCCTGCTCGGCGACATCAACGTGACAGCCGGTGAGGTCTCCGCCACCAGCGGCGTGCAGCGGGACCGCCGCTACCTGCAGATCAGTGCCCCCGTGCAAAAGGGCAACAGCGGCGGTCCCCTACTGGACGCCTCCGGCGCCGTGGTCGGCGTCGTGGTCGCCAAACTGAACGCCATGACCATGGCCAACGCGACCGGCGACCTGCCCCAGAACGTCAACTTCGCCATCAAGGGCGCCCTGGCGCGCAGTTTTCTGAGCATCCACGACATCCCGTTCACCACCGTGGACGCGCGCCCGGCCCGCGTACAGACCGCGGTGGCCACCGAGGCGCGACAACACACCGTCCCTGTGGAATGTTGGAAGTGAGACGCGGCGACACCATGCCGATGGGCCGTCGCAACGCGCACCCGGTGGGCGGCATGCAGCCTGCACCGCAATCACACCCGGCGCAGCCGGTTTATGCGTGCGCGCTAAAGTGATCGTGTGCCCCTTTTTGCGTCGACGCCATCGACGCCGAGTGGGACAAGCACAAACGAGGAGCGCAAAGCCTTAAAACGACGAGGCAAAACGTCTGGAATCTCGCCGGAGGCGTTGACCTTGGTCGCTGGAAAAGATCCGGTACTGGCGGACATGATCCGGCACAACAAGCCACTGACGCGCGAGAACTATCTCGCGCTCAATTAGCCCGGCAGGGACTTCGAGCAGGAGCCCCTGATGCCGGAGGAAGAAGTGGAGATCCCGGAGATCTTCCAGCTGAGGGACTGAGCAGCCCAGACGGCTTGTGGGGCGCTCAGGCGAGCATCATCGCATGCGTTTTGACGCCCAGCCGACAAACTCCAAGCGCTCCGTTGCAGTCGCACGTCCCATGCTTGCTTGAGTGCTTCCAGCCCCGATGCCGCTTGTCCTGTTGGCGGTTGATCGGGGAGCGCGGACGCCACCGACTGCGAGAACCGCTCAGCGAAACCCCGTCTTCCGTCGTGTGCGTTGCCTCCCCGCACGGCCTGCGCAGTGTCGCACCCCGCTACTCGTACCCGTCATGCCCACGACACCGAAGAAAAATACGCGTCATTGACCCCCGTCAGCACACGCAGAAATTCCGCTGTTCCATGAAAGCCACGAAGAGTGCTAGTGTGGCCACTCGGTCACAAACGAGAACACCTGTGATGTCAACAAGAAAGTCCACCCGCAGCGCAGTCGCTCTACTCGCATTGGCGTTTACCTTGGCGCTCACCAGCGGCTGCGCCACGATCACGCGCGGCTCCAAGGACACGCTTGTCATCGAAACCGACCCGCCGGGAGCGGATATCAAACTCTCGAACGGTCGGATCGGCAAAACACCGGCGGCTTTCAAGCTTCCGCGCCGCGAATCGCTTGTCGTGCAGATCACCAAAGCGGGCTATGAGCCCGTCAGCATTAACGTGGTCCCGCAGATTTCAG
>CAJXNS010000099.1 GCA_913057165.1 uncultured Trueperaceae bacterium
GCATCGATGTCGGCCTTCGCGGCCGGGTTGGGTGCCCACTGGCGGCAGGCTTGTGGCGCAGGCATGTGGATGCCTTGCGTCTCCCAGGCGAGCGCGGCCGCACCGTGGGCCGGTCCGGGGGTGCGTTCGGGGCGTTCGAGGGTGACGTTCAGGACGTCTGCCATCCATTGCGCCCATGCGTCGCTGCGGCTGCCCCCACCGGTCAGCCAGAGGCGGTCCGGTCCGCCGTCCGGCATGATGCTGGCGACGTCACGCAGACTGAAGGCAACACCTTCCAGGACGGCGCGTAGCAGGTCATCAGGCGTGGTGGCGAGACTTAGACCATGGAACGACCCACGGAGGCTGTCGTCTAGGTACGGGCTTCGTTCGCCCGCCAGGTACGGGGTGAAGACCGCGCCTCCCGCCCCGATCGGTCGCGCGAAGGCGCGGTCGACGCGCTCGCCGGTGCTGCCGCTGCCAGCCAGGGCCGTTTCAGCCCAGGCCAGACTGCCGGCTGCGGATTGCGTGACGCCGAGGTAGGCGAAACCGCCGGTCGCCATGGCGAACAGGTGCACGCGGCCTTGCGGGTCGGGTTCCGCACTGGCCGCTGGGGCGAGCAGAACACCGGAGGTACCGAGGCTTAAGCTGCCGCCCGGGCCGCCGCTGCGTAACCCCAGCGCGTGGGCTGCAGCGGCGTTATCACCCGCACCAGCGATGACGGGAATGCCGGCCGGCAGGCCGCTCGCCGCGGCCGCTTCTGGGGTGACCTCACCCACCACCGCGGTGGAAGGAACCAACGCTGGGAAGACGTCGGACCGCAGTTCGCTGCGTTCGATGAGGTCGTACGCCCAGTCGCCGGTGTGAATGTCGAGGACGTTGCTGCCGGAGCCGTCGGTCGGTTCGGCGTAGCGCGCACCGGTGAGCTTAAAGCCGATCCAGTCCTTGGGGAACAGGAGTGTCGTCGCGGCGTGGTAGGCGTCTGGTGCGTGGTCGCGCAACCATGCCCACTTGGTGAGTTGAAAACCGGTGATGGGTGGGTTGCCGGTGCGGCGGATCCACTCTGCTTCCGGTACGGCGGCAGCCAGCGCGGCGGCTTGCGGGCCGGTGCGTTGGTCGTTCCAGAGGATGGCGTGGGCTGTCGGCTCGCCGCTTGCGGCGACTGGGACGAGGCCGTGCATCTGACCGCTCAGGCCGATGCCGGTGATGGCGTCTTGGCCGAGCGCGGCGGTGGCGTCCTGGCAGGCGGCGACCGCGGCGTGCCACCAGTCGCGTGGGTCTTGTTCGGTCCAGCCGGGCTGCGGGGTGTGCATGGGGTACGGCTGCGTGGTTTCAAAGGCGATGTGGCCGTCTGCGGTCATGGCGACCGCCTTCAGGCCGCTGGTGCCGACATCCAAACCGAGGGTGACCGGTGCTTGCGCCATGCTGCCGTCCTTTCTGTGGTGCGGCGTTCGCGGTGCCGGAGCAGCCCAGCGCCCGGGTTGAGGCGGACGTCGCTTGGTTGTGGTGCTGGCCACAGCGTACCTTTAGGAGGTGTGGGCGGCCCCAAGCAGGGCCGCTTGGGGCGTCCATGTCGGATAATGGGCGTACCTTAAATTGCGTTTAAGCACCCGCTGGAGGTGACGCCTATGCCAGATGCCCGCGAACCGATGATGCAAGCCCGCATTGTGGCGCCGCAGCAGACCGTGGTGGAGCGTGGGCCGGTGCCGCAGCCCGGTCAGGGTGAGGTGCTGATTGAGGTGCACCGGGCCGGCATTTGCGGCACGGACTTACACATTCTGGATGGTGATTACGCGCTGGCGCGCTTTCCGATGACGCCCGGGCACGAATTTTCAGGGGTGGTGGCCGAGGTCGGCGACGGCGTGTTGGAGCGCCGGGTGGGCGAACGTGTGACGGCCGATCCGAACCTGCCGTGCGGTCGTTGTGCGGCGTGCGGGCGCGGGGAGGCCAACCAGTGCGAGCGGCTGGAGGTCGTGGGGGTCACGCGCGATGGTGCGTTTGCCCGTTTCGTGGTTGTGCCAGAGGGGGTGGTCGTACCGATCGGGGATCTGTCGTTTGCTGAGGGAGCGCTGGTAGAGCCGCTGGCTTGTGTGGTGTGGGGCCTTGAGCGCATTCGGGTGCCGGTGGGGTCGGCAGCGTTGGTGTACGGCCTCGGGCCGATGGGCGCCTTGATCGTGCAGGCGCTCCGTGCAGCGGGCGTGACGCGCGTGGTGGGCGTGGACCCTTCGGATACCCGCCGGGCTTACGCGCAGGCTCTTGGGGTGGCGGACGTGTTCGCGCCGGAGGAGGCGGCGGCGGGCGCTTTGGGTGCGGAGGGTTTTGAACTGGTGGTGGACGCGACGGGGCTGCCGGCGGTGCTTGAGGAGGCGTTTAACTGGGTGCGCCCGCGGGGCACGTTGTGGGTGTTCGGGGTGGCGGCAGGGGACGCCACGGTGGCCTTGCGGCCGTACGACATCTTTAAGAAGGACCTGACGATCGTCGGGTCGTTCGCGGTGAACCGCACGGTCCCGCAAGCGGTGCGGATGCTGCAGGACGGTGCGGTCACCGTCGACGGGTTGGTGTCGCACGTCCTGCCGCTGAGCCGGTTTGAGGAAGGTCTGACGTTGGCGCGCCGCGATCCCAACCGGATGAAGGTGCAGTTTGACTTGCAGGCGTCGTGAGGGTTCCGCAACCGGCAGCTGGTGACGGGCGCCCTACGGCACAACAGAAAACGTGAAGCGTGAGCGGTGTTCGTAGCGACCGTCGGGCCGGAGGATGACCGTGTCGGCGTCTGAACCGTGGATGGCGTCTGGATGGCGTTGCGGTTCGATGGCCAGACCGTCGCCTTGCATGAGGGCGTG
>CAJXNS010000100.1 GCA_913057165.1 uncultured Trueperaceae bacterium
GACGCTTACCACCCTTACCGGCCTGATACCGAACAGGGCCTCGACGCCCTCCTGGTGGCCATGGCCGACACACGCCGCGACACGCTATCGCTGGTGCACGATTACAAGCTGGCGGGTGGCACCACCCGTGTGACGGTCCCCCACAACGACCTGGGTGACTTGACGGTGGGTGGTTGGCTTTCGTACTTGCGCGCCCACGGGTCGCGCGAACTGCTCCGCGTTCGCAAGGGCTGAATGCGCCCAACCGACTGGCTTGCCTGGTACGAGCAGCATGCCGACACCTACGCCCAGGTGACACAAGCAAGCGGCCCGGTTGCTGCGCGCGACGCTTTTATGGCCATGCTTGAGCCCGGCGCGCGCGTCGTGGATGTGGGTTGCGGAGCCGGACGCGACTTAAGCGCGTTCCGTGCGGCAGGCTTCGAGGCTTGCGGGGTGGACGCAAGCCCGCGTTTGGCGACCCATGCGGAGGCGCATTCAGGGGCGACCGTGCACGTTGGCCGTTTCGAAAGTTGGGTGCGTGATCACGCGGGAAGCTTTGACGGTGTCTGGGCCTGCGGTTTGTTGGTGCACACCCCTTGTTCTGCGCTAGAGGGTGCGTTTGTGTCGCTACGTGAGGCGCTCAAGGAGCGTGGGGTGTTGTGGGCATCCGTCCGGGTGGGTCAAGAAGGCGAACCGGACGATCGCGGACGCTACGCGTGCACAGGACCAGCGGTTCGTGCCGCAGCGGAAGCCGCTGGCTTAAGTGTCATTCGTTTTGAACGACATGCCGATGGCCTCACCGGCGCGGATGAAACCGGCCGGACTGACTGGTGGGAGCTGTGGGCTGAACGCGGGCGTGGTCCGCGTTAACTGTTTTCGCCGCGCACGGCCATGTACAGCCCCAGGCCGATCACGAACAGCGATACCCACGGGCTGATGTACTGGTTTTCCGCCACGAGACCGAAGGCCCCACCGAACGCGCCGACGCCCATGAGGGCAAACCCTGCTTGTCTCCATGCATGCATGCAAGCACTGTACCTGCGCACGGTGCATTACGTCACGCTGACCGCCACGAGGTCGTACGCCGTCGCGATCCCGACGGGTTTGGCGTCCCGCCGTCCCGCTTCGGTGATTAGGGCGCACACCAACCCAGGCAGTTGCTCAAACGCGCTGCGCACGGTGATATCGCTCGCATCGCGGGCGATAAAGACCACGCGGTCTGGGGCGGGTTCGCTGTTGAGTAGGCGCTTGACGGGCACAGAGGCAGCGTCCGCACCCATGTTCGCTTGGGCCCACCAGCGTGTTGCGTCCCAGCCGGTGAGTAACCCGGCGAAGGTGCCATCTTGGTACACCGGGACTTGGTCGATATCGGCCTGGCGTACGGCCTCGTCGAGGAAGCGCTCTAGGGGGTCTTCGCCGTCCAGCACGAGCACGGGCCGGCCGTAGGTTTGGTCGGCACGTTTGGGGTGCTCAAGCGCGCGGGCGGTTTGTTCAATCTGCTGCGTGACGGTTTCGCTTGGGACGGCCAGGTAGGTGTATGGGTCGTAGCGTTCATGAACGATCAGGTTTCTGAGTTCGCGGAACGCATGCAGTGGATTTTCGAGCCTACGCCATTCCGGCTGCTGCCGGAAGAAACGCCGCATGGCGGCGGTCATCGGTTCGTGGTCCGGTAACCCGGTCGCGTGCTTGAGGTGCCGTTCGATGCGGTTAAAGGCGGTCAGGAAGCGTTCGGTGCGTTGCGTTTCGGCTTGCTCCATGCCTCAATGTGCGCTGTTTTACGCGCAACCATGAGGCCTGGTTGGCAGGCTGCCTAGTGTGCTTACGGACGGTTGGGCGTGCTGGTTACGGCTGACGGACGACGTAAATGATGTGGCCGCGAATGTCGAGTTCATCGAGGTTGATCGTGTGCACAGCGCCCGTTCCGTCAAACGTGGAGACGGATACGGCGGCGCGTTCTAGCTTGTGGACCCATAAGACGGGCGATTCAAAACCGTCCGACCAGCCGACAGCGATTTGCCCAGGGGAGGGTGCTTCGCCGAGGTGCACCCCGATGACGCTACCGACAGGGATGCGGTCGCGCGCCTCATGGGTGCCCATGAGCGTGCCATCAGCCATGGTGCCAGCACCGCCGTCACGGATGAGGTCCACAAAGGAGCGTGGCAGTTCCATGAGCCTTGCGGCATCAGGGGCGGTCAGCGCGGTGTGCAGGTTCGGGTAGAACGGCACCCGCAAAAATTGACCGGTTTCTACCGAGCCAGATTTTGGGTAGCGCAACCCGACGGCTTCTGCAAAATCGACGGGTGTCAACTCAAGGGCGGTGGCAAGCGCGAGGAAGCGCTGAATCTGCATTTCGGCGGGGTGTTTCTTGCCGGTCTCAAGCCGCGATAGCAGCTTGGGGTACACGAGCTGGCCGGTGCGTTCGTTGATGTCCTGCCCCGATAGCCCTAGGTATGCGCGCCTGGCTGCGAGGGCCCGACCGGCTTGTTCGGCAGGCATTTGTGAGAGCGGCTCGGCCATGTTGGCTGCGATGTCCGAGGCGTGATTCGGTCCGTCCATGGGTCACATTATAGACGTTTTGGGCTGACGCGTCTTCAGTTTGGGGGTGATGAGGTCAATTTGGCGTGAATATGACGCGCGTGTAGCCATTTAGGGAATACGCAAGATGTGGGTGACGCGGTGCCGCCGGTCAACCCGACTGGGGTCGACCATGCCGGGGGCGGCGCCACCCCCGATGGGGCTGACCCGGAACGGCTCAGGAGAAAAATCTTTGACGTACGCCACAGGTCGCTCGAGGCTGCGGTACCAGCC
>CAJXNS010000101.1 GCA_913057165.1 uncultured Trueperaceae bacterium
AGGCGGCCGCCGAGCAGGACCCCAGCGACGACCGTGCGGCTTACTACCTGCGCCTGGCGCAAGACCAAGCCAAGCACGGCACCGAGGCGACCAGCCGCTTCCGTGAAGGCGTACGTGCCTACGAGGCTGGTGACCTGAACGCGGCAGCGGACGCGTTCGCGCGCGCCACAGAGGCCAATGGCGAGTACGCCGAAGCGTGGGCGTGGCGTGGCCGCATGGCGTTTGAGCAGAACCGTTTTGCCGACGCCGAGGCGCACTACCGCCGCGCGAGCGAGATCAACCCGGATAACGCCGCCTACGCGTACTACGCCAACCAGGCACGCATCCGCGGTGGGGCGGGTGACTAGCGCGCCCCTTGGGTGCCGGACCACCGTCTTCATCAACCGTGGTGCGTACCCTGACGCGTGACCGCAAACCCGCAAGCCTCTGACCACCCACCGCGGCGTGACGTCCGCATGGTGCTGGGCGACCAGCTGGACCGCCACGGCGGCGTGCTGAAGGACGCCGCCCCGCAGCAAGACGCCATCTTGATGGTAGAAAGCCGCGCGCTTCTCAAGGCCGGCCCAATCCACGCGCAGAAGGCCACCCTGTTCATGGCCGCCATGCGGCATCTCGCACAGGCGCTTGAAGCAGAAGGCTTCACGGTGCACTACCTGCCACACGACCATGAGGCAGCCAACGACTTCGGGGCCGCCGCGGCAGCGACCCTCAAGACGTACGGGTATGCGCGCTTGCACTTAATGGACCCGAACGACCGCGGCGTCTCAGGCCTGATCCAGGCGGCCACCGAGGCTGCAGGGGCAACGTTCGTGCCGCATGCAAGCGACCGCTTCATGACCGATGATGCGACGTTTGACCGCTGGGCGCACGGCAAGAAAACCCTCCGCATGGAGGGCTTCTACCGCGTGGTCCGCAAGCAAACCGGTTTGCTGATGGAGGCGGACGGCACCCCGGAAGGCGGCCAGTTCAATTTCGATCAAGCCAACCGCGAACGGCCCCCCAAAGACCGGACGCCGCCCGAGGCTGTGGGTTTTGAGCCGGACGAAATCACCGCCGGCGTCATCCGCGAGGTGCAAGCGTGGGATCACGCCTGGGGTGACGCGGCGCCGTTCCGGTGGCCGGTCACCCGCGCGCAGGCCCTTGAGGTCCTCGCGCACTTTTGTGAGGACCGCCTGGCAGACTTCGGGCGTTACCAGGACGCCATGCTGACAGACCAGCCGCTGATGTGGCATTCGCTGTTGTCGGTACCGCTCAACATGGGTCTGCTTCACCCGCGCGAGGTGGTGGATGCCGCCATTGCTGAACGGGGCCGCCGGGCCGGCACGGACCGAGAAATCCCCCTCAACAGCCTGGAGGGGTTCGTGCGGCAGGTGATCGGTTGGCGCGAGTTCATGCATCATGTCGACCGCGTCCGCGGTGCGGAACTTAGGCAGGAAAACCACCTTGAGGCGCAGCAACCGCTGCCGCCGGCGTACTGGACGGGCGAGACGGACCTCAACTGCCTCAAGACGAGCCTGGCGCACGTTCGTGAACGCGGGTATGCGCATCACATCGAACGCCTGATGGTGCTTGGCAACATCGGTCAGCTGGCAGGCGTCCAGCCTGAAGCGCTGCTGGACTGGTTCATGGCGACGCATGTTGACGCGCTCGATTGGGTGATGGTGCCGAACGTCATGGGGATGAGCCAGTACGCCGACGGGGGGCGCATGACGAGCAAGCCGTACGCGGCGGGGGCGAACTACATCCATAAGATGAGCGATGCGTGTGCCAGCTGCCGTTTTGACCCGAAAGGCAAAGGCGACGACGCCTGCCCGCTGACCGATTGGTACTGGGCGTTTATCGACCGGCACGACGCACGCCTGCAGGGCAACCCCCGCATGGGTGTCATTCGCTCGGCGTGGCAGAAGCGCGATGAAGGCGTGAAGGACCAGGTGCGTGAGCGCGCCGCCGTCACCCTACAGGCCTTCACGGACGGCACGCTTTAGGGTCGCCGCGATGGTGGGGTTTGGGCGTGCGGAACAGACGCCACCGATGGGCGTCAAAATTGATGTCATATGCGGGCGCGTGGGCGTGTAACGCAGCCGGGTGGGAGCGTGACGCCACAAAAAAACCCGCCGAACGGCGGGAGCGCGAATTGCTTATAAGTAAGACAGTACACCCGTATGCGGTATTCGTCAAGAGTTTGCAGGCAGACCAACATCCAAAGCCGTGAAACGACAGAAATCCAGCCTGAAAGCCGTCCCTAGAGGCACCTGAAGCACTCGCCAAACGCTGCCGTCTACCCTGCACCCGCTCGTGCTCGCTTGTGGTGGCGGCGATCGTGATAGCTGCCGCGGGCAGGGCGGTCACGCCCACCCTGCCCGCGGGGGCGGCCTACCGCCTGCGGGTAGCATGCCGGCATGAACCCTCCTGACACGCGCCTGCCGACGCCCGATGATGTGGCGGTCGCCCAAGAACGCATCGCGCCGTACGCCCGCCGCACGCCCCTGCTGAAAGCCGAAGACCAGGGCCCGGCAGCCATCGCCCCCAACCTGTGGATCAAACCCGAGAACCTGCAACGCACCGGATCGTTTAAATTTCGGGGCGCCACGAACGCCATCCTCGCCTTAAGCG
>CAJXNS010000102.1 GCA_913057165.1 uncultured Trueperaceae bacterium
GTACCAACGGAACATGTAGAACGCCGTCAGCACGGCGGTCAGGAGCAGCACGCCGTAGAGGAGCGTAATGCCGTAACCGAACAGGTGATCCCCAAAGAGGGTGTACTCGAGGATGGCGTCCTTGCTGAAGAACCCAGCCAGCAGCGGCACGCCCGCAATGGCCAGGGTGCCGATCAGGCCGGTGATGGCCGTGATGCGCATGGACGGCCGCAGGCCGCCCATCTTGCGGATGTCCTGCTCCCCGCCGAGCGCGTGAATGACGCTGCCCGCCCCGAGGAACAACAGCGCTTTAAAGAACGCGTGCGTGAAGACGTGGAAGATGCCGACCCAGTAGGCACCCACGCCGACCGCGACGAACATGTAGCCAAGCTGCGAAATCGTGGAGTACGCCAGGATTTTCTTGATGTCGGTCTGCGCCAACGCGGACACGGCCGCAATCAGCGCGGTGAGTGCACCCACCCAGGCAACCACGGCGGACGCTTGCGGCGTCATGGCGTACAGCGGGCCCATGCGGGCGATCAGGTACACGCCGGCGGTGACCATCGTCGCGGCGTGAATGAGGGCCGAGACGGGCGTCGGGCCGGCCATGGCGTCGGGTAGCCACACCTGCAGCGGCAGTTGCGCGCTCTTGCCTGTGGCCGCCAGCAGGAGCAGCAGGCCGATCGCGAGCAGCACCCCAGACCCAAACGCGGCGTTTTCGGCGGCCGCGTTGACGGCTTGGATGTTAAGCGTGCCGAAGGCGGCGACGGTTAAGAACATGGCGAGCAGGAACCCGGCGTCGCCGATGCGGTTGACGATGAACGCCTTGCGTGCGGCGCTGGCGTTCTCGTCGCGTGAGAACCAAAAACCGATCAGCAGGTAGGACGCCACCCCGACGCCTTCCCAACCGACGAACACCAGCAGTAGCGAGTCGGCCAGCACCAGCGTGCTCATCGCCGCAATGAACAGGTTCAGGTACGCGAAGTACCGCGCGTAGCGGTCGTCGCCGTGCATGTACCCGACCGAGTACAGGTGGATGAGCGTGCCCACGCCGGTGATGACGAGCATCATCAGGACGCTTAAGGTGTCGATGCGCGCGCCGACCGTCAGGTCGAACGTGCCGGCCTGCAAGAACGTCCAACCGGTCACGGTGCGCGCTTCGCCGCCACCCAAGAGACCGACGAACGAGGTGAGGGTCAGCACAAACGCTGCGCCGCTCACAGCGGTCGCAAAGAACCCAGGCAGCGGTTCACGCCAGCGGTGGCCGACGGTGAGGTTGACGAGCGCGCCGGCAAGCGCGAGGAACGGCACGATCGCAATCCAGTTCGTGAGTTCGCTCATCCGCGCACCTCCGACAGGCGGTCGACGTTGGTACTCACCCGGTTTTTAAAGATCGCCACAAGGATCCCAAGGCCGACGGCGACTTCAGCCGCTGCGACCGCCAGGACGATAAACACGGCGGTCTGGCCGGTCATGACGGTCGTGACGCCCGCTTCCGCCCACTGACGGGCGTACGCGACGAGCGACAGGTTGGCGGCGTTCAGCATCAGTTCCACACTTAAGAACACCAGGATGGCGCTGCGGCGGGTGAGCACCCCTACGGCGCCCAGGCTAAACAGGATGGCGCTGAGGGCGACCCACGCTTCGGTTGGCACGTCATTCGGCATGCGTTACGCGCCCTCGCCTTCAAGCACGCCACGCGGCGCGTCGCCAGCAGGGTTGACGCTTGGCGCGTCGCTTTCGCGTGACGCATCAACCGCTTCCGGCTGCACCAAACCGACCGCGCCAACAATGCCGGTGAGGAGCAGCACCCCAACCAGGAAAAACGCAAGCAGGAACGGCCCAAAGAGCACGTCGGCAATCCCGCCGACGCCGCCTTGGCTGATGACCGTTTGGATGGTGGTGCCTTCAGGCAGGACGCGCGGGTCGGTCCACGCCGCGTACGCAATCAAGAACGCGGTGACGCCCGCAGCCGGCCAGGCAAGACGCCGCACGAGCGGGACCGGGTCCTTGTCCTCTTCCCCACCGACATTCAGGAGCATGATGACGAACAAGAACAGCACCATAATCGCGCCGGCGTAGACGATCACCTGCGTGGCGGCCAGAAAGTTGGCGTTGAGCTGCACGTACGCAAGCGCCACCGTCAGCAGCGTGCCGACGAGCGACAGGGCGGCATGCACGGGCTGCTTGAGGGTGACAACCCCGATCGCGCCGACGGTCGCCAGGACGGCGATGATGACGAACGCGACCATCAGTAGTCCACGCCTTCAAGCTCCGGGCGGGGTCCGGACGTGAGGCCCACCTGCACGTCCTTGCCGGCTTTTTCGGCTTCGCGGCGTTGCCATTTGCTGCCTTTAACGCCGACGAGCATGTCGTCCTTGCCGTACACGAAGTCGTCGTAACGGAAGTCGGCCAGTTCAAACTCGTGACCCAGCACGATCGCGCCGGTGGGGCAGGCTTCTTCGCAGAAGCCGCAGAAGATGCAG
>CAJXNS010000103.1 GCA_913057165.1 uncultured Trueperaceae bacterium
AACGTCTAAGTACCCTTCAAAACGGCGGACGTCCATGCCGCGCGCTTCAAGCTCGCGGACGAGGACGTCATGCTCGTGGACGCGCTGCCCACCTGAGGAGATTTCGGTCCCGCGGAAGAGCAGGTCCACCCCGCGGGTGAGACCGTCGCTTGTGGGGTACGTGTAGAACGGTCGGGCGGCTTGCGGGTAGTGCGTGACGAATACGAAGTCGCTGCCGTGCTCCTCAAGCGCCCACTGGCCAAGGAGGCGTTCGGCTTCTGGGTCTAAGTCCTTACCGCCGCTTTGGTGACCGTAGCGCTCACTCACCAGCTGGCGGGCTTCAAGCAGCGGAATGCGCGGGAACGGTCCGTCCATGCGGACCGGCTCCGCGTTCAGCAGGGCAAGCTCGCGTACGCAGCGTTCCTGCACGGCGGTCATCATGCTGCGCACAGCGTGTTCTTGCAGGTCCATGACGTCGCCGTCGTCGTCGATGAACCCCATTTCGGCGTCGAGGCTCAGGTACTCAGCGAGGTGCCGGACCGTATGGCTGGCTTCGGCGCGGTAGACGGGTGCGGTTTCAAACACGCGTTCGTGGACCGCGACCATGATCTGTTTGTACAGCTGCGGGGATTGGGCCAGGTAGGCGCGGCGTCCGTAGTAGTCGACCTCGAACATGTCGGCGCCGCCTTCGGCGCCTGCGGCAACAAGTTTGGGCGTGAAGATTTCGGTGAAGTGTTCGGCCTCAAGGGCGTCCCGGAAGGCGCGCACGAGGGCGGCTTGGACGCGCAGCATGGCGCGGGTGGCGTCTTCGCGAACGGACACGTGCCGGTAGGCAAGGATCGTCTCCGGGTTGGCGTTCCACGTTTCCTTTGGAATCTCGAGCGGGGTGGCGTCGAGCGCTTCGCTAATGACGGTCAGGGTGTCGCCGTGCACCTCAAACCCGCCGGGGGCCTTGTCTGAGCGGACGACCGACCCGGTGACCTCAACGGCGCTTTCGGGCAGCGGCAGGTCGGTACCGCGGAAGACGCACTGGACGGTGCCTTCGCGATCACGCAGGATGAGGAATTGCACGCCGCCCAAGTCGCGACGGGCGTAAGCCCAGCCCCGCAGGGTGACGTGGCTACCTTCATGTTCGGCAAGGTCGCGGGTGAGGATGCGGTCGTGGGGCTGGGTCATGGGCGGCGTCCTTTCGGCCTGGGCGCAAGAGAAACACCCCCGAGGGAACCTCGGGGGTGTGAACGCGTGAAGGTTGGGTCGGTCACGTCCCGAGGGGGTCACAAAGGCACGAATTCAAATTCAAATTGAATTTGGGTGCGTTTGCGAGGCTCGGGTGTGCGTCCGTCACGCCGTGCAGGTTAGCGCGCGCCTTGCGGGCGCGTCAACGCCGTGGTGTCAGGGGCGTCCCTGCGCTCGGCCACCGTTTCGTTGGTCGTCGGAGTATAGGTACCAGTCGACGTCACCGTTCGAGCTGGTGTCCACACCGATCACGCGGCGCGGTGATGCGGCGAGCACGAGGTGGGCGTCGTATCCCGGTTCTTTGGTCAGGATGGTCGCCTGACGCGTGGCCGCATTTACGGTAATGATCAGCTCGTCGCCGGTCTCGCTGAAGTCGATATCGGCTTCGAACTCGCCGGCGGTGCCGGTTGGCTGGAGCGCCATGAAGGCGTTGTTGGGTTTGAACTCAAGATACAGACGTTGGTTGTAAACTTCGATTTTGCCGACCACCAGTCCTCTGATTTCGGGATCGTCTTGGTCGACTGGGAAGAGGACCGTCTTGATGGAGTTCACAAATGCGTCCTGGTTGCCGTCTTCAATGACGCTGTCTGGGAGTTCTTCGTAAGCCTCGTCTGCTTCGTCGGGTTCAATGTACGGTTTTGCGGTGTCGGCGTCGACCGCCGAAAAGGTGTTGTCTTCGCGGACGTTCTCTACCCAGGCCACCGCTTCATCCAGGAGGGCGTCAAGCCCGGAGCAGGCGGTGAGTGAAAACGTCAGAAGGACGGCGAGTGATGCTTTGCGGAACGTCATATCGTGCCTCCGACGAAAAACTTATCACCAATAAGTGAAGTCGGCGGGGGTTCTCGATGGCGCGTTTTGAGGTGCTTCAAATCAGAGCGCGGGCTCGGATGCTTGGTGGCATCGGTCAGCCCGCGCGGAGTAGGCGTTACACGCCCGGCTTACTCGTCGTAATAGTCGCCGTAATCGTCGTCGCGTTCGTAGTCGTCATCATCGTCATCGTCGTCATCGTGACGGCCATCTCGGTAGTCATCCGAGTAAAGCGTGACATCGCTGCCGGTGTTTCCATCAAGATCGACGCCCGTGATTCGCATTAGCGATCCCGTCCCAGTTGCCACGAG
>CAJXNS010000104.1 GCA_913057165.1 uncultured Trueperaceae bacterium
CCTGCCACAAAACCATGCAAGGCTTCGGCTTCGTCCAGGAGCAGCTGGAGCAACGCACCGACCTGATGGTCGGTCTGATTCGCGTGGTGGAAGCCCGCCCGGCCAGCAACTTTGTCGCCGAGCAAACCCAAATTCGGCATGAAAGCCCGCAGGTGATCCTGTTTAAGGACGGCCAGGCCGTCTTTGATGTGGACAACTGGGCGATCACGCCGGATGTGCTGAGCGAAGGCTTCGCGCGCGTGCCGAACGGTGAGCCGGTGGAATCGAGCGGCGCGGCGCAGACGGCTGCGGAGCAGGAACTGCGTCCGTACGTGCGGCTGCTTGAGGCGTTCTTGGGTGGCGAGATCGACGAACGCGAGTTTGAGTTCAGCTACACCACGTTGTTCCGTGACGACGCCAGCCTGCGGAGCAAGGAGGAGGTCGAGATTTTGAACTCGATCTTTGGCGACGTCGATAAGCACATGACGATGCACATGATGATGGCGGGCCGGGATCACGACCAGCAGATCCGCGAGAACGCCCAAGCGGCGTACGACCGCTTGCGGACGTACTTGGGGCAGGCCGCCAGCTAAACCAGCCCGCTAGGCCAGCTATATAAGCCAGCTAGCTAAGCCAGCCCGCTAGGCCGCCAGGCCAGCACAGATGATGATGTGGCGCCCCGCTGGGGCGCCACATTCGCGTTGGATGGTTGGGGCGAGCGCCAATAGCCCACTCGTCTGGGGTGCCCTTAGGCGTTTGATTGCATGAAGGCGTCCAGTTCAGCGCGGGTGGCCATGGCGGGAATCCCGCCCGTTCGCGTGGTCGCAAGCGCCGCGTACGCGTTCGCGCGCCGTAGGATCGCTTCCAGTTCCGGCCCGCCGGTTGGCCAGGCGTCAAGCGGCGCGAGGCCGGACAGGACGCCCGCAACAAACGCGTCGCCTGCGCCGACCGTGTCTTTGACGGTCACGCCAAACCCGGGCACGGTGCCGCGGCCGTCCGGCGTGAACCACGCCACGCCGCCCGCGCCGAGGGTCACCAGCAGCAGGTCCGGCCCGCCGTCCAGCAAGCTTGTAGCGGCTGCTAAGTCACGGCTGCCGGTCAGGAATTCGAGTTCGTCGTCGCTGATTTTGATGACGTCTGCTAAGTGCCAGGCCGACCGGATGCCGTCTTTTGCCGCGGTTTCGTTGGGCCATAGCGGCAGGCGCAGGTTCGGGTCGTAACTGATCTTCCCGCCGGCTTGCTTCACGGTGTCGATCGCCTGGAACGTCGCCGCGCGTGAGGGTTCCTGGATGAGCGAAATGCTGCCGTGGTGCAGCACCCGCGTGCCCTGAAGGGCGGCCGCATCAAGGTCGCTTGGGTCGTGCTGCATATCAGCCGAAGGGTGGCGGTAGAACATGAAGTCGCGCTCCCCGTCCGCGGTGAGCGTCACGAACGCCAGCGCGGTCCGTGCCGCCTGATCGAACGTCACCTGCGCCGTATCGACACCGTGACTGTCCAGGATGCCTGTGAGCCAGCGGCCGAACGGGTCGTCGCCCACCCGCCCGCAGAAGGCGGCCTGGCGCCCGAGTTGTGCCACGCCGACCGCGACATTGGCGGGCGCCCCGCCGGGCGCCTTGATGAAACGTTCCGCTTCACCGAGCGTCACGCCGGATGTGTCCGGCACGAAATCGATCAGCATTTCGCCAAGGCAGGTCACGTGGCAGGTCGCGTCGGTCATGGCCCGATGCTACCGCGGGCGGGTTGACAGCCCCCTTGGCACCCCCGCTTTATTGCTTCTGCTAATGCGCGTCTAATGCGCAGGTCGTACGGTCGCATGATGACGCGCAAGGGGGTCAAAGGCATCGCACTGCGGTGCGCAGCTGGGATTTTGCTGGCCGCCGTGGCGGCCGGTTGTGGCTACATCGGGGCGCACTCCCAAAGCCCAGATGACGTCACGGCTGCCGCGGTGACCGCCGAGGGCGGTGACCGCAGCGCCACCCTGCGCTGGCAGCCCCCGCAAGGCCCAGCACCCGGCGGCATCCGCATTCTCGTGAGCCCCGTGCCCAGCGACGGTGTTGCTGAGTTCATCCTGCCGGAAGGCACCGAGTCGTGGTCGCACTCCGGCTTAACCAACGGGGTGACGTACACCTTCACGATCGAATTCTTAGGTGAAAGCGGCCGCGTGATCGCCACCCGCACGGCGCAAGCCACGCCCGATGTGGTGCCTTCGCTGGACGTGGTGGAAGCGGTCGTCCGCACGCTTGATAATGCAAACACGCAGGCACTCACGGTGCAGGTCGTGCCGAGCGACG
>CAJXNS010000105.1 GCA_913057165.1 uncultured Trueperaceae bacterium
GAAAGGCATGGAGGTTGACATTCTCAAGGACGGCACGCTGGATATGGACGACGACCTGCTCGAGCGGATGGACGTCGTGGTCGCCAGCGTGCATTCGCACTTTGACTTGGATGAGGACGTCCAGACCGAACGTCTGGAGCGGGCGCTGTCGCACCCGAGCGTGCGTATTTTCGGGCATCCCACCGGCCGGCTGCTCGGTAAACGCGACGGCATCCGCTTCGACCGCACACGCGTGCTGCAAGCGTGCCTAAACAACCATGTCGCCATCGAGATCAACGCGCACCCCGCCCGGCTGGACGCCGAC
The DNA here is from genome assembly GCA_913057165.1 of uncultured Trueperaceae bacterium. Classification (GTDB taxonomy): domain Bacteria; phylum Deinococcota; class Deinococci; order Deinococcales; family Trueperaceae; genus SLSQ01. Next base: position 305 of record CAJXNS010000105.1, read on the forward strand.
GACGTGCTCGCGAGGCAGGCCGCCAAGCTCGGCCTCAAGATCAGCATCAACACCGACGCCCACGCGGTGTCCGACCTGGACCTCATGCGTCACGGGGTGCTGCAAGCCAGGCGGGCGTGGCTGACCACAGACGACGTGATCAATGCGTGGGATGCAGACGACCTGCTGGCGTTTTTGCGGCGTGCCTGAAACCCTCCGTCGCGGAAGCGGGCGTACGCACGCCACTTAAGCGTTACCGTGTCCCCTTCAGGAGGACACGTTGACCCCAATCGACAAGACCGAGCTTCAGCAGGAACTTGCGCGCTTTCGTGGGCATGACGTCTACCTGCACTTTGAAACCACCACCGGCACCTACACCGCTCTCGGGCCTGAGAAGACGTTCCCCGTCGTGGCGTTTGTGCGCAACGCCAAGGTTCGCTTCGAACGCGGCAGTGTTCGCGGCGTAGGTCCGTACCGTGTCGGACTCAAAATGGACGATGGCTGGATTTACGGCGACGGGCTGACGCACACCGCCCGCCACGGTGATGATGCCCTCCTCATGGCCGGTTACGACGACTCGGGCCGACTCAGGATCGGCCTGCAGCTCTCGTTCGTGCCGTTCCGGGAGGACGCATGAGTACGCCTAACGAATCCCAACCGCTGCCCGCCAAGCAGGTCTTTGACGCGCCTGTGGCGCATGAACACCTCGTGGTGGTCCTAGCCCACCCAGACGATGAGGCGTTCGGCACGGCGGGCACGCTGGCGATGCACCGCGCCGCTGGCGTGCCGGCCACGTTCGTTTGCGCCACGTACGGCGACATGGGGCGCAATCACGGTCAGCCGTTCTTCGCCAACCGCGAGACGCTACGCGACGTTCGCGAACGTGAACTGCAGAACGCTGCAGACGCCCTTGATATTGAGCTCGTGCTGCTCGGCCACCGCGATAAAACCCTTGAGTTTGAGGACGCAGGCAGCGTCGCTGATCGCATTGCGCACGAACTGATGCAGCGCAAGGCCGACGTCGTGATTTCGTTCTACCCCGGTCGCGGGGTGCATCCCGACCACGATGCGATCGGTGAAGCCACGTACGCCGCGGTACACCGCTTTGATGAGAACAACCGGCCCAAGTTATGGGCGATCACCGTCACCGACCGTGAGGAGACCGAAGCCGCCCTGGGCGCCCCCGACGTGGAGATGAACGTGGCGGCCTACCGGCACCTCAAGCGGGCGGCACTGGAGGCGCACGCGAGTCAAACGAAGGCGATGTTCGACCGGATTGCACGGGACGATCCTGCCGACGCACACCTCAAAGAACGCCTTGAGCGTGGTGAGCGTGCGGAGCGCTTTTACGACCTGACGTTTGCCGCACCCCGTTAGGTCATTCGCACATTCAGGCGTGCACCCCATGCATTAGGGTGTTGAAACGTAACCCCAACCGCACCTGTGGTCTGACATTGGTGCTAGTATCGGGGGCGTGTAATTGACATTGCACTGACACTGCAATATGCCAAGGGAGGCACCCATGGAACTCGCCGAAGTCAAAGTACTCATCCCCCAAGACCGCGTCGCGGATTTTTACAGCCTGACCGCCCGCTTCATCGCAGGCGACCCGCAGCTGGAGGCACCCGCGCGCGCCGCCCGCCGCCCACGCCGCTCACGCGGACCGTCCGGCAGCAGCTACGCGCCGATCGGCAAACACCTCAAGGACGCCAAAGGCAGCGAGACCAACATGTCGTTCAGCGACATTGAGAGCGTCCTCGGCCGCAAGCTGCCCACGAGCGCCTACCGCCACCGCGCCTGGTGGGCCAACACCGATACGCACTCCCAAGCCCTCACCTGGCTCTCGGCCGGCTGGCG
>CAJXNS010000106.1 GCA_913057165.1 uncultured Trueperaceae bacterium
CCCCAGCCCAACGCTCAAACCTTACGCATCCCTGCCGCTCAACACGGCACTGGCGTATATGGAATCCAAAAAAACCGGCAGCGCCTGCCTCTAACGTCCGTCTAAGAGTCTTGGTTGGTGGCCACCCATTGCCGCCACGGCGTCCGCCACGGCACCCCGTCACGCCATGCAGCGGTCAGTGCCGTCTTAAGCGCCTCTATGCCGTCGTCTGGCACGCCTTGTGCGTCAAGCGCGTCACGGAGCGGCCGACCGGGCTCGAACCAGGACGCCACCCGGGCCGGCGAAGCCGAGCGGAAGGCGTCCACGTGGAAGGTCGTCACGTCCGCACCGGCGAACCCAGCGTCAACAAGCAGGCCCAAGAGGGTCTCGTCTGTCGCGGGCTCGCGGGCTGCCCGGAGGGCGTCCTCAGCGGCATGCAAGGCTTCTATCAAGCTCTCTTCCACGGCGTTCGGTGCGAGGGTGTCCGCCAGCCTTGTGGCGCCGCCCGGTTGGGCGTCAAGGGCGACCAGCCGGCCACCGGGCGCCATGAGGTCACGCGCAGCGGGAAGCCATGCAGGGAGGCCGTCACGTAAGTTGCCGCGGACGCCGCCCACGGCAAGCACCACGTCAAAGGCGAGGTGGTCTACGCCGTAGCGTTCGCGCGCAGCGGCCCGCAAGGTGTCTGCCACATCCTTTGCAGGCCGCTTGATGACGACGGGGCGTTCCAGTTCGGGCCGTTCGGCCGCCAGGCCTTCGATCAACCGCACGGATTCATCGGTTTCAGGCAGCGACCAGACGTGCCCTTCGGGCGTGCGCCGCATCGCTTCAAACGTCGTCCAGCCCGACGGCACGCACAAGTCCAGCACCCGGTCGTGCCGCGTGAGGGCGGCTGCTTCAAAGAGCCGGTCGCGGAGTGCGGCGATGGTTTCGCCTTGGCCGGAGGTGGTGCGGTCGGCCCAGGCGTCGCGGTCCGCTTCGTTCGGCGCGAAGCTGAGGCTTTCCTGCCCGCCCGCCAGCGTGCCGTCGAGCATGGCGGCCAGCTGCACCTCCCGGCGCCTCTCAACATGGGTTTTGATGGTGGCTTCGAACCCTTCGCTGGACGGCTGGTAGAACAGCCGGCCTTGCAGGGCGGGCGGCAGGTACTGCTGGGCAACCCAGTGATCGCGGTAGCTGTGCGGGTAGAGGTAACCCTGCCCGTGCCCGAAGCCTTCCGCGTCCCGGTTGGCGTCCTTCAGGTGGCTGGGCACGTCCGCGCGGGCTTCCTGCTCAACCGCCGCAAGGGCGTCAAAAAACCCGAGGGTGCTGTTCGATTTGGGTGCTGCTGCAAGCACCAGCGTGGCTTGCGCGAGAAAGTACCGCCCTTCGGGCATACCGACCGCGTCGAACGCGGCCGCGCAGGCGTTGATGCGCCCGAGCACGTCTGGGTCGGCCATACCGACGTCTTCTGAGGCGTGCACCCGAAGGCGCCTGAAGATGTACCGCGGGTCCTCGCCGGCGTGCACCATGACGGCCAGCCAGTAAAGCGCGGCGTCAGGGTCGCTGCCGCGCAGGCTTTTGATGTACGCGCTGATGACGTCGTAGTGTGCGTCGCCTTCCTTGTCGTAGAGCACGGCGCGCTTTTGGATCGACTCTTCCGCCGTGGCGCGGTCGATGACGCGGACGCCTTCATGGTTCGGTTCGGTCGTGAGGGCGGCAAGCTCGAGGGCGTTCAGAAGCGACCGGGCGTCGCCGTTCGCCACGTTGGTGAGGTGCGCCATGGCGTCGTCTGCGACCTCGACGGCGAGCGTGCCGAGGCCGCGCACCTCGTCGCGCAGCGCTTGGTCTGCCACGCGCCTTAGGTCGGTCTCGCTTAAGGGCGTGAGTTGAAACACGCGACTGCGGGAGACGAGGGCGGGGTTGACCTCAAAGAACGGGTTTTGGGTGGTCGCCCCAATGAACGTCACGACGCCCGCTTCGACGCTGGGTAGCAGCGCGTCCTGCTGGGCTTTGTTGAAGCGGTGGACCTCATCGACGAACAGCAGGGTGCGTCCGCCGCGGGCTTGCCGGGCTTGCGCCTGCTGGACGGCCTCGCGGAGGTCTTTAACCCCATCCAGGACAGCGTTGAGG